>CAMBMU010000011.1 GCA_945868725.1 Spirosoma fluviale
CGTACTGCCATAGTTTCAATATCCCAATGCTCTCGCTATCCTAAAAATCGCAATTACCGACAAGGAATCGGTTATTTTACCGGTCATAACCCATTCCAATGCCTCCACAAAAGGAAGTTTTTTGATGCTAATGTCTTCGGTGTCTTCAAATTCTGGTTCGCCTTCAGTCAGACCCTGAGCCAAGAAAATGTACCCTACCTCGTCGGTTACTGAGTTGGAGGTATGGATCAGCTGTAGCTCAGTCCATTGGCTAGCAGTCAGCCCTGTTTCCTCTTTCAATTCTCGCTTTGCAGAAGCTAGCGTATCTCCTTCCAAGGGGCCACCACCCATCGGGACTTCCCAGGAGTAGGCATCCAACGCATAGCGGTATTGACCTACCAGCCAGGTATTCCCTTCTTCATCAATCGGAAGAATGGCAATGGCTTTGTGTTTGAAATGGGTTTTCCCATAAATACCATCCTTTCCCGAAGGGGTGAGCACTTCGTGATGCTCCACACGAATCCAAGGGTTCTCGTATACCGTGGCTTTGGATTTAGTTTTCCAAGGGTTTTCTGTCATGGCATTCAAAAAAAAAGGGTGGCATGGCCACCCTAAAATTCTTTTAGGCTAATTAAGCTGGAATTGGAAGTACTTTGGAATCCTTAAAAGTAGAAAGAATCACCATGGATTGCATGGAGTCCACTTCTTTGATTTCAGAAACCTTTTCAAGCATCAGTTTTTGATAAGCCATGATGTCCTTGGCAATAATCTTTAAGATAAAATCACCTGTTCCAGTGATGTGGTGACATTCAATCACCTCCTGAATCAGGTTGATTTCTTTCATGAATGCATCAATATTTCCCTTGTTGTGGCCAATTAAGCTTACCAAAACAAAAGTGCTTACACCTAGTCCAATTTTTTCTGGATCCAACTTCGCGTGGTAACTCTTAATAATCCCAGATTGCTCCAATTTCTTCACACGCTCCAAGGTGGGAGCTGGAGATAGCCCTATATCCTTAGAAAGCTGTGCATTGGTGATTTTGGCATTGCTCTGAAGTATTTCCAAAATACTTCGATCGATCTTATCGAATTTAATTCGAATGTTGCTATCCATTTTTTTGTGCTTTACAAAATATTATGTGGTGCAAATTTACAATAAATGATGAAAGTTCTATGAGTAAGCAGATGTTTTTTAAGGTGAAATCCGAATTTTGTTAAAGATTACGAACAATAAAACGAATAATCCACTTAATTGGATCTCATTTTTCCACGAATTCAAATTATCTATGGCAAATGAAAAAAATAAGGGTTAGCAGTTCTTACAGTTTATTCTTTTTGATAAAATTTCTCGCTTCCTGATGCGCCGGATGCTTTCGTTTTGCATACCTTTTCACTTGGTTGAAATAGGTTTTTGCCAACGCTTTATTTTTTTCGGCAGTTGCTATCTTTCCTAAAGAAATTAAGGAGAACAAATAATAGCCACTCTCCTGAGATTCAGATTCTTCTCCAAGTGTTGCAGTCTTGGAATAATAGCGCTTTGCCTCTATCGTATTTCCTATCCGGTAATAGTATTCCCCCAAATAAAATGCAGCATAGCGCCCACTCGTGGCTTCGTATCCAAATTGCTTCTGCTCCATCCGATCCATGATCTCTAGGGATTCCTGCATGGCCTGCGTCCACTTTCCAGTCGTGTAGAGGTAGCGCGCATAGGAACGGTGGAAATAGGGATTGTTTGGGAATTTTTCGTGAAGGTATTCCACAATCCGCAAGGCATCTTCTGGCCTTTTCTCCTCCGAACCGTACAATCTAAATAGGAAGTACTGGGCTTCCACTCGTGTGTAGAAAGCGTTAGATGCTACCTTTTCAAGTTGCGATAGACCCAGCTTTTTGTTCCCCTTTGGAAATAGGGCCAGCACGGGCTTCAACAAGGGGTAATTCTCTGGGATCCACACTGAAAAATAGTTGAATAAGGCATCACCAAGCAGGAGTTCAGGATTAAACTCCTGTTCTCCCCTACTCATTTCCATGTACTTCAGTGCATTTTTCCCTGCAAATGTGGCCTTCGTCCAACTTTTACGTTCGCTATACAAGCGCCCTTGGAATCCATGCCCTGCTGCTAAAAAAAATGCCGCTTCCTTATTTTTAGGATTTTGATCCAACATTTTTTCAGCTTTGGCATTGGCACGGTCTAGGTATTGGATGAAAATATTGTCATATCGCTTGTTGTCGACATTAATTTCAATTCGCCACCAGTAGCCAATAGCCATCAGAAAATCCGGCAAAGGATGCTCAGGATATTGGTACATGATCACAGCAAAATCCCGTTCCGCCGTAGCGAAATCAAAATTATACATGCTATTAATCGACTTCGTAATTCGGTATTGAAGCCCCCTATCCAAAAGCAAATAGGGAGCATTTGCTGTTCCTGGCGCTTGTGCCTGTAGCCTTTCTACCGGGAGGCACACAAAAAAAAGAAGAAAAGCAAGCAGATGAAAGACCTGACGCATAGCTCTTAGTTGGTTTACGATGCAAATCTACGGTGAATTCAATACAAACGTTTAGATTTACAAGGATAAGACGAGAAAATGGCAACAGCACCTTCCCCTTTGGCTCAAAAAATTTCAGAGGCCCTAGACTTTGATAAGCGACTTTTCTTCGTTGTACTTGTACTTACCTTTCTTGTAATCAGGTACTTGACGAATACCCTCGTTTTGGAGGCCATTCCTGATTCGGAACGATTGGAGGCTCAGGGTGACCTGCTATTTTTTCATATTTTTAACACGCTTAACTACTTTTGGACACCCTTTGCGCTGCTCTGGAAGTTTACAGTCATTGCCTTTCTTTTCTGGTCCATCGGCCTGACTATCGGATACAAAGTAAAGTTTAAAGCACTCTGGCAATTTGCTTTGGTAGCCGAACTCATCTTTATTTTCCCAGAACTGCTCCGCTTACTCTGGTATATGAATCCAACGGGAACGGTGAGTTACCTCGAAATTCAAAATTTTGAGCCCTTATCTGCCCTCTGGCTTGTAGGCCCAGAAAATGTGCAAGAACGATTTCACTACCCGCTATCGTTACTAAATCTATTTGAAATTGGCTATGGAGTAGCTTGGGTGATTGGATTTCACACGATTAGTCGTCGAAGCATCCAAGAGAGCATCCCTGTAGTGCTGCTATCCTATTTCCTGCCCTTGCTGCTTTGGTTGGCATTTTATGCATCCTCCTTCCGCTAGGCTGGCTTTAACTTTTTAGCATCTCCCCGACAACGGTCGGAGCAATACTTGACTTCCTCCCAGTTTTTTTCCCATTTTTTCCGCCAAGTAAAGGGACGGTTGCAAACCACACAGATTTTGGTGGGTAAGTGTTGCTTTTTCATTTCAGGACCAACGTTTAGAAAGGGTATGCTTGGCCAACACGCGCACCGCATCAGCTACCACTTCAGGAGCCTTTTGAGCCGCCCAGATACGGTCCCTAGCCTCAGCTGCTGCCTTTTCCACGTGGACTATGGGATAAGGGTACGTTTCGCCATAGGCAAAATCGAGCCCCTGCAACTCTATGGGAGTCAGTTCCCAAGGTGTATGCAAAAATGCCAGGGGCACAGGCGCCAGCTCAGGCACCCATTTGCGGATAAATACACCCTCTGGATCTTGTTCTTGAGATTGCTTGACGGGATTGTAGATGCGCACGGTATTGATCCCCGTGACACCAGCCTGCATTTGAAGTTGGGGATAGTGGATGCCCGGCTCAAAATCTAAAAATTGCTGCGCAAGGTGGGCAGAACCCGACTTCCAAGGCTGGCTCAAGTGGTGGGTAAGAAAAGAAACCACCATGGCCCGCATGCGGAAGTTAATGTAGCCTGTCTCGCGCAAGCAGCGCATACAGGCATCCACGAGGGGAAAGCCTGTCTTGCCCTCTTCCCATGCCTTGATCCAAGCGGGTTGTGGAGTGTAGGGAAATGACAAAAATCCACGGTTGATGGGCTCTTTTTCCATACGGGACTCCATCTCAAATTTTTGGATAAAGTGGCAATGCCACCTCAAACGCGACTGGAAATTAGCCAGGTTACGGGCTTGAAAACCAGTGGCTGCCTTTTCTGTAGCCGCTTGAAACACTTCCCGGAGCGAGAGGCATCCCCAGGCCAAATAAGGAGATAGCCGACTACAGCCAGTTCGACTTCCTTCGGGCTTGCTAATCTGTTTGCTGTAGTTTTTGACGCGCTCCTCAAGAAAACTTTTCAAGTACTTACGCCCGTTTCGTTCTCCTCCAGGCTGCATGATGTCCTGTGAAGTGATCCAAATTTCAGGCAAGGTGGTGAAGACCTGCTTGAGTTGCTGCGCTTCAGGAATGGGAACGAAGGTAGCCCGATCATAGGCCGGATGAGCGAGTGGAGCAGTCATAAAGGCATGCCAAAAAGACTCCCATCCCCTTCTGTTTTTGCGTTTGCGCTGCACACCCTGCTGCTGGTATTCATTCCAAGGGATGCCCTTGGCACTGAAATAAGCAGCCATCTCCCGGTCTCGGGCGTAAGTGACCTCGATACCCGTTTCCTGATGCGAATAGACGGACTGTATGGAATAGTCTTGCTGGATTTGGGTAAAAACCGTTTTTACTTCGTCTCTAACGATCAACAGATTGGCCTGCATTGGAACTAATCGCTGCTCCATGTCTTTGAGGCTTTCGCAGACAAAACGCCAATGCCGATCGCTGCTTTGCGGAGCAGCCAGCAGAGAAGGTTCGAAGCAGTACAGCAGAAGGATCGGGAATCCTGCGGCAATGGCTTCAGCCAAGGGTTGGTGATCACTCAACCTCAAATCACGCTTCAACCAAACCACAGAAATTTTCATATTTTTAAAACCTTGGAAGCAGCTCAAGGTTTTAAGAATATGAAAAAATTAAAAGAGCTTCCGCTCTCGGATATTGATCGCATTATCGAAATGGCCTGGGAGGACCGTACCCCATTTGATGCGATTTTGAGTCAATTTGGAATTACTGAAGGAGAGACCATTCAGCTGATGCGCCTCCATATGAAGAAAAGTTCATTCAAAATGTGGCGTGCTCGGGTGCAAGGCCGCAGTACCAAACACAGTAAAAAAGCCCCTGAAGACCTACTTACCTTCAAATCCAGGATGCAAAAGGGCATAGCCCTCAACAAAATGCCAAAGCGGTAAAACGCAAAAACAGTGCAAAATTTAGTTGATTCTAGAACTCGAGCAGCTTTACTTCTTCTTGTTCCAAGGATAAGTAAGTTGATGCCAAAAAGTTTTAGGGAAAGTTTCCACCCGTTCAAATCCTAGAGGCTCGTTTGCGTTTTGATTGGGGATATAAGCTGTGCCAAAGAGGTAGTCCCAGAGGCTGAGCGAAATTCCATAGTTCACCCCTTGACGCTCTGCTGGAATTTCTTTTGCATGGTGCCACAAATGCATGACCGGATTATTCAATACATACTTCATGGGACCATAGGTGATTTTCACATTCGCATGGTTTAAATGACCAATCAAAATGGTGACCAAATGCAGGATAAAAAAGTCATCCAGCCCAAAGCCAATCATGGAAAGCGGAATGTATTGAACTGATTTGTAGACAATCGTCTCCATCCAATGGTAGCGCAGGTGCGCCGCAAATCCCATCTGCTCTACAGAATGATGGACTTTATGAAATTCCCAAAGCCAAGGACTGTAATGCAGCCAACGGTGTACATTCCACTGAATAAAGTCTGCCAGCACAAATAGAAGTAGGAATTGAGACCAAATTGGCCAAGAGGCAATTTGGAATGCAACTAGATTGGTGATCCCAAAAAGCGCTAGGAAATCGTTGAATGCCTCCACAGCTACATTGGATATCGCATTGTAACCAATCAAGGAGAATAGAAAGAAGTTGAAGAACATGTAAAAGCCATCCAACCAAAAATCCTCTCGAATAGCAGCCTGATTTTTACGCCATGGAAAAGCCAGCTCCAGTCCCCACACTACAACTGAAATACCAAGAAGCCACCAAAAATAGTTGTGCCACGAGGGATACAAAATCTCAGCGCTCAGGTAATTCCAATACCCTACGTACCCATCTACAAATATCTGAACGTACTCTTGCATACTACTATCAAACAGCTAACAATTCTTTGGTAATGATATAAATTCCCATTAGTAACACAAACCACCCGAAACCTGTTTTGAGAACCCTCTCATTTATTTTTTTGGACAATGCACTTCCAATAAAAATTCCGACAATGGATAATGCAGTGAAGATAAATAACATCTGCCAATCAATCGTCTGAGTAGAGAGGTCGCCCAAAAATCCAATTAGGGATTTGGCAGCAATAATGAGCAAGGAAGTCCCCACCGCCATTTTCATCGGAAGCTTCGCAAGTAATACCAAGGCTGGAATAATTAAGAATCCCCCACCAGCACCTACGATCCCCGTGATCAGCCCTACCACTGACCCTTCCAGCGCTATCATGGGAAAGTTGAATGCGACTGGTCCATCTTCCTCACAATCCTCACATTTTTTAGTGGTAATCATGGAGTAAGACGCGGCAAGCATGATCAGCGCAAAAAACACCATGATTCCAATATTTTTGGTAATGATAGCCTCTCCTAGCGTAAACAATGGATCTGGAAGTGCGGGCACCAAAAATTTACGGGTAAGAAAGACTGTAATAAAGGATGGAACAGCAAATACCAAAGCGGTTTTGTAATTGACCAATCCTTTTTTCATGTAAGTAACCGCACCTACCAATGAGGTACTCCCAACCACAAATAAGGAATAGGCAGTGGCCAAGACAGGATTTACACCCAAAATATAAACGAGAACAGGAACGGTTAAAATAGATCCCCCACCGCCAATCAGCCCTAAGCTGATGCCAATAAAAATTGCGGCAGCAAAACCAGTGATTACGATACTATCCATTCAGGAGGCAAGTTAGAATTTACTTCTCAAAAGTAGGGCTCCCGGTTCCTTAAAAGCGGTGACAAATGTTACATGACTAATTTAATACATCTTCAAAGCCAGGGATATTGGTGATGTGTCATGCACAGCAAAGCTTTTTGGACGAGCTATTCACCAAGAGTGATTCCATTCAAATGGCTTTTCATGGTGAGGCACCTCTACTCGTTTTGCGTTAACTATTTGGCAATCAACTCTTCGAAGTCGTCTCGAATGTAGATGACGTTTCGACCCAATTCAATCCATTTTTTATTTTCCAATTGCTTCAAGAGTCTAGAAATCACCTCTCGAGCAGTCCCCAATTCATTGGCGATTTCTTGGTTCAAAAGTTTTACCGCGTAAAAAAAACTAAAAAAAGCCAATTTCTAGTCATTTAAACTACAAAATCACCTTTAATTAAAGTTTCAAAAAGATAATAAATTCAAGCTAAATTACTTTGAAATAAGAATAAATTGAATTTTATTGCTACGTATCAAACAAATAAAAATCATGAAAAAATTACTGTTATTGAGCGCATTCGTTGCTGCTTCATTCATCACAAATGCCCAACAAAAGGCAGGTATAATTCTTGTCCAAGAAGACAAAGGAAAAAGCTTCCAATTAGGTTCTGAAAAAAGTGTCCAAACAGTTTTGAAAGCGGTTGACGCATTCAATGCCGTTAATCACGACGCAGAAGTTTTACTTTGGTCAGATGAATATGTGAAAAGAAGTGGGGAAGGTCATAAGAAAAGTATGGAAACATTAAAGTCTGTGAGCAACAAACCAATGGCCATTTTGCCTATCAAGGTAGAAGGTTCTAGTAAGGAAATCGTCATGGTTCAATCGACGGAAGACCGGGTTTTCAAAAATGGCTCAAAACAAAGCTTGAATTTCTTTGAGATGTTTTTCATTGACGAAGCTGGAAAAATCGAAAACATGGTACAATACTCTTCTATTCCGGCAACGAATGAATTCGGTAAAACTTCCGGAGGAAAATACATCGAAAGTAAGTCAGGATCTGATGTAAATGGGAGAGCGCTCCAATTTTCAAACCGCGGGGAAGTCGCTGCCATTGAAAATTACGTGAAAGCATATAATGCGATGGATGTCCAAGGAGTAGCTGCTGCATTGGCAGATGTCGTGACGGTTAATAATATTGATGGATCAATCAGCAAAATGACCAAAGAAAACCTTTCTTCCTGGTTTGCCAATTACACGTCATTAGATTGGAAACCCATTATTATTCTTCCTTTTAAAATAAAAGATACCGATCCTGCTTCAGGAATTATTGTATACTCTACAGAGAAACGTGTATCCAAAGATGGCACCGTTTGGGATAAAAATCTAATGGAGGTTTTCAGCTTCAACTTGGAAGGAAAAATCGATTCAGTTACTCAGTTTTCTAGAGAAAAATCCAAATAATTAAATCCATTGATCCATGCGAAATTTTGCATTAATAATAAAAAGACACAAAAAAATAGGTTAACCAAATTTGCCACCAGAAACCACCTCAAACGAAGTGGTTTTTTTTTATTTTACTGCAGTGGTAGCAAATTGCCAAGACCGCTCAGAATCAAAAGGTCAACCTTATCGTTATGGGTACCCTTACGATTGGCCTTCTCAAAGAAGGTTTACCTGCTGGTCCTGAACTAACTAGCGACTAATCAACTCTTCAAAATCGTCGCGGATATAAATTACATTTCTACCAAGCTCAACCCATTTCTTTTTTTCCAACTGCTTGAGCAACCGTGAAATCACCTCACGAGCCGTTCCCAATTCGTTGGCGATTTCTTGGTGCGTAGTGTGCAATTCATTGGACTTCAATTGCTTCATCTTCGTAACAATGTAGTTCATCAAACGCTCGTCCATTCGCTTGAAAGCCACAGCATCCAATACGGTCAGCATCTCTTGAAAACGGTGTTGGTAGGTGCTCGAAACAAAATCCTTCCATTGCTTGAATTCATCTACCAATTGCTCATGAAGTTGAATTGGGATAAAAAGCATGGAGGCTTTCTCTTCTACTATCGCTTTGATTTCACTTGGTCTTGCAGCGGAGCAACAGGTCAAGGAAAGTGCACAGGTTTCTCCCGATTCTAGGTAGTACAAAAATAGCTCTTTTCCATCCTCATCCACCCGCATGATCTTGATAGATCCCTCCAGTACCAAAGGAACAGCCTTTATAAATTGCCCAGGTTCCATCAGCGTTTTTCCAGGTTCATAGGTTAAAAACTGACCTTTCTCCAACAAACGATCCAAGAGTTTGGGATCAGTTAAATTAGGAAGTGCTTGCCTGAGGATGTCTTTCGTCATGAATTAAAAGTAAGCTACAAAAATGAATTAGCACAAGGATTGAATTTAGTGAACTAAATCGCACAGGGTTTAAAAAAACACCATTCATCTAAATCTTCCTACGTTCCTGTGAATTCAATTCTTAATTTTGACTACTGCTATCCGCAATGAAATTCTTAAGTTACTTTCTTCTACTTCTAGTTGGAACTAGTCCTCTTGCACTAGCTCAGCAACTCCGTGTCTTTGATTACGAAAGCCAGAAACCCCTTTCTGGTGTTCAGCTCGTTGATAAAAAATTAAAAGTAAGTACCTCCACCACGGAAGAAGGAATTGCAAGCCTTTCCGAGTTTCAAGGCAAAAACCCGCTTACCTTTTCTCGACTAGGGTACAAAAACAAAACGCTTTCTTGGGAAGAACTCGAGGCATTGAACTACTTGATTTACCTAGAATCCAGTTCCCTTACCCTTGCCACCACGGTGATTTCTGCCTCACGGTGGAACCAAAATGAAGCCGATGTTTCGGGAAAAGTACGTCAACTAGACTCCGAATGGCTTGACTTGCGCAATCCCGTCACCACTGCGGATTGGTTAGGATCCTCCGGAGAAGTATTTGTTCAAAAAAGCCAACTGGGAGGAGGAAGCCCGATGATTCGGGGATTTTCAGCCAATCGACTCCTTTACTCCATCGATGGGGTGCGGATGAATACGGCAATTTTTAGAAGTGGCAACCTCCAACAGGTGATTTCAATCGATCCATTTTCGCTTCAAAATACCGAGGTTCTTTTTGGCCCAGGAGCAGTAATGTACGGCTCGGATGCCATTGGTGGGGTGATGGTCTTTGAAACACTACGTGCAGATCATGAAAATCAACAACTCAAAGGAAATGTGGTAAGCCGGTTTTCCTCCGCCTATTCAGAGGAAACGTTTCATGCAGACTTTAGCTATGGCAAAGGGAAATGGGCATTCGTCACAAGTGCCTCCTACTTTGACTTTGGGGATTTGATCATGGGAAAAAATAAGGGTCAAGACTCCTATCTGCGGTCAACCTTTGTAGAACGAATCAATGGAATAGATCAAGAAATTACCAATCCCAACCCAAGAAAGCAAGTTGGTGCTGGGTACAAGCAGGTGAATCTGATGCAAAAAATCAGTTACAAAGCTTCCAAGAATTCTACTATTGATTATGCATTTCACTATTCCTCCACAGGAAATATTCCGCGTTACGATCGATTAATTGAAAAAAGAGATGGAAAATTGCGATTTGCCAGATGGGATTATGGCCCTCAACGCTGGATGATGCAGCAGCTCAACTGGAAGACCACAAATCCAACAAAGCTTTATGACCAAGCAAAAATTACAGTCGCTTCTCAATTCTTTGAAGAAAGTCGAATCGATCGTCGTGTGGGCAATGCAACTCAATTTGAACGTATCGAAAAGGTTAATGCTTCTTCGATCAATGCTGACTTTATCAAAACCCTATTCAAATCCCAGTTCTTCAACTATGGGTTTGAAGCCGTAATCAATAAAGTGGAATCCAAGGGGCAATCGGTAAACATTTCCAATCAACTGGTGGCTACCGCCTCCTCACGTTATCCAAATTCGACCTGGACTTCGTGGGCGGTCTATGCCAACTATGTAGCTCCACTCAGTACCAGGTGGAAGATGCAATCGGCTTTACGCTACAATATCAATGGGATTCATGCAGACTTTTCCAACAACCTGAAATTCTATCCACTTCCTGTACTCCAATTCAAGGACCAATACCATTCGATCACGGGTAATTTAGGATTCGTTTACCAAGTAGATCCCAGTTTCAGCATATCCCCACAAGTTGCAACCGGATTCCGTGCACCCAATGTGGATGATATGGGGAAAATTTTTGATTCCCAGCCGGGCAGTCTAATGGTTCCTAATCCACAATTACAACCTGAATATGCTTACAACGCTGAAATAAATCTGAATAAGGTACTCTTTGGAACAATTAAATTGGATGTAACAGGGTATTATACTTGGCTAGATCAAGCGATGGTTCGGAGACCTACCACTTTTAAGGGTCAAACGGAATTACTTTACAGTGGAGAGCTAAGCAAACTTTTTTCTATCCAAAATGCAGCCTATGCAGAGGTCAAAGGAATTCAAGCGGGAATTGAGTTGGCCTTGAGTCGTCAGCTCCTGTTCAGCTCCAATTACAACTGGCAAAAAGGAGTGGAAGAGTTGGACGACAAGAGCACCAGCCCATCACGGCATGCAGCGCCTAACTTTGGAGCAACTAAACTTCGGTTTCAAGGCAAAAAAATGACTCTAGAATTGAGTTCACAATACAGTGCTGCCATGCCTTTTGAGAAAATGCCACAAGAAGAAATCGCAAAACCTGCCATCTATGCCACAGATGCCCAAGGCAAGCCCTATTCACCTTCCTGGATGATTATCAATTTCGCTGCGCGCATCCCCATCAGCCCAAGCATTCAAATCAATGCCGGGATCGAAAACTTAGGTGATCTGCAGTATCGAGGGTATAGTTCTGGAATTGTCAGCCCAGGACGTAATTTCCAAGTATCGGTAAAAGGAACTTTTTAAGGCCTCCATTAACTGCTCGATGTTCAGGCTCAATATCAGGCAACCGGTTTAAAATTTTCTGAATATCCGCTTTTTCACAACTAACTAAAGAAAACAAGGGTTGAAGTTCAATTAGGTGAGCTGTGGACCGTGGTCTGCCTGTAGACCGTGGACTGCCTGTAGACCGTGGTCTACGGTCTGTGAACGATTATCCGCAGTTTAAATAGTCGTGCTGAGCAACTGGCATGATTGCGGATAATCACATAAAATTTCTTCGCTATTTTTCTTTAGATTCATTCCAAATAATGCTACTTTTGGGTAAAGGATTCGTACTTATCCATGACCGCAGACCAACTCCATCTCAATCAAACTGGACGAATAGTGGAAATCAGTTCCTCCCCATTAAAAATCAATTTGATGGAATTGGGTTTCCTTCCAGGAAAACAACTGACCTTACAGCATAGAGCTCCTTCGGGAGGTCCATTGGCTTTTCGGCTCGAGGAAACCCTCCTTGCGTTGCGGAAAAATGAAGCTGCATTGATTCGAATTGAATTGCTCTCCTAATCATGGCTGCAAAAGAACCTTCTGAAGTACATTCTCCTCCTAGAATTGCAATCATTGGCAATCCCAATGTCGGCAAGTCCACCATCTTCAATTACCTGACAGGCCTCAACCAAAAAATTGGAAATTACCCAGGTGTCACGGTAGATAAAAAGACTGGAGTTTTACAGATTCAAGGAGAGAATTTTGAGATCCTTGATCTTCCTGGTACCTACAGCCTATTCCCCAATTCCGAAGACGAGATCATTGCACACCGGGTATTGAATAATCCCGAGCTTGAAAAAAGACCTGATTATGTCTTGATGGTGATTGATTCCACCCAACTTTCTAGGGGCTTATTTCTTGCTACTCAACTGATTGATTTGGGCGTAAACCTGACCATTATACTCAATATGTCAGATTTAGCTGCTGCAAAAAATATTGAAATTCGCAGCTTCGAGCTTTTCAAGCAACTAGGAGTCCCCATCCTTCAAACAGATGCAAGAAATCAAAAAGGGCTGGAGCCTATCAAGGAGCTTATCCACCAGCGGAATTTTTCAAAAGCCCCCCAATTTGTAGATATTTTGAAGGTAGTACCTCCTTCAATTCTAGACCTTGTCAAAGAGAAATTTGAACTTGAAAACGATTATCAGGCGTATCAAATGATTCGTTTTGGTGCCAAAGACAAGGCTATTTCAGAAGAAAAACGAAATTGGCTAGCTCAGGTACTGGAAGAAAATAAATTCAACTTAGAAGAGGTTCAGCTAGAGGAAACCAAGATTCGCTACAAGAAGATCACGGAATTATTGACCAAAGCAATAACGAAAAAATCTTCGCCCAAAGCCAAATCATCCCTTGACAAGGTGGTCTTACATCCTTTCTTTGGATACCTCGTATTTATTGGAGTATTGCTTTTAATCTTCCAAACTCTTTTTTCTTGGGCATCCTACCCCATGGACTGGATTGATGGGTTCTTTGCCGATGTGAGTGGCCGTGTTTTAGCTACTTTTCCTGAGGGGCCACTGACTCGTTTGCTTGCTGAAGGGGTTGTTCCAGGGATTGGTGGAGTAGTAATTTTCATTCCACAAATCGCATTGTTATTTGGTTTTTTGGCCATTTTGGAAGATACGGGCTACATGTCCCGCGTGGTTTTCTTGCTAGATCGCTGGATGCGTCCATTCGGACTTCATGGCAAAAGCATTGTTCCATTGGTATCCGGTGTGGCTTGTGCCATTCCAGGGGTGATGGCCGCTCGAAACATTTCCAATTGGAAGGAAAAAATGATCACCATCCTCGTCACCCCCTTGATGAGCTGCTCTGCCAGACTACCGGTATACATTATTTTGATTGGACTGAGTGTCCCTGAGGAACAAGTATTTGGCTTTATCAATCTCCAAGCACTTGCTCTCCTGTGCCTCTACCTATTAGGAGTATTTGGGGTTTTGGGCACTGCATACCTGCTTAAAGTCATCCTCAAAACGGATGAGAAGAGTTTCTTGATGACCGAACTCCCTTCCTACCGAATTCCACGATGGAAAGATGTGGGCATCACCATGTTTGAAAAATCTAAAACCTTCGTTTTTGAGGCTGGTAAAGTTATTTTGGCCATATCCATCGTGCTTTGGGTTTTGGCATCCTATGGCCCACCTGCCACCATGGATGAAATTCGACAGCAGGGAATCGCTCAGCAGGAGCAGGCAACAAGTCCAGAACAAGTGGCACTGATTGAAGCAGAAACCAATTCCCTATTGCTTGAGAATTCATTTATTGGCATCATGGGAAGGGCGATTGAGCCCGCCATTCAACCCTTGGGATACGATTGGAAAATTGGGATCGCGCTTATTACTTCTTTTGCAGCGCGAGAAGTATTTATTTCTACAATTGCTACCATTTACAGCATTGGTGGCGACCTAGAGGACGACTTGACTATTCGTGAAAAACTCGCTGCCCAGGTGAATGCCAGCACGGGTGAGAAAACATTCACTCCTGCTACCTCCTACTCCTTACTCGTCTTTTATGTGTTTGCCATGCAATGCATGAGTACCTTGGCCGTGGTCAAAAGAGAAACAAAGGGCTGGAAATGGCCAATTATTCAAACGGCCTACATGAGTGCATTAGCTTACCTCATGGCATTTATCACCTTTCAAATTTTCTCCTAATGGGACAGCAACTCCTCGTCATCCTTGCCGTGCTTGGGGCTAGCTACTACCTCATCCGTAAATTTTTTCAAAAACCAAAAGGTGGGGCTACTTGCGACAAATGTGCCAAGTCCTAAACTCTGGCCAAAGGGTATGGATTTCCCAATTATTTTTGTGAAGTTTGGCTTATGCGAAAAATAGCCTTTCAAAGCATACAAACCACTATTTTTTCCTATATAGGTGTGGTACTGGGCTATATAAATGTCCTATGGCTTTATCCTTACGCCTTGGACACCACCCAACTGGGAACATTTCGCACCATTCAAGATTTAGGATTGCTGCTCGTACCCTTTGCACAGTTGGGTTTAGGGCATGGAATCACACGCTATTTCCCCAAACTCGAGCGAAATCAAGGTGCCTTGCTTACCTTCAGTTTGCTATTTTCCTTCCTAGGATTTGGCGTCGTAGCGCTCCTATTTTTTGGATTTAAGCAACAGGTGATTTCCCTATTTGCTTCTAATTCCCCAGAGGTCATCAATTTTCTTGGCGTAGCCTTAGTTGTTGCCTTGTTTTCAGTTTGGAGTAGTGTGCTGGATGCCTTTGCACGATCCTTCATCAAAGTTGGCATCCCCACTTTCTTTAGAGAGGTCTTCCTTCGACTCCTTACCTCCATCTTGGTCGCCCTTTACTTGCTCAAGTGGATTGATTTTGACCAAGTAATGCAGGGATTGGTGGGAGTATATGGCCTCTCCATGTTTGGAGTCGCCTTTTACCTTGTTTGGTTGGGTGTGTTTAAATTCGATTTTTCATGGAACAAGTTTCCAAGCGGCTTTAAAAGCTCGCTCCTCAAATACAGCTTGCTGACCTTTTTGGCTACTGCTGCTTCCACGCTCATCCTAAAAATTGACTCGGTCATGATCAGCTCCATGCTGAGCTTGGAAGCCAATGCCATTTATTCCATCGCATTTTACATGGCACTCGTGATTGAACTTCCAAGAAGGGCTATTTCACAGGTTGCCATGCCCTTGATAGCCGAACATTTTGCACAGCAGCGAATTCAAGAAATCAACCTCCTCTACCGGCAATTATCAAATCGGCAGCTCTACATCTGCTTGCTTATCTTCGCACTAATTTGGGCCAATATCGATTCGATTTATCACTTTGTACCCAATCGGGAAATCTACCAAACTGGAAAATGGGTGGTCTTCATTATTGCCCTTGGAAAATTGGTGGATGTAGCCTTTTCATTAAATAGTGAGATCCTAGTATTTTCCTCTTACTACCGATTTAATCTGATCCTGACTGTAAGCATGAGCGTTTTGCTAGTTGCTGCAAATTATTTTTTAATTCCAGTAATGGGTATCGAAGGTGCTGCCATAGGTTCTGCTGCAGTCATGCTCGCCTACAACTTCGTAAAGTATGCTTACCTCAAATGGCGGCTTCAATTGGATCCTTTTAGCTTGGAAACTTTGAAGATTATGGCTGTAGGTACAATTTCCGTCCTAGCACTGTACCTAAGCCCAACCCTAAGCTCCCCATTTCTCTCCCTAGTCGTCACCTCGGGAATCATCGTAGCAGTTTTTGTAGGCAGCTCCGCACTTTTGGGGGTAGGCAAAGAAGAGTGGGCTTGGCTAAAAAATAGAGGAAAATAATCCGGGCCTAAGAGTGTTACGAAACCTCTAGTTTGACAAGATTTGAGCTGCCTTATATTCGCAACCTTCCACTGTTATCCTGCTTTTTGAGCGAGGCCCCGTAGGAACGGGGTGAGGCCTAATTTTGAAGGGGGCTTTACTCGGTATTGTTGTTAATTTGTGAAGTTCGAACAAGTCGACGGCCCGGATAGGTCAAATATACACATCGAAGCGGAATCCTGTGCGGAAAAAAATAAAGTCTCTGAATTTTCATTCCAATCAGCCTGAATTGAACTTTAAAAGCTAAAACAAAACCCCTTGAATTAATCAGAAACCCGAAAATTCATTCCAAAGAGAATTGGCTTACTCACTCGATTTTTCAACAAGAAAAAAATTAACTTTATAGGAACCCAAAGAATATTTTACAACGATTACCTTTACCCTCAGCTACTTTCAAACCTCATGTATCCGATAAAAAAATTGATTGTCTGTCTGGATCAAAGTCCGTTAGATCAGACCTTAATTGCCTTTGCTGGATTTATCGCAAAAGTGAATCAGGTAAAGAAGATTTACTTCACCAACGTGATCAAAAACTTCTCCCTTCCAAAGGAATTGCAGGAGGCATTTCCAAACTTGATCAATCAGATGATGGAGGAGCGCAGGACATACATGGAAGGACTGGTTGAGGCAAACTTCCCTAAAACCAAAGGGCTTGACCTAAATTTTGTAGTGAAGGAAGGAAACCTATCCAAAAAAATTCTGAAGCTAGCAGATGAAAAATCCGCTGACCTAATACTTTTGGGAAGAAAAGTAGATCTTGTTGGTACAGGTGTAGCTACCCAAAGGCTTTCGAGAAGATCCTCTTGTTCCTTACTTATCGTTCCTGAAAATGCACAGCCAAAATTCTCCAAGCTTCTAGTACCAAGCGATTTCTCAGAACATTCGAAAAATGCTTTGGAGAATGGGATTTTATGGGCTAAAAAATACGGGAAGGATCCCGAACTATTTTTTCAAAATGTATTTACGGTCCCTTCAGGCTACCATTTAACTGGAAAAAGTTTTGAGGAGTTTACACAGCTCTTAAAAAACAATGCGGGAGAGAATTTTAAGAAATTTATTCAGAAAATAGATACCAAAGGGATAAAAATTACGCCAGTCTATACACCGGATGAAGACGATAATCCTGTCCAGGAAATTGTAGCAGCTGCAGTAGCTCATCAGGTAGACGCAATTTTAATTGGCACCAAAGGAAAAACAGCATCGACTGCGCTCCATATTGGCAGCATGGCAGAGCGACTCATCCAATTTAATAACCGCGTACCCTTACTCGTGGTCCGACCCAAAGGGAAAAATGCAGGAGTCTTAGATTATTTGGTAGAAATCTAATTGGCTGTTGGACTAAGAAGCAATTTTTATTTTGCAAATGGATTCATTGGCAAAAAGGAGATGAATTTAGAATGCTCCAGCTTTGTCTATTAACTTCCGGCAGAAAAGGGAAAATTGGTTTATCCAATTAAACCCTATCCTCTTCCATCGGTCTAATTCCTACTAATGAAGGCAAACGATCAAGAACTTTTGGCCCGTATCCGTTCTCCTTTCACCAAGGAGCTTGGCTTTAGGCAGTTGATCGAAACCTATCAAAAACCTGTTTATCAGGTGATCCGTCGCATGGTATTGATACATGAGGATGCGGATGACCTTACCCAAAACACCTTCATCAAAGCGTACAAGGCCTTGGATCGATTTGAAGGAAATTCCTCCCTGTTTACCTGGCTTTACCGAATCGCTACCAATGAGTCCCTAACCTTTCTTGAAAAAAAGAAAAAAAGATTTTTCTTTTCATTGGATGACCACCAAGAAAAATTGGAATCTTATATCGATTCGAGCGCTACATTGAGCGGAGACGAGATTCAAGTCAAACTTCAAAAATGCTTATTGAAACTTCCTGACAAACAACGACTTGTGTTTCATCTTAAGTACGAGGAGGATTTAAGTTATGAAGAGATTTCAAAAATAACGGGTACGAGTGTGGGGGCATTGAAAGCCAGCTACCACCACGCGGTAAAAAAAATTGAACAAGAACTCAGCCAAGAATAAACCCTTGACAGCTAACGAAGTCTAAGAAAAGCATGCAACAGATTCCTAAACTAAAACCTTTTCAAACTCCTGATAATTACTTTGAGGAGCTACCTGAAAAGATTCTTGCAAAAACAACCCGTCCAAAGGTCAATCCTTCTTGGCCTTGGGCTGCCGCTGCGGTAGTCCTACTTGGATTTGGGCTATGGCAGACGGGTGGATTTTCCGAAGACAAACCTATTTTAGTAAGCCCTGAAGAGGAAGCTTTACTTTACATAGAAAGTGAACAATGGAGCACTGAAGATGTACTCAACCTTTCAGAGGATCCCAATGCACTATTAGATCAAATTATTAAAGAAGAATTAACTAAATCAGAACCACTATGGACAGAAGAAGAAACATGGTTTTAGGCCCGATTAAACAACTGCGAATGTACCTTCTCTTACTTTGCTTGCTGGCCGCAGGAAATGTATGGGGGCAGCGCGATGGCGGTGGTCGTGAGGCGATAGATCCTGAACGCTTGCAAACCGCTCGGATCGCCTACATCACCACAAGAATTAGCCTTAAACCAGAGCAGGCAGAGAAATTTTGGCCTGTGTTCAATGCATTCACCGAATCGAGAGATGCCTCCATGCGTACCATGGGAGACCTCAGTAGGGGCGTAGAAAACATGACTGAAGAGGAAGCCAAGTCTCGAATTCAGCAAAAGTTGCAAATACAACAGAAATTGTTTCAGGATGAAAAAATCTTTGTTGCAGAGGCGGCTAAGGTACTGACCTACAAACAGCTTCTTTTGCTTCAAAATATTGCCAAAGACTTTAATCGACACCTGTTCGAACGGGGACGAGAAAGAGGAAATTAAACCAACTTTGAATGAGAATGAGCTCCTTCTTGATTGAAGGAGCTTTTATTTTTTCAATAAATCTCGAATCTCTTCCAAAAGCTTTTCGGTGGGACTGGCTACTGGATTTTCTTCTGGGGATTCTTCTTTCTTTTTGAGGGTATGGATTCCCTTAATCGCCACAAAAATCACAAATGCGATAAAGGTAAAGTCCACCACATTTTGGATAAATAACCCATAATTTAAAGTAACTGCCTCCACCACTACTCCATTCGCACCTTGAGTAGCCTCCTTCAACACCAAATTCAGGTGTTTGACATCCACTCCCCCAACCAGCAGGCCCAAAGGAGGCATCACCACATCGCTGATAAATGAAGAAACAATTTTGCCAAATGCTGCGCCGATGATCACCCCGACAGCCAAGTCAAGGACATTGCCTTTGACTGCAAATTCTTTGAACTGTTTGAAAAAAGTCATGTAGTTTGGATTTAAGTGAATGTATAAAAAGAGCTACAACAGCAATCGTTACAATTAAATTAGGTGATTTTTTTGGTTTAAATCACCCTTTTTCTCAAGAAAAAGGGGATACGGGCTAGGGTAATTCAACTGAATTAAGCTTTCCCTAGTTATCTCGGCAAATGCCCCATTAGATTTGTAAATTTTCAGTAACCTTGCATCCAAATATTCAACTATGCCAGCGCCTATTGCTATCAAAAAACCACAACTTCTTGAAATCCATGGCCATCAACGCCAAGATCCCTATTACTGGATGAATGACCGGGAAAATCAAGAAGTGATCGATTACTTGAATGCTGAAAATGCCTACCTCACGGAGGTGATGAAACCCACCGAAGAGTTGCAAAACCAACTTTTTGAGGAGATGAAAGGACGCATTAAAGAGCAGGACGAAAGTGTTCCCTACTTTAAATCTGGCTATTTCTGGTACACCCGCTACGAAAAAGGAAGTGAGTACCCGATATTCTGTCGTAAACTAGGTAGCCTCGAAGCCTTGGAAGAAATTATCTTGGACGTCAATACGCTTGCCATTGGAAAGAGTTATTTCCAAGTGGCCCAAGCTGCGACGAGTACCAATCAAAAAATTCTAGCATTTGCAGCCGATGAGGTGGGTAGAAGAATTTATACCATTCACTTCAAGAACTTAGAAACCCGGGAGATTTTAAAGGATCAGATTCCTGACGTAACTGGTAATTTTGTGTGGGCGGCAGACCAAGCGAGTATTTTTTACTCCAAACAAGACCCGGAAACACTCCGCTCTTTTCAAATTTACAAGCACCTCTTGGGTAGCCCCTCCTCCACAGATCAGCTTATCTATGAGGAATTGGACGAGGAATTTTCCTGCGTAGTGCACAAAACCAAATCAGAAAAATTCATCCTCATCCATTCGGAAAGCACCATAAGTTCTGAAATCCGCTTTGTACCAGCAGACCAACCTTCTGCGCCCCTTCAGATTCTACAGGCCCGAATTCCACATCTGGAGTATGCAGCAGACCATTTTGGGGACTATTTCTACATCCGCACCAATGACCGAGCGCAAAATTTCAAGTTGGTCAAAGCTCCACTTGCTAATCC
Source organism: Spirosoma fluviale (assembly GCA_945868725.1). GTDB lineage: Bacteria > Bacteroidota > Bacteroidia > Cytophagales > Cyclobacteriaceae > Algoriphagus. The sequence continues at coordinate 20,558 of CAMBMU010000011.1, forward strand.
AAGCAAAGAAAATTGGATCGAAGTGATCCCGCATCGCCCAGAGACTTTGTTTGAAGATTTTGATTTGTTTTCCAAATTCCTCGTCACGCAAGAACGAAGTAATGGACTGACGCAAATTCACATCCAGCCCTGGGAGGCTGAGGGTGAGGCTGAGGGGCATTCCCTAGCCTTTGAAGATGAAACCTATACGGCCTATGTAGGAACCAATCCCGAGTTTGACACCAACCTTCTTCGTTTTGTATACAATTCCCTGGTCTCCCCAAGTTCGGTCTACGATTACGACATGGTTACCCGTCAAAAAACGCTCTTGAAACAACAAGAAGTGGTGGGTGGTCATGTACCGAGCGACTACCATTCGGAACGCATCTGGGCCAAGGCAGCCGATGGCGTGCTTGTCCCCATCTCTTTGGTGTACCAGAAATCTACCTTTTCCAAATCCGGAAAAAACCCAGTGCTCCTCTATGCCTATGGCTCTTATGGATACAGCATGGATGCCTATTTTTCCTCTAATCGATTAAGTCTACTTCAGCGGGGATTCGTGTTTGCCATCGCTCACATTCGAGGTGGTGAAGACCTAGGACGTGCTTGGTATGAGGACGGCAAGTTATTGAAAAAGAAAAATACCTTTACCGACTTCATCGCCTGTGCGGAACACTTGGTTCAGCAGGAATACACCTCAGCAGCCCATCTTTACGCCATGGGTGGAAGTGCAGGAGGATTGCTGATGGGCGCAGTGATCAACATGCGTCCAGATATATTTAATGGCGTCATTGCCAATGTGCCTTTTGTGGATGTGGTCACCACCATGCTTGACGAAAGCATCCCCTTGACCACGGGAGAGTTTCAGGAATGGGGCAATCCAAAGGAAAAGGAATTTTACGAGTACATGCTCTCCTATTCCCCTTACGATAATGTGATGGCCCAAAACTATCCCCACCTTTTAGTTACCTCTGGACTACACGATTCGCAAGTACAGTACTGGGAACCTACCAAGTGGGTAGCGAAACTCAGAGATCAAAAAACTGATCCACATACACTGCTGCTCTTTACCAATATGGAGGCAGGTCATGGAGGAGCATCTGGACGGTTTAATCCCCTGAAGGAAATTGCTTTGGAATACGCCTTCCTACTTATGCTCGAGGAAAAGATAAAGAAATACAGTTGAAATAATTCCATTGATATTGGCGGCTTAGAAATCCAAGAAAAACTGAAATTTTCCTAACTTTGGAAACAAACCTATTGCAAATCAATTCATGAAAATCGCCTTAATCGCCCATGATGGTAAAAAAGCCGACATGGTTCATTTTTTGAGAGGATTCAGTGATGTCTTACATAGTAGTGAAATCGAATTGGTTGCTACTGGTACGACAGGATCTCATATCAAAAAGGCGGGGTTCGAGGTAGAATGCCTCCTCTCTGGACCTTATGGTGGGGATGCTCAAATAGCTGCGCTTGCTGCTGAAAAAAAACTAGCTGCAGTTATCTTCTTGAGGGATCCGTTAGACAAGCATCCCCATGAGCCTGATGTACAGATGCTGATGCGAATTTGTGATGTGCACAACATTCCCTTGGCAACCAATCCAGCCTCTGCAGCACTTCTATTCAAAGCTTTGACTCAAACCTATGGAACCTAAATCAATCAAAAAAATTGGGGTGCTCACCTCTGGAGGTGACTCTCCTGGCATGAATGCCGCTATCCGTGCTGTGGTACGTGCGGGATTCTTTTACGGCATAGAGATGTATGGCATCTACCGTGGCTACGAAGGAATGATCCAAGACGATATCAAAAAACTGGACTCAAGATACATTACCCATATATTAGAACGTGGAGGCACCTTCTTGAAATCGGCGCGCAGTGCTGAATTCAGAACGCCTGAAGGGCGAAAAAAAGCTTTTGATAATCTACAAAGCCATGGTATCGATGCCTTGGTCATCATTGGTGGAGATGGCTCGTTGACGGGCGCACATTTGTTTTACGAAGAGTATGGAATACCATCCATTGGACTTCCTGGTACCATCGACAACGACCTTTCGGGTACTGACCTCACGATTGGGTTTGATACCGCCTGCAATACCGCCATTGAAGCGATTGACAAGATTAGAGATACTGCTACCTCGCATGACCGCCTATTTTTTGTGGAAGTGATGGGTAGAGATGCTGGATTTATTGCGATCAATGCAGGTATTGGCAGTGCAGCAGCAGCCATATTAATTCCAGAGCGAAAAACTTCTATTGACTCGCTTATTGAAAAACTAAAGACAAGATCTAAAGCAAAAAAATCTTCCAACATTGTGATTGTCGCGGAGGGAGGTAAAAGTGGTTCCGCTCAGCAAATCGCAGATGAAGTAAAAATATTTCTTCCGCACTACGACATTAAAGTCACCATCTTGGGCCATTTGCAGCGTGGTGGTTCACCTACTTCATCTGATCGCCTACTAGCGTCCAAACTAGGAGTTGCAGCCGTGGAGGGGCTTCTTCAAGGCAAATACGACATGATGGCAGGGATGATCAACAATAAAATCGTCTACACCCCCATTATAAAAGCAATTGTAGACGATAAGAAAGTGGATGAAGAAGACTTACGGATAGCAAATATCTTGTCTACCTAAAACATAAAAAGAGGGGCTTTAGCCCCTCTTTTTATTTCTTTAACACCAAACTTGAATTCGGGGGTAGGAACATGGTTCCTTGTTTGACCGTTACCCCGTCTGTTGCATAAATCGAAGATTTAAACCCTTCAGGGATTTGAAATTCCATGCCCTTGCTACCCAAATGATGCACCACAAGCAATTCCTGATTGGCAGTTTTTCGAATAAAGGCCATCACTGATTTGGGATAGGTTAGCTTAACTGACTCCAGGCTACCAATTGCCAAGGCGGGATTGGATTGACGCAAACCAATCACTTTTTTGTAATGGTTAAAGTAGCTAGTGGCATCTAACCGTTGTTGGGCTAAAGGAGTGACTGTCACGTCTGTGCTGTATTGAGGCACTATCCAGGTGGCTCGACCGGTATCGCTTTCTTTTTTATCCCAAAGGAAAGGCTCTCGAATTTGCTCGTCTGGCTTGAGACCAAGCATGCCTATCTCCTCCCCGTAGTACAAATAAGGTGCTCCAGGAAGGGTCATCAAGATCGCCAATGCCTGCTTGTACTTGGCAGGATCTTTTTTCAGGTCATTCAAGAGCCGAGGTTGATCGTGGTTGGATGAAAAGGTGGCATCGATAAAATCAGGCGTAATACCATTGTAAAAATCGAGCACATCCTTTTGCTTTTGGTAGAGCAGCTGCCCATTTTCCGTATTCAAAGCCTCAATCAGCGTGTAGTGAAAGTCGAAATTGAACAGGGCGGGAAGTCCGGGTAAGTAAGGTGCAACAATTTCTTTTTTGTCGTAGACCTCACCTACCAAATAGACATCTGGCTTGATGGACTCCATTTCATTTCTGAATTCCTTCCAGAACGCATGGTTGTCTAGTGGACGATCGTCTGGGAAAATATGCTTTGCGGCATCCAAACGGAACCCATCTACCCCCACTTCTTCCAACCAAAATCGGCCAGCAGAAACGATTTCTTCGCGAACCTTAGGTGAGTCAAAGTTAAGGTCCGGCATTCCACCCCAGAAAAATCCATAGTAGTAATCCTGTCCTTGTCCTGGATCATGCCATTGACGGATGTTATCTGAATCTAAGGTGATCGTCTTCTTATTCAAGTAAGTAGCAATGGTATCCTTTTGCGCCCATACGTAGTAGTCTCGGAAAGCATTATCTCGACCTGATTTGGAGGCTTGAAACCAGGGATGATCGCTTCCTGTATGATTGATAATGAGATCAATGACAACCTTGATGTCCCGCTTGTGGGCTTCGTCGAGGAGCCTTTTGAAATCGGCCATAGTCCCATAATCGGGATGCACGGCCTTGTAGTCCGTCACATCGTACTTGTGGTAGGTTGGAGAAGGCATGATCGGCATAAACCAAATCGCGTTCGCGCCCAACTCCTTGATGTAGTCCAATTTCTCGGTTACCCCATTGAAATCGCCTATCCCATCGCCATTGCTGTCGTTGAAGGACTGCACAAAAACCTCATAAGTGACCCCTGCCTTAGGCCAATAGTTTTTGGTCTGTTGTGCTGTGGCCTGCCCTAGCGCCAGTTGCGCAAGAAATAGAAAGATGAATGGGGTAAAAATGGATTTTTTCATAGTCTTATTGTGCAAAGAAAAAGTCACCTACTTCAAGTGACTTTTTCGAAATTTACATAGTGGTATTTTCAATTACTCGTCCAAGCTGCCCTTATGGGAGAAGGGAAAGCCCATTGAATTAGTTTCTATTCACTGCATTCAACATGTCGAAGGCCAACTCAAGTCGCTTGACAAAATTCTCTTCACCCTTGCGAAGCCATACACGAGGATCGTAGTACTTCTTGTTGGGGCTATCGGCACCTTCTGGATTTCCCAACTGGCTTTGGAGATAGGCTTCATTCTTCTTGTAGTACTGCAGAATACCTTCCCACGATGCCCATTGCATATCGGTATCGATATTCATTTTGATAGACCCGTAGCTGTTTGCCTCACGAATTTCTTCCAGAGAAGAGCCAGAACCTCCGTGAAACACAAAGTTAAGTGGCTTGCCAGTGGTGCCGTATTTCTGATTGATGTAGTCTTGAGAATTTTTAAGAATGATTGGCTTCAAGCTCACATTCCCTGGCTTGTATACCCCATGCACATTTCCAAAAGCTGCAGCAATGGTAAATAAGTCCCCAATTTCTTTCAAATGACTATACGCATACGCTACTTCCTCAGGCTGCGTATACAATTTGGATGAATCTACATCCGAATTGTCCACTCCATCTTCTTCTCCCCCAGTCACACCCAGCTCAATTTCTATTGCCATGTCCAACTTCACAAACTCCCGGAAATAGGAAACTGAGATCTCAATATTTTCGTGTAATGGCTCTTCGGAAAGGTCGAGCATGTGCGAGCTAAACAAAGGCTTTTTGTAGGCTTGGTGGTAGGCTTTGCCCGCTTCAAGTAGCCCATCGATCCAAGGAAGTAACTTTAACGCAGCATGATCAGTATGCAGGATTACTGGGACTCCATAGGCTTCTGCCATTTGGTGTACGTGGTGGGCTCCAGAAATTCCTCCTGCGATGCTTGCCTGCTGCTTGTCATTGGGTAGACCTTTGCCCGCAAAAAATTGTGCTCCCCCATTTGAAAATTGGATGATCACAGGTGAGTTTACCTTTTTGGCAGTTTCCAAAACAGCATTTACTGAATTGGTGCCAATCACATTGACGGCGGGGAATGCAAACTCATTTTCCTTGGCATAAGCCAATAAATCGCGAAGTTCCTCTCCGAATTTTACTCCAGGTTTAAATTTCATAGTGTGCTTAGGTTTGATTACTGCTTGATAAACCGCTTGTGAATAACACGTTTGGTATCAAATGCCTCAAAGATATATATCCCTGGTTGAATTCCACCTAATTCCAGATCTAATATCGGAAGGTTTGAAGTTCCTTTTCCCTCAAAAATCACTCTTCCGGTGACATCCAGTACTCGATAGGAAGCGCCCGCCATTTCCTTAGGCAGTTCCACAACCAAACTCGAGATGGTAGGATTGGGATAGATCGCAAATCCATCCTCATCTACTTCTTCTGGAACACTTGTAATTAAATCTGCCTGCAAAATGTCCTTCTGTGGCAAAGGAAGTGGCTTGTCGGTAAACAAGTAAAATTCATTGGGTCGCAGACCAAATGACACCTGAGCTGATGTCACATTCAATTCCTTGCCCGTAAAATAATTGTACCACTTTCCCGTCTTGGGGAAGGAGATGGATTGATTCCCTTGGGACACTAAGTCAAAGTTGCCGAACAAAAACACCTGCAGGTCCGGATGCTGTAAGTGGATGGTCTTTAGCGAAGAGCTAAGGTTGAGGGAGGCATCGCTCGGAAAGTTAAATACCGGGTACTTTGCCCGCAGCTTGAGCATCTCTTTGTAGAGTTGAGCTAATCTGAGACGGTCGGGATTATTGAGGTACTCCCAGCGAGTAGGCTTAATTCCCAAGCGATCGTTATTCAGCTCTAGGTCATAGCCAAACTCCCCAAACTGCCAGATCATTTTTGGTCCAGGAATAGCAAGGAAGAAGGCAGTCATCAATTGATGCCTATTCACTGCATTCTCCACGCTCTTTAGATTAAGTGGGCTAGTGGCTCCAAAATTCGTTGTTTCCCAAAATACCCGTTCCTCATCGTGAGACTCTTGGTAGGCAATGAGGCCATTTTTTGTCCACTGCCTATTTTTATAATAGGCCCACTCCATATTATCGTTGTTTCCTTTGGCAAGGTTTCGGGAAGCTCCATTCATATTCCCCCATAATAGCATGCCATAATTAGCCAACTCCTTTTCTTCTTCATTGACCGAAAGGTGTTCAAGGATGACATATGCCTCAGGATGGTTGGCCTTGATTCGGTCGTAAATATGCTTCCATATTTTGACGCGAGAGGGGTCGTAATTAGACCAACTAGTCACATTTGAACCAGAGTTGACTTGAGTAAAGCCTTTGGAAAGGTCAAAGCGGATGCCATCCACCTTGTACTCGGTCAACCAATAATTATTAACCGAATCCACAAAGGCTTTGGTGTAGGTGCTTTCGTGGTTGAAGTCGTAGCCCACATTAAAGGGGTGCTTTGCTACACGGTTAAACCAAGGGTTGTCTTCTGTAGGAGCTCCATAATCGCCATCATTGTACAAGCGAACCATGGAATTTTGTCCAAATGCATGGTTGAGTACCATGTCCATAATCACCGCAATGCCTTTACCGTGGGCTTCGTCAATAAGTCGCTTGAGGTCGTTTTTGGTGCCATAGTATTTGTCGGGAGCAAAGAAAAAGGAGGGATTATACCCCCAAGAGAGGTTTCCTTCAAACTCCCCTACCGGCATCAATTCAATTGCATTGATCCCCAACTCTTTCAAGTAATCCAAGCGGTCAATGACTGCTTGGTAGGTTCTTTTTGTGTCAAAATCGCGTGCCAAAAGTTCGTATACGACGAGTTCCTCTGGCTTGGGCTTTGTGAAACTAGTGTTTTTCCAGGCATAGGGCACTTGCCCTGTTTGCAGGAAGGTTGCTTGGAATTCTGTTTTACCACTAGGGTAAGGAAGTAAGCCAGGGTGTCTATTTTGAGTAATGATTTCTTGGTCATTGAAAGGATCAGAAACTTTATCGGCAAAGGGGTCACCGATACGGATATCACCATCTACGAGGTATTGAAAAATATATTCTTTTTGGGGCACAAGGCCGGAAAGTTTGATCCAAAAAATGGTACCATCTGCGGTTTTCTTGAGTTGGTAGTCAGGGAGCACCTTCCAATCGTTGAAGTCTCCAATGACATGGGCGATCCTTTTGCCGGGGGCTTGCAAGGCCAAAATCACCTCCGTGGTAGACAGGTAATTGATTCCTAGTTTGGCCCCGGCAGGCAAGGGAGCCACTTCCGAGGGTGCAAATACCACTAGATCGAGGGTTTGTGAATCGGTAGTGGTTCCTTTTACCGCTGTAACTTTCAGTTTGTAATTTCCAGGTGCCGTAGCGGTGTAGGCATAACTGATTTGCTGGCTATTTTTTGCTTCGGCGACCTTCAGCCCATCCAATTCTAGGGTCAAATCTGCTGTTTCATTTGCAGAAGCCTTGAAGGTGTATTGATCGCCCACTTCAAAAGAAATAGCGCCTGAAGATTGGGGCTCGGTAAATTTGACATCAAAACCTTGTGCTAGGTCTATAAAAAAATCTCCGTTAGCAGTCGACTTTCCTTCCTTGCTCCCATCGGCATTTCGGAAAACAAGACCAAGTCGGTAGATGGTCAGGTTGTTGGGATTGGTGAAAAACGAGTTGGGTGTGAGTTCATAGGTGTAGGTATTGGGCCGACCGGTTACTTTGGTCATTTTGGCTGCGGCCGTGGCTGTTCCCCACTGAAAAGGTATGATGTTCCAGGTAGTTGATGTAGGTCCTGCTGTGATCGCTCCGATGTGGATGTACACATCACAATTGCAATCTTTTAATCCTGTGGTTCCTTTGGAAGCATCGTAAATGAGTTTGACCGTAGCCCCGGCAGTTGGAATTGCTGGTTCGGTAGTCACTTGCGCAATTCCTTTTAATCCCAGAAGGAGGCAAAGACTGAAAAAAAACAGAATTCTTGAATAGAAAATCATGAAAAATGGGATTGAATAAATAAACGGCCTTCGAAAGTGCCAGAATGCCGGTCAAAAATAATTGAATGAACTTAAATTAAGTAGGAATGACTTGCTTAATTTTTAACAAGCGCCTAAGTTGCCTCTTCCTAGCTTCGTAAAAATTGCTCCTTTACCAAAGGGCTATTCGATTGAATAAGTCAAAATTTAAATTTGAATAGATTTTCTTTTTTAAAAGTTAGAAAAAGGGCTTCTATTTCGCCTAAACTGATTTTTATCCTGATTATTGTTTCTACCTTAGCAAGGTTTCAAAACGGAATTCAATCAATCATACGAATGAACGAAAGCAATACCTCCACTAATTTTTCACGAAATTCTTTTCGCCACCAGGCCTTTGGGAAGGTCTTGGAATGGAGCAAAACTCCCGATGGCCTTACCGGAAGTAGTGTTTTTGCGCACTTTAAACTAACCGTCTTTGAATCGGGAGTTATTCGTGTGCAAGCGAGCAGATTTGAGTCCTTTGAATCCAATCCCTACTCGGTAGTAGTTCAACCTAAATCCGTTGACTTCGATCTGAAAGAGTTAGACGGTAAATTGATTTTGAGTACCAGCATCCTTCGTGTAGAAATCAACCTAGACTCGTTTTCACTCACATTTTTTGATCAAAACGGCAAGCTTCTCAACCAGGACGATTCCTTTGGCGTTTCCTGGATTGGAACTGAAGTTACCTCCTACAAGAAACTGCAGCCTCAAGAAAAATTCATTGGTTTAGGTGAAAAAACGGGGAACCTCAACCGTTTTGGAAATGCCTACACCCACTGGAATACAGACTATTTTGCCTATGGAGTTGGAGATGATCCACTCTACTTAAGCATTCCATTTTACCTAGGAGTGCATAATCAAGGACATTACGGCATTTTCTTAGACAACACCCACAAGTCCCTGTTCAACTTCGGAGCCTCCAACAATCGATTTGCTTCCTTCAGTGCTGAGGATGGGGATATGGATTATTACTTTTTCCACTACCCCAGCATTTCAGAAATCATTACGGCATACACTTGGCTCACCGGTCGTATGCAGATGCCACCCAAGTGGGCATTGGGCTTTCAGCAATGCCGCTACTCCTACTACCCAGAATCCGAAGTCTATGCTGTTGCACAGGCGTTCAGAGATAAAAAAATGCCTGCAGATGTCATCTACTTAGACATCCACCACATGGAAGCCTACAAGGTATTTACCTTTGATGGTGAAAAATTTCCCAATCCAAAGGCCTTGCTTGCTCGCCTGAAGGAGAAAGGATTTAAGGTGGTGGTCATTCTTGATCCAGGCATCAAAACGGAGGAGAGTTATTCCCCCTTTCGAGAAGGTTTGGAACAAGGGCTCTTTGTCAACTATCCGGACGGTCAAACTTACGAAGCACAAGTTTGGCCGGGATGGTGTGCCTTTCCTGACTTTACCAAGCCCGCTACTCGCTCTTGGTGGGAAGAAAAAATGGCCTTCTACAGCGAAGCTGGAGTAGATGGATTTTGGACAGACATGAACGAGCCTGCCTCCTGGGGTCAATGCACACCCAACTTGCTGGAGTTTGATTTTGACGGAGAAAAAGCCTCACACCGCAAAGCAAGGAATGTGTTTGGTATGCAAATGGCCCGAAGTACGCAAGCGGGTGCACGAAAACAGGCTCCTAAAAAACGCCCTTTTGTGCTGACACGATCAGGATTCGCAGGAATACAACGCTATGCAGCAGCCTGGACAGGCGATAATGTGGCCTCCGAAGAACACATGCTAGCAGGCATTCGATTGGTCAACAGTCTCGGGATGAGCGGCGTATCCTTTGCAGGTTACGATGTAGGTGGTTTTGCAGGAGAGGCTAGCAAAGGGCTTTTTGCCCGATGGATGAGTATTGCTGCTTTTTCACCCTTGTACCGAGCTCATTCCATGATCAACACCAAGGATGCAGAGCCCTGGGCATTTGGAGAAGAGGTAGAAGAGATCAGTCGTAACTACTTGAATTTTAGGTACTCATTACTCCCAACAATCTACAGTGCTTTCCACCAAAGTACGCATAATGGACTCCCGCTAGCTGCTTCCTTGACCATCCACTATCCTCAAGACGAGACGATCTACCAATCTGCTTTTCAAAACGAATATTTGTTTTGCGACACCTTTCTAGTAGCTCCTGTAGAAAGCTTCCGTGAAATCACCAAAGTCTATCTTCCGAAAGGAGAATGGTACTACATGTACTCGGATCAAAAATACCAAGGCGGGCAAATTATTTACCAAGACTCCCCGCTCAACTATCTACCGGTATATGTGCAGGCAGGGAAGCTCTTTGCGCAACAATCCCCTATCCAACATACAGGCGAGGAGCACGATGGAGTCCTAAGCCTTCACCTCTACAAAGGGAAGTCAGGATCCACCTACACCCATTACGAAGATGCGGGAGAAGGATTAAACTACCTAGAAGGCGAATATTTTAGCCGGGAGATGCAATATCAACCTGAAAATGGCTTTTTGAAAATTAAACAATCAGAAGGCCAATTTTTCAGTCAATTCCACACAATCCGACTCTATTTTCATGGCTTTGAAGCGCTAAGCCCAGTAATTAATGGAGTTGCTCAAGCAATAAATACAGTTGATTTTGGCTTTTTAGCGAAGCTCACCGAGTTTGATCCCCTACCTGATCAAGTACATCCCTATTTCCAAATCAACCAACTCCCCTACATCGAATTCAAGCATACAGCAGACGAATTGGATATTAAGGGACTGAATTGATCCCCCCACATTTTTACCAACCTAATAATGACCCAAGAAAAAAAGAAGTTGAGTTTTTGGCAGATCTGGAACATGAGTTTTGGGTTTCTAGGGATTCAATTTGGATTCGCACTACAAGGTGGATTCATGTCTCGTATCTTCCAAACCCTCGGCGCCGAAAAAGATGCCATCCCCTTTCTTTGGATAGCAGCCCCGCTGACTGGCCTTTTGGTTCAGCCAATCGTGGGCTATTTGAGTGATCGCACCTGGCATCCTAGATTCGGAAGAAGAAAGCCTTTCTTTTTCTTTGGTGCTGTGATGAGTACCATTGCCTTATTTTTTGCCCCCTACTCTTCAGCACTCTGGATGGCTGCTGGTGCACTTTGGATTTTAGATGCTTCCATCAATATTTCGATGGAACCTTTCCGAGCTTTAGTGGCCGACAAACTCCCTGAATCGCAGCGTTCCTTTGGCTTTGTGGTCCAAACCCTGATCATTGGTATTGGCACCTGGGTGGCTTCCAACCTCCCTTGGTTGATGACCGAGCTCGGAGCTTCCAATACTGCTGCTGCAGGGGTAGTTCCTGATTCAGTCAAGTACGCGTTCGGGATCGGCGCCTTCGTTTTATTTACCTCCATCCTCTTTACCATTCTCAAGACAGAAGAATACCCTCCCGAAGACCTGGACGCTTTTGAACGAGAAAAAGAAAGTAAAAAGGGCTTTTTTACAGGAATGAAAGAGGTTTTTCAGCTGATTGTAACCATGCCAACGGTGATGAAACAGTTGGGCCTCGTACAGTTTTTCTCCTGGTTCGCCTTCTTCACCATGTGGAGCTTCGCTACTCCTGCCATTACGGAGCATGTTTTCGGAGCAACAGACACCAGTTCAGCCGCCTACAATACCGCTGCTGACCGAGTAGGAAATTACCTCGGTACCTACGGGCTAGTTTCCATGTTTTTTGCCTTGATCCTCTCCTTCGTCGCCTCAAAAGTAAAAATCAACCGAAAGCTTCTACACTTGGTTAGCTTAGTTGCTGGAGGCCTTGGATTTATTTTGATTTACTACGTGAGCGAACCCTGGATGCTTCACATCTGCTTTGCCTTGGTAGGCATTGCCTGGGCCAGCATCCTTTCCATGCCGTATGCCATGCTTTCAGGATCTGTCGAGCCAAATAAAATGGGTACTTACATGGGTATTTTCAACATGTTTATTGTGATCCCACAGATTGTTGCTGCCTTGGGCGGAGTCAACTTCCTATACAAGTTGCTCTTTGGCGAAGCGGTCATCAACACCATGCTGCTCGCCGGAACTCTCCTAATCGTTGCTGGGCTTTGCAACCTGCTGATCACAGACAGAAGAGCAACACACGATTGAGTGCTACTTCCCTTTTCTACAGCCGGAAGGAATCTTTTCCTTCCGGCTTTTTAGTTCTATTCCAATCACATTTTTTATTTTAAATAGCCTAGAATCGAGATTTTTCAAGAAGCATTTGGGGTGTTAACGATTCCATCATGACTTTTTAACCCCTCCTTAACCTAGTTATCCTTACCTTTGGAAACTACGACGTTTGGCCAATCGAAAAAGTGTAGGAGAGCAACGAGGGCTAGCAGCTAAACAAGCAACAGAAGGGATATCCCTCACTCATCATGTTGAACCAAGTACACATATCGGTGTTGATGGCGGTATACAACACCGACTTCGCCGCTACAAAACGAGCGATTGACTCCGTATTAAACCAAGACTATCCCGATTTTGAGTTGATCATCATCGATGATGGTAGCAAGGAAAACAACCGAGAATCCTTGATCCAGTACATCGAAGCTCACGAAGACCGGCTCTGCTACATTCGTCACAGCAATCGTGGTCAAGCTGCATCCATCAATCGTGGAGTGCTCAATAGCGTGGGAACCTACATTACCATTTTGGACAGCGACGACGAATACAAGCCCAATCACCTCAGCTCCTGTCTTCGGGAGATGGAGTCTGCCGACTTAATTTGCTCCACTTCCGAAACCATCGTCGAAACACAGGAGGACTACTTCGTGCCCGATAGAAATGACTTGAGCAAACAGATCCATTTGGACGAAGCCACCCTTTTCGGAACCCTATTTGGACTTAGGGAAGTCTTTTTAAACCTCCAATTTCGAGATGGATTTGCTGCGGATTCCGACTTTTTTGAGCGTGCCAAGTCAGTTTATCGGGTGAAAAAGGTAGACCTGCGAACCTATATCTATTACCGAAACAACCCGAACAGTACCTGCTCGCAGGTGAAACTGCAACAACTCCTTTCCGAGAGCTTGTGAGTGAAAATTACCCACAGCTGCCTCCAAATAGCAACCTGATCCTTGCTTGCCACATCACAGGGGTCTATGATGTCAACCGAAGCACTACGCTGCAGGACGACAACTTCGAACTGGTACGTGCTTGGGCAGAATCAGTGGCAGCCGCAAAGCTGCAGGGACTGCTTTTTCACAATGGCTTTAGCGAAGAAACCTGCCAAACTTACGCAAGCGAATACCTCAGCTTCGTAAAAATCACCTACAATCCCCAGTTCAACCCCAACGTATACCGCTACCTCGTTTACCTGGATTTTTTGGAAAAGCAGGCCTTGCCTCCGGCCAACCTCTTTGTTACGGATGTATCGGATGTGACGCTAGTTAACAATCCCTTCACCGACCCACTGTTTATCGCATCCACCAATACCCTATTTTGTGGAGACGAGCCCACTCCCCTAGCAAACGAATGGATGCTCGCCCATGCAAGCAGCCTTAGGAGCCAAATAGATGACTATGCCGACTACGAAGCGCATTTTGCTACGGAAACTCTTTTGAACTGTGGCATCATTGGCGGTGCCTACCCCCTATTCTTAGCCTTTCTCCGAGAGCTCTGTGCAATCCATCGACGCTACAATACCGAAAATAAAACAGCCTATACTGGAGATATGGGAGCCTTTAATTACCTGGTCCGAACCAAATTCAATGAGCAGCTACACCACGGCTTCCCGGTCAACACCGTCTTCAAAGGCTACGAAGAGTCGCGCAATGACTGCTGGTTTCGACATAAATAGGATCAAAGTACAACCCAACTTGTTTAAAAAAACAAAAAATCCTATTTGATAACCCTCCTTGTGACCTGTAACCAAGGAAAATAGGGTTTGAAGTCCAAATATGTGGGCCGTAGTCTGTGGACAGCCTGCAGACCGTGGTCTGTCGTCTGTGAGCGATTATCCGCTAGGATTAACATTCCCATTGAGCTACTAACAGGATAGCGAATAATCCTTAAATCCTCAATCTCCTAGTTTAGTCCAGTCCCATTCCTTATTGATATGGGAGATAGCATGGTGGGCTGTGAGATCGTATTGACAAGGCACGATGGAGATGTAATTGTTGGCAATCGCCCACTCATCATTGTCTTCCCCCTTGTCAAAATTCACGAAGTTACCCGCCAGCCAGAAATATTTTCTACCCGTAGGATCAAAGCGCTCGACAAATTCTTCCTGCCACTTCGCATCTGCTTGTCTGCAGATTTTTACTCCTCGAATATCCTCGTTCCGCTTGGGAGGAATATTAACATTCAAGGCTATCCCTTTGGGAATGCCTTTTTCCAATACTTGACGGGCAATTTTCTCAACCCATTCCTCCACATGGGAAAAGTCCGCCTTCGATGAAAAATCACAAAGGCTAAATCCAATCGATGGATACCCTTCTAAGGCTCCCTCAATGGCTGCGGACATGGTACCCGAGTAGAGTACAGAGATGGAGGTATTGGATCCATGATTGATCCCGCTAACCACCAAATCAGGCTTTCGGTCCTTCAGCACATGGTGTTTGGCAAGCTTGACACAGTCGGCAGGTGTACCGCTAGATTTGTATGCCTTTACATCTTCAAAAATATCCTCTTCATACAATCGCAAGGTTTGGCCAATGGTAATGGCATGTCCCATTCCCGATTGGGGACTATCGGGGGCTACCACCACCACATCACCCAATTTTTTCATGACAGCTACCAATACGCGAATTCCTTTAGAGGTGATGCCATCGTCATTGGAGACTAGAATCAAGGGTCTTGACATGCTTAGTTGTTTTTTAATTCGTTGTAATAGGCAGTAATCCGAAGTAGATCTCCACGCTGATCGTGCTCAAGGCGATTTTTTCGCATGTATAGTTCGAGCTCCTCATCGTATCCAGGTAGCATGTCAAACAACTCCTTTTTCTTGCCGCTGAAGCGCTCCATTCGCCCATTCTTTAAAAAGTAATAGGTAAATGCCAAACGGAACCCGGCTACATTTTGGGGTCCCCAAAAAGGATTCATGCCCATTCCCGCCCAGTTATTAATTCCTCGAGTATCAGTAGCTATAAATTCTCGACAAAGCAAAGCAATGTGCTCCCCTTGGGTAAGCACCTCAAAAAACACAGGAGTGTCGTAATCACCATTCAAGGCATAAGGAAGGCTGTAGAACTTCCGAATACCTTTGTAGGTCTCATCAAAAATATCGAAGCTCGTCACATTGGAGGCTGTAAAAGTGATCACCGTCTCCTCTTGTAGTTGAACTAGGTTGTTTTCCAAATCGTATTTTACCAAGCCATTCACCGAACTTCCATCCGTTAAATACAAGGTGCCCTTGTGCCAAATTTGAGACGGGAATTGATTTCTAGTTTGAGCCCAACTTTGGACACTCAAACCAACCAGTATCAAGAATAAGTAGAGTTTCAATCGTAACATAAGGTATACAAACGGGAGGCTTGTCTGCAGGTTTTCAAAACCGACAGCTCCTCTCAGAATTGTTTATTTTAGAATAGTATGCCCCATTTTATCCCGCTTCGTTTGCAGGTATTTTTCATTGTGGGGGTTGGGTTGAATCTCAATGGGAATTTGTTCCACGATTTCAAGCCCGTATCCAATTAATCCTACTCGTTTTTGAGGATTATTAGAGATCAAGCGAATCTTTGAGATATTCAAATCCCTGAGAATTTGAGCACCCACCCCATAATCTCTTCCATCCATAGGTAATCCAAGAGCCAAGTTGGCTTGTACGGTATCCATACCCTGCTCTTGAAGTTTGTAGGCCTTTAACTTATTAATCAAGCCAATGCCCCTTCCTTCTTGATTCATGTACAAAACAACGCCTTTGCCTTCTTGTTCGACAAGCTCCATGGCAGCATGCAATTGGGAACCACAGTCACATCGGCAGGAACCGAAAATATCTCCTGTAGCGCAAGAGGAATGGACTCGAACTAAAATAGGTTCGTCCTTCTCCCAAGTTCCCTTGATCAAGGCCAAATGAATTTCTTGGGTATTGGTTTGCCGGTAAGCAAGCAAATCAAAATCCCCCCAAGCAGTGGGCATGTCCACGCCAATTTCTTTGGTAATTAAAGACTCATTTTTTAAACGGTAAGCAATCAAATCCTTAATAGACACCAACTTCAGCTGGAACTTTTCACGCACCTTGAACAAGTCGTCCAATCGCGCCATCGTTCCATCTTCATTCATAATTTCTACCAATACACCTGCTGGCTGAAGGCCTGCTAACCTTGAAAAATCAATCGCGGCTTCGGTATGCCCTGCTCTTCGCAATACACCACCTCTTTTTGCTTTGAGCGGAAAAATATGTCCTGGCTTGCCCAGCTCATTGGGATGAATGCGGTCATCCACCAAGGCTTGAATGGTTTTTGCGCGGTCTGATGCAGAAATACCTGTAGTGCAACCATGACCGATCAAGTCCACAGACACGGTAAAAGGAGTTTCAAATACTGCTGTATTGCTTCCTACCATCAGGTCTAAGCCTAGCTGCTCGCAGCGATCTTCAATCAAGGGTGCACAGATCAAGCCTCGGCCATGGGTAGCCATAAAGTTGATAATTTCGGGGGTAACTTTTTCTGCAGCACACACAAAATCACCTTCATTTTCACGGTCCTCGTCATCTACAACGATGATGACATCACCGTTTTTTATGGCCTCAATGGCATCTTCAATGGGATCTAGGGTGTAATTTTCCACAAATTGGGGTGTTAAAAAGAAGGTTTAGGTTACAAATGTAGCCTGTTTGTCTACAAAACCGGAAGCTGCCAAAGAAAGTTTGGAATTAACCAATTACAATGCCTAGCTCCTTGTCAATCTTGAGTTTAAAATTCTTTAATTCCAAGTACATCTCGAGCAATTCGCTCACCTTTTCTACTTCCAATTGCTGCTGCTCGGCTTCTTTAATATTCGCTATCGCTTCTTCCATCATTTTCTGGAGTAGCCGACGCTTTAGGCGTAGAATAGATTTGAATGCCGTATTGGCTAAATCATCAGATTCTAGCTGGATAAAAATCTGAAATTTATCTTTCCAATGGGTCGAAACCTCATGCCTTTGCGTGATTAATGCAATAGCCTCTTGCCTGATTTCAGCATCCGCATGGCTCAGAAACAATTCATCTGATGGCACTTGACCTGAGGAAATGCTATTTTTGTAGAGCTGAATCATTTTTTGGTAAACAGGAGTCTCAAAACTCACCTCCTTAATTTCAGTAAGGATGTACTGACAAAAATGAAGCTCCTGCACATCTAATTTTTGTCCACCATAGTTCAGTAGGAGCCGCAGCATTTCGCGTTCCTGCAATAGCAGATTATCTTCAGCGCTTGCCTCCACCGGAGCTGGCAAAAGTTGGTCGATGCTATCTTCAATCGCCTTTTCCTCCTTCGCTCGCTCAAACTGTTCCTTTTGAGTTTTTAGAAGAATTTTATTGAGTTCAGCATGTAGAATTTCTTCTTCAATACTCAAAAGCCCCGAGGCCTCCTTCGCATACACCGATCGGATAATTGGATCAGGGATTTTGCTTATACTTAGCACCACCTCACGGATGATTCCTGCTTTTCGGATAGGATCCTTATCAATTTCATCTTGATAGAGGCTGATTTTGAATCCAATAAAATCTCGGCTATTTTCTTTGAGGTAGTCCTGAAACCCTTGAGAACCCACCTTTCTGGAGTAGCTATCTGGATCTTCTCCATCTGGGAATACCACAGCTTTTACATTGAGACCTCCTTCCAATAATAGATCTATCCCTCGTAAAGAGGCTTTGATACCCGCCGAATCTCCGTCGTATAGGACGGTAACTTGGTTGGTAAATCGTCGGATCAACTTGATCTGCCCATCGGTCAGCGAGGTACCCGAAGAGGCAACCACATTTTCAATGCCCGATAGATGCAGTGAAACTACATCGGTGTAGCCTTCGACCAAGAAGCAATTATCCTGATCTCGAATGGCTTTTTTGGCCTGAAATATTCCATAGAGCGCATCACTCTTATGGTAAATAGGAGTTTCAGGGGAATTGATGTATTTGGGTTGGTTTTTGTCCTTAGTTAGGATTCGGGCACCGAAACCGATGGCTTTGCCACTGACATTATGTATGGTAAAGGTGACCCGGTTTCGAAAGCGGTCGTATAGGCGTTCGGCCTCCCCCTCTTTCTGCAAAATCAAACCCGCTTTTAGTAGAATTTCTTCTTGGTATCCCGCTGATTTTGCAGCTTTGAGAAAATGCTCCCAGCCATCCAAGGCATAGCCTAGGTCAAATTTCTGAATGATCTGAGGTGTAAAACCCCGCTCCTTGAAATAACTCAGCCCAATGGACTTCCCCTCATCGGTTTCTAGGTTTTTTACAAAAAAATCCTTGGCAAAATTAACCGCGATAAATAGGCTTTCCCGCTCACTTTGCTCCAGGTTTTGCTCAGGGCTAAGGTTTGCCTCCTCTTCAACCTCAATGCCGTACTTACCAGCGAGTTGGCGAATGGCTTCTTGAAAACCGATGCCTTCGATGTCCATGACGAATTGGATGGGGTCTCCTGCTTTCCCGCAGCCAAAGCACTTGTAAATTTGTTTGGCTGGTGAAAGGGAAAAAGAGGGTGTTTTTTCCCCATGAAAAGGGCAACAAGCCCACATGTTTTGCCCTTTTTTCTTCAAGGGCACATAATCCCCAATCACCTCGACGATATCAACGCGTTCTTTTACTTTGTCGGTTGTGAGTTTACTGATGGACATAGGTTGAATTAGGGAACGTAAAGGTAAGAAACCGACGGGAAATCGATACCGCTAACAAGAGAAGAAATTTACTGCTGAGATCCAGGTAAAATGCATGCATGCGTTTTCTTAAGACGCATTCTTGACCTAACTTGCAAAAAAATCACAAAAGGCATGCAATTGACTCCGGAATTGTTGAAGAAATCCCTCTCCAAAGTCCAAGATCCTGACATCAAACGGGATTTGGTCTCCTTAGGGATGATTCAAGGAATCGAAATAGAAGGCAATAAGGTACGGTTTACTGTAGTCCTCACGACTCCAGCTTGCCCCTTGAAGGAGGTGATCAAAAACAATTGCTTGGAAGTATTGACTGAAGATTTTGGATCGGGTTGGGAATGGAATATCACCATGACTGCTACCGTAACTACCGTACGAGATGCAGGGCCAATTCTACCTCAAGTAAAGAACATTATTGCCATCGCCTCTGGAAAAGGCGGTGTGGGAAAATCCACCACTTCTGTTAACCTAGCGGTTGCGCTTGCCGAGCTTGGCGCGAAGGTTGGATTGATTGATGCGGATATTTCAGGCCCTTCGATACCCACCATGTTTAATGTGGAGGGAGAGCAACCGGCGGTCAAAAAAGTGGGCGAAAAAAATATAATCGTTCCAATCACTCAATATGGGGTAAAGATGATGTCTATTGGATTTTTGACACCAACAGACAGTGCCGTAGTCTGGAGAGGACCGATGGCAAGTTCTGCTTTACGCCAATTCATTGCAGATGTGGAGTGGGGAGAACTAGATTACTTGCTTATTGACCTACCCCCAGGCACCTCGGATATCCATTTGACGCTAGTTCAAACCGTGCCAGTAACTGGGGCTGTCATCGTCACCACTCCGCAAAAAATAGCGCTTGCGGATGCTACCAAGGGATTGAGCATGTTTAGACAGGCTCAAATTAATGTTCCCATTTTAGGTGTTGTAGAAAATATGGCTTATTTTTCGCCTGAGGAACTGCCTGACAAGAAGTACTATTTGTTTGGCAAAGATGGAGGCAAGAAGTTGGCAGAAAAATACGAGGTACCTTTCCTTGGAGAGATTCCAATTGTTCAAAGCATCCGAGAAAGCGGAGATTCTGGCTATCCGGCGGTTTTGAAATCGGGTCCCACCCAGGATGCCTACCTAAAGCTCGCAGAAGAAGTGGCCCGGCAAATTGCAATACGGAACTCTTCTACCGAGAAAACAGAAGTAGTAGAAATGAAACTTTAAGCAATGCTCATGGAAGTTGTATTGAGAGAGAAAATTGAATTCGCATTGGATACCATCCGCCCTTATTTGGAAGCAGATGGAGGAAATGTGCGCATCGTAGAGCTGACAGAAGATTTTGTCCTAAAAATTGAAATGTTGGGTAACTGTGGTTCATGCCCTATGTCATCCATGACTCTAAAAGCTGGAGTAGAAGAAGCTATTTTGAGATCAATCCCAGAAATCAAAAGAGTGGAAGCAGTAAACCTAACCGTAGCTTAGCCATCTTAAGAATGAAAAAACCTATCCAAAATACAGTGAAATCACAATTTCTTGCAGTCTTTTTTTTCATGTGCTCGTTCACTGTTTTTGGGCAGGGGATTACACTTCAAGGATTTTCTTCAGGAGGTACTAGTCACCAAGGCAGTGGTCACAATGATAAATGTGGGCATACCTTTTTAGAAGCCCAGCAAGAAAGAGAACTAGGGGTATTTGGCACCAAAGCCTTCTTTGAAGATTGGATCACCAAAAAAATCGTTGAAAAAAATAGCAAGCCACAGATTATGAAGGTTCAGGCTGAACCACGCGTGATTCCAGTGGTAATACATGTCCTACACAACGGGACATCCATAGGCGTTGAAGCCAATATCTCGGATGCGCAGATTCTTCAGCAAATTCGAGTACTGAATGAAGATTTTCGAAGAAAAAATGCAGATGCCATCCGCACCCCCGCGGAATTTCTTCCTGTAGCAGCAGATGCAAATATTGAATTTGTGCTCGCCAAACAGGACCCAAATGGTCTCCCTACCAATGGTATTATACGAAAACAGGGGCCTAAAACCGTTTATGGGCCAGAAGACGCAACTTTAATCGGTCAAACCTCCCAGTGGAATCCTGAAGAATACCTAAATATGTGGGTCGTACCTTTGGTATCACCTTACTTAGGCTATGCGACCTTTCCCACCTCCAACTTACCCGGACTTAATTTCGCTCCTTCTGCATCAATTCGTGATGGGGTAACTGTAGATTACCTCTTTTTTGGAACTGGAGCCGGTACAGCTGCCAATACCAATGGAAGAACTGCTACGCACGAAGTAGGACACTACCTCGGCTTGCGTCACATTTGGGGCGATGGAGGCTGCGAAGTAGATGATTTCGTCCTCGATACTCCCAATCAGGACAATCCAAACAATACCATTTGCAATGCCAACCCAACCCGTTTTTCTTGTGGCAACAGCAATATGATCCAGAACTACATGGATTATACGCCAGATCCATGCATGAACCTGTTTACTAAGGGCCAAGTAGAACGATTTGATGTGGTGCTTGCCAATAGCCCTCGAAGAGCATCGCTGGTCAACAGTCGTGGAACGAAAGAACCAGTTCTTACGACTAGAGATGTGTCCTTGTTGAGAGTTATCACTCCTTTTGACGCTTTGTGCCAACCAAGCATCACCCCTCAGTTGGAAATTCAAAATAGAGGAAGTGAATTGGTCTCTTCAGTAAATATTGAATTTAGATGGAACGGAACCTTAATCGAAAGCAAGCAATTTTCAACCAATCTAAAATCTTCAGAGAAAACAGTAGTGAGCTTTTCAGCCTTCGATACAAAAGGATTGGAAAGTGAATTTGCCTTTACAATAATTCAGGTAAATAACGTAGCCGACTTGGTTACTTCAAACAATACCTTAACTACTAAACCTATTCAACAAGGACAGCTTACGCTTCCTTATTCCGTTCCTTTGACCACACTACCTGCTACCTGGATCATTGGAAATCCTGATCAGTCTTTGACTTGGGAGAAAACCAATATTACCATCGACGGAAGTGCTCAACCAGCCCTATTCATTCGCCATTACGAATACGAGGCGCAAGGACAGTTCGACTACTTTGTTTCTCCGCAAATTGACCTAACCAAGTATCCGAATGCCCAATTGGTATTTGAAGTAGCTCACGGTCCTTTCAATCAAGCAGGGTTTCAAGATGAGTTACTGGTGGCAATAGCACCAGATTGTAGCATAGATTTTGACATCATCACTCCGCCTTACAAAAAGAGTGGAACGAGACTTCAAACTTCCGATGCTACTGTGGAAGAATTTATCCCGACAAGTGCTACGCAATTTAGAACGGAGCTAGTCAACCTCAATAAATTCAAGGGTTTGGGTAAAATTCGAGTGGCAATTGTGACTAAAAATGCTTTTGGTAACAATATTTATCTTCGGAATATTCGGGTAGTACCCACAGAACAATTCAAGTATGACTTGAAGATTGAAGATGTAATCGCTCCGAGTCCTATCAGCGCGGGAACAAATGCACAAGAAATTGTACGGCTTACCAATACAGGTAACCTTCCAATATCCAAATTCTTGTTTTCAAGAAATACCAACAATTCAGGAAACAAAGTTTTCGTTGGTTCTGGTACATCCATCCCTCCTGGAGAATCCATCAATGTTACCTTGTCCAAAACCACCGCTGCAGGAAAGAACAACTTGAAGTTTGGTGTTTCTGAACCGAATTTTGATCAAAACATACCAGCAGCGCCTCAAATCAACTGGTACAACATCGAAAATACGGCTAGACTTGAAGTGCCTTGGAGACAAAACTTCAACAGCAGTACTGATCTAAGCCCATGGCTTACCATTAATCCAGAAAGTGATCAGGCTGCTTGGCAAGTTACCGCAGTGTCGGGAGCAACAGGACCAAATAATGTGGCTCGAATTGAAGCTGCTACCAATGGAAACTCGTATTGGATGGCTACGCCTTCTTTCGATTTGTCCGTAAGCAGTCAAGCCAGCGTTTTCTTTGATGTTGCCGCAGGAGCGGTAAATCCAGGGACTACCCTGTACTTACTCGCAAGCACAAATCAAGGAGAAACCTATAAAGTCATCTGGTCAGAAGCAGGAACAGCTCTATCTACTGTACCCACTGGGAATGCCAACCCATCGACTGCGGGTAATTACGAACGGAAGTATGTCAACCTTACCGATTATGCTGGAGAAGGTAAAAAAGAGATTCGTTTAGCCTTTGCATTGGATGTGGTGGGAACGCAGAATGCACCTGTCTATTTGGACAACTTGGAACTTTTCCTAAGCGCAAATCCAGATCCAGTAATTCCAGCGGAAAGGAATACCGTTATCTATCCAAACCCTGCCTCTGAATTTGTTAACGTAGCCTTTAATCTTCCAAATAGAGAAGATGTAACCCTACAGATCATCTCCTCCTCTGGTGCCTTGGTACGGGAACTCTCCTTCCCAAATACTTTAAACCAGACTTATACGTTTAGTAGAGAGATGTTTACATCAGGCCTTTATGTTTTCAAAATAAACAGTTCCAGCTTACAAGAAATTAAGCGTGTAATCATCCAGTGATGAAAAGTAAGCCGAAAGAACCCTTTCGGCTTACCTTTTTTCACTTTCAGTTAGTGAAGGTTTATCCGCTTTTTCACCAAAACCAAAGAAAATAAGCTTTGGAGTTCAATTGGATGAGCTGTGGACCGTTGACTGCGGACTGCCTGCAGACTGTGGTCTGTGAACGATTATCCGCTTGGTGAGCAGGCTTGTTGCGCCAAAGTACACTTGCGGATAATCACATTACTGAATTTTGTTCTTCGAATAAAGAATTCAAAACTTTGCTAGGCACTTTATGTATACCATGCAATCACTCCTTCCACAACTAAAAAAAGTTGGGTTACACCTGCTCTTGATTGCAGGAATATCCGTTACCCTCGGCTTTATTTTTTTAAAGGTCTACCTACCTTTCTATACCAATCATGGGGAAACAGTGTCAGTGCCCGACCTATCTGGAATGACTTATGAGAAGGCAGAGGAGGTATTGAAAAGCGCCTCCCTGCAATATGAAATCTCCATAGATTCAGGATTCAGTGGAGAAGAAGATCCACTCGTTATTTTGAAGCAACTCCCAGAGGCAAATGCATTGGTCAAAAAAGATCGGAAGATATTTTTAACCTTGAATGCGCGAAACGCCCCTATCCTAAAGATGCCGAGTTTGCTCAATATGCCCTTGAAAAATGTGCAAGAAATCTTGGCCAACATTGGGCTGCAACGTGGGGACATCATCTATGTTCCAGATATCGGAATCAATGTGGTCTTGGAACAACGCTACAAAGGGTCCCCTATCCGTGAAGGAGCCCAAATTGCCAAAGGATCGAAAATTGATTTAGTGGTGGGTGATGGCATGGGCAATCAAATGCTTAGTGCTCCAAACTTTGTTGGCTTGGAGGAAGAAGAAGCCGAATTTTTGGCAGTAGGCTCTGGTTTGCGTTTGGGAAGAAAAATCTACAATAAGACGGACTCTGTAGCCCCTGGAAGAGTCTATTTGCAAAGCCCTGCTGTGGGCTCTGAATTGAAATCAGGCGATGTAATTGATCTTTGGATTTCCAAAAATTAACACGTTGAAACGAAGCAGGTTATTCTCCTACCTCCTATTCTTCTCTTTGTTGAGTCAAGGTGGTCCTAGCCTAGCCCAGTTTGTTGATTTTGGGCCTATTCATCATCCTTCACGACCTGTAGATCCAATTCCTGAAACTTGGACACGGCAAACCAATACAGCTACCCTACCCTTTTGGGATGATTTTTCAATGGGCATTCAATCTAGCAGATGGATTCCCAAAGGAGCCTCCTACACCGAGAACATTGGAAACAAAGCGCCTTCCATAGGAATGGTGCTATTCAATGGTGTCGACGAAGCAGGTAAATCGTATTCCTTGCAGGAAAAAGACCAAGGTGAGGGAGATTACCTAAGCAGCATCCCCCTTGATTTAAGTGGAATTCCAGCGGCTCAGCAAGCTACGGTCTACCTTAGTTTTTATTGGCAGGCAGGAGGAAAAGCAGAAGTTCCCGATAGCAACGATCGCCTCACGCTACAAATTTTGACTCCCAGCGGCACCTGGCTCAACGTTTGGGAAAAAAGAGGAGGAACGACAGTAGACCGGAATCGCTTTATTCAAGAAACCCTTGCCATCCGTCCTGAATGGCAGCATTCCAACTTTCAGTTTCGCTTTTTTTCAAACGGCAGACAAAGTGGGCCTTTCGATTCCTGGCTTTTAGACTACATCTACTTAAATGTGCGAAGGAGTAGCACAGACCTTTCCTACCCCGACCGAGCCCTAACTCAAAAAACTACTGTTCGACTTGGAGACTTCGGGGCCTATCCATGGGAGCTCCTTCAAAAAAATCAAAAAGGGAAATGGTCCACCGCCAAGAGTGAATTTCAAAATCTTGAGAATCGATTTAAGGCCATGGAGTACTCCGTCACCCTTAGGGACAGCAGTGGGGTAATTATGCTGCCAATCAATAGCACAACTCCTTTCAATCCGGTTCCAAATGCACTGGAAAGAAGAACAATCGTAAGCAGATCCTTCACAGAAATCCCCTTGCCCACTAAGCCTACCGAGGTGGTTTTTGAAATGGCCTTGATTACTGGTGATGGATTCCTCACCGAGGTAAATGGCAGCGATACCGTTCGCTATTCCCAGGTAGATTTTCGTTCCAATGACCGCGTAAGCAGCCGCTTCGCAATTCGCGATTATTTTGCCTACGATCAGGGTGAAGCAGACTACACCGCCGGTATCAATCAGCGCTCGGGACAGCTCGCGGTTGAATATACCACACCGGAACCCGTCTTTTTGAAAGGAATATCCATTGATTTTTCCAATGCAAGACAGGTGAACCAGGTGCTGGACTTGGTCGTCTGGTCGGCCCTTGACAAAAAACCACTCTACTCCAAAGAAGTAGTCATCCCCGCGAAAGGCCTAGGACAAAAGATCCACTATTTCCCGCTAGAAGAAGCTGTAGCTGTATCAGGCACCTTCTTTGTAGGATTCACCCAATTTACCACCGAATTTCTTCAGGTAGGTCTTGACAAAGGCAATGACTTTAGTGGCCGAATCTTTTACAATGTCGGTGGTGGATGGCTGCAGAATAAAGACGTAACCGGCTCCCTACTGATTCGCCCACATGTCAGCTTGACGGGGAAGGCTGGTGGGAGCATCGACACCTCGACCTCCCTTCGCATCTACCCCAATCCCACTGTCAACGAAGTTCAGGTAGAAGGAGAATTCTCCTCCTTGCAGGTATTGGACTCCTTTGGTAGAGAAGTATTCCCTTCTCGGGTACCCTTCGCTAAAGGAGAAATCCTTAATTTTAAAGATCAACATCCTGGATTATACCTGATTTATGTACAGGGCAGCACAGGGCCACAGTCGTATCGAATCTTAGTGAAAAAATAATATGGAAGACATTACCGTCAAGGAACTAAAAGAAAGAATAGAAAAAGGAGAAAAATTTCACTTTTTCGATGTGCGAGAAGAATGGGAGTACGAAGAGGATAACCTTGGAGCGAACAACATTCCCTTGGGGGAACTGGACCACCAGCTGGAGCAATTTGCAGCTATCAAGCACGAGGAAATCGTCGTGCACTGCCGCTCGGGAGCACGCAGTGGCAATGCCAAGAAGTACATGGAGACCAGAGGCTTTACCAAGGTCCGAAATGTACTGGGTGGCATTCTTGCCTTCCGTGCCTTAGCAGAATAGTGCAAAGTACTAATTACAAGGTAAAAAGACGATTAGAACCAAGAGATTAGATTTACTATTCTGCTCCCAGGAAACTCCTGCTAATTAGGAGCACCATTCATCTCGGCTCTTGTGTCTTGTCTCTTGCTTCTAAAGTATCTTGGTACTTGGTACTTTGTACAATGATGATTAATCCACGCCAAATGGCTGTGGTGAGAAGCAGAGCACAAAAATGAGGAGTGCGAGCCAACCCAAAACCTTTCGCTTGGTATCCACTGGAGTACTGCCCGTCACTTCGGGGTGTCGGATACCCATCACCCTTCCAAGTAAGAAGGCAAAAAACAACCATCCCTGATACCCCTCCCAACTAGGCTGGAAGAAAGAAAGTAGGTATTGCCCTGCAGCCAACATTAAGGCAAGGGTAATGGTATTCAATTGGGATAGTCCCGACTTGCTGAGGCACAAGTAGAGAAATCCCAAGTAGAGCGGAATACGAATCACCAATTCCTCCAAAGACGAAGAGGGACGAATGAGTCCCATGCCTGCATAAGTAAGGAATGCCACAAAGGCAATCAGGGAAATCAGTGAGTGCTTCTTAGGAAACAAACCAAAAACCACATGCCCCCCATCCAGCTGCCCGATTGGGAGTAGATTGAGTGCCGTAAAGAACAGCGCCAGGTACCCTGCAAACAAGTAGGGATAATGAATCATTTCCGACATCGCAGGTAGGCGCTCTGGGTCGGCCAACAGCTCCCCCATTCCCCAAAAAAGTAGGTTATTTCCTAGTTCAAACTCCATCACTTCGGCTCCATAGCCCTGGAAATTGGGGTCAGCATATTCGGGATGTACCTCGTAAATGAAATCCGGCGGCGGCAAAGTCAGCATCCCATAGGTCAGCACACCAAGAGCAAGCACAAAGCCAGCTAGAGGGCCAGCAATGCCAATATCAAAGTATTTTTTACGGCTGTTGACCCTGCCCTTCATCCGGATCACTGCGCCAAGGGTACCCAGAGAGGGACTACCCAAGAAGCCTAGCCAGGCCGGAATAAAGTAAGGCAAGGTACAGCGCACCTTGTGGTACATGGAAGTAAAGAGGTGGCCCAACTCGTGGACGAGCAGGATGCCTATAAAGGGAATAGAAAACTCCAGCGAACGAATAAAAATAGGCCAGGTCAAGGCAGCTTCTCCTGAGGCAAGAATGGATTTTCCATAAACCCACTCTCCACCTGCGAGCGTGGTGGTGATTAGGGTTAGTAGAAGCAATAAACCATGAATGAGGTATTCCTTGGGTTTATACATTTTCAAAAAAATCAAAAATCGTGCTGGGTCCCGTGACCTGAACGGCCTGAATCCCAAGTGAGGCAGCACCGTCTACATTGGCTTTGAGATCATCAAAAAAGAGTACCCGATTAGCGGTGGTACCCAGCTCAAGAAGCAGCTGCTGGTAGATGTCTTGGTTCGGTTTGGCGAGTCCCATTTCGTGACTGTAGAACACCCAATCGAATACCGCATCAAAATTCGCTAGGTTGTGCTCGGCTTGAAGTTGAGCATAGACAGCTTCGATATGGATCTCGTTGGTATTGCTGAGGATACCCACTTGGTACTGTGCCTTGAGTTGGCGTACCAGGTCGAGGCGGTGGGCAGGAATGGAGCCCAGTAGGCTGTTCCAGTAGTAGTCCACCTCGGCATCGGACCAGTTCGTTTGGAAGTAGTGGCGGAACTCTTGGCGAAACTCGGCCGAACTCAGCTGTCCTTTTTCGAAGGCCTTATGGAATTCTGCTGCATAGCAGGTATCCACCTTATCATGCAGGAAGGTGGGCAGTGCTGACTTCATCAGGTCCATGGACTGGTGGTAGTCAATGTCTATCAGCACATTGCCTAGGTCAAAGATGACAAAATCCACGTCAGGCCTATTTTTCATGGGGGATGAAGGTTGATTAATTCAACTCAAATATGTAACATTGCAGTCCCAAAACCAAGGTGAGCGGATCAATTGATCTCCCTTTTGGAAGTTAAAAATACGTTTTTGGGGCCTATAGCTCATTCGGTTAGAGCAACTGACTCATAATCAGTAGGTGCTTGGTTCGATTCCAAGTGGGCCCAC
>CAMBMU010000012.1 GCA_945868725.1 Spirosoma fluviale
GGCAAAACGCGCATCAGCTGCGCCTTGGTCTTCTGCTGATCATGAAAGACGACAACCGTTCCAGGAGCTGTTCTCGAAGTACATTCCCGAATCAAGATCTCCAAAGACAAATCCGGATCAAAATCATAACTCAACAAATTCCACATCACTATTTTCTTGGCGGGGACCAGTCCCTTGGCTTGCCCTGGCTTCATCCAACCATAAGGCGGACGAAAAAACCGAGGGGTCTCCCCAATAGTGTCGGCAAGGATAGCATCGCAGCTTGCCACATCATCCAAATACGTCTGTGTGGATGTTTTCCAGCCAGAAAGGTGATGGTAGGTATGGTTTCCTAGTTGATGTCCTGCTGCCACTACGGATTGGGCTAAGGCAGGATGCTTGCGCACATTATCTCCGACCATAAAAAAAGTGGCTTTCATCCCCCGTTTTACTAATTCATCCAGCACCCAATCCGTGATGCCTGGTACAGGCCCATCGTCAAAGGTGAGGGAGATTTTTCGCTCCGATGCTGGCCCAGACCAAAGCCGATTGGAATAGAGAAAGGGAAGAAAAAAAGGAATTTGGTAAACTCTCATGGGCTCGAAAATCGAAGGCTCAAAAGGGTTAAATCGTCATGAAAAGGTACTTTCTTGGAGAATTTATCCATCGCTGATCGAAATTCTAGATGAAATTGAGCGGGATCTCGATCCTTATTTTTCTCAATAAATTCTTTCAATCGCTCCTCGCCAAACTCTTCTTCCTCCGGATTCATGGCTTCTGTCAAGCCATCCGTATAGAGGTGGATCGTAAAATCTCGCAAGCCTTCTCGCATCCCTACTTCCAAAAAGGGAACAAATTCAAAAGCGCCCAAGATCGTGGTACCCGCCTCTAAAAACTCAATAGTACCTGTGGCAGCTCCATACAAAACAGGTGGATTATGCCCTGCATTTACAAAGCGTAAGTTGCCAGAGGCAAACTCATATTCTCCAAGAAAAAAGGTTAAAAAGCGCTCCCCTTTGGTCAGATCAAATAGGGTAAAATTCAGTTGTTGAATCAAGGTTTCCAAGTCTGTATGACTTCGCAACAAGGTTCGAAGTG
The DNA here is from genome assembly GCA_945868725.1 of Spirosoma fluviale. Taxonomy (GTDB): domain Bacteria; phylum Bacteroidota; class Bacteroidia; order Cytophagales; family Cyclobacteriaceae; genus Algoriphagus. Next base: position 1,078 of record CAMBMU010000012.1, read on the forward strand.
CGGCTTGAAAATTAGACATCAACAGGGCTGCTGCCATTCCCTTTCCGGACACATCTGCGATGCAGAAGTACAATTTATCCTCCCCACTCGTAATCAAATCGTAATAGTCGCCTCCAACCTTGCTATGCGGAATATAGGTTACCTCGGCTTTCAAAAATTCAGTATTCGGTAAAACTGCTGGAAACAAAAGTTGCTGCACCTGCGAGGCAATCTCCATCTCTCTTTTGACTACTTCCTGTTCCAGCTGCCGTCTAGCAAAACGTTTATTCTCTAAAGCTACGACCAGAATATTGGCAAGGGCCTGGGTAAAATCCAAGTCCAATTCGAGCTCCTTATTTTTTCGTTTCAAAAACAAAATTGCCAGCAGCTTCTCCTTATGGTATACAGGTAAGTAGGTTTCCAGCTCCCCAAAAGAATATCCTTCTTCGAGACGGATGGATAAGCTGCCGGTTTTTTTATTTTCTTCAACGGCATCGACTGAGAGCAGGGCAGGGGTTTTTGTTTTCACACCATGAGCGATGCGTTGCTCAAAGTCGCCTTCCTTAGCTACATACAAAATCAAAGAACGAATATCTAGGTGTACCAAACAGGTAAACTTGAAAATATTGATCAGCACCTCTTCGGATTGGTTTTCATTGATGGCCTGCGTGATTTCAAGCAAAGCCTTCAACTCCAATTCTTTCCGTTGGTATTTGTAACTATTGGATTGCACGTTAGATGGTGTTGTGGGCCATTAAACCCTTTTTTGAAGCTAAATACAACAGCTCTTTCCCTACCTCATGAAGGTTAATGGAGTCAAAGCACTCTCGGTCTGGTGTCGTAAAGCATTTGATCCAACCTTTGTCTAAAAGCAAAGTAAGGGTATTTAGGAGCTTGAAATCCTCCCAACCCAAGGCCTCTTGTAAGACTGAATAGGGTTGGACAAAATACAATTCATCTAATAAATCAAATTCTTGGTCACTCATAAGTACTCGGCTAATTCCTAAAAATAAGGAATCTTATTGGAAACTTGGTTAGCCCGGAAGGGCTTGAACTACTTCACAAACGGAAGGCCTCCAGTCGAATGTAGCTCGCGCATGATTTTCAGGGTATTTCCCTTAACTTGGTTTCGTGAAAGCCCCTGACAAAAAACTACCTGAAGAAAAGATCATTTTAGGAATTGATCCTGGAACTAATGTGATGGGCTATGGCTTGATTTTGACCGAAGGCAAGAAATACAAGATCCTCCAATATGGGGTCATTCACCTCAAAAAATATGAGACGCACGAATTGAAGCTCAAGAAAATCTTTGAGCGCATTTCAGGCATTTTGGATGAGTTTGCTCCTGATTCTGTAGCCCTGGAGGCCCCGTTCTTTGGAGTCAATGTACAATCCATGCTCAAACTAGGCCGCGCTCAGGGGGTGGCGATGGCAGCTGCACTCTCGAAAGAGATTCCCATTACCGAATATTCTCCCAAAAAAGTAAAGCAGTCCGTTACCGGCAATGGGAACGCCTCCAAAGAGCAGGTTGCTGCGATGCTTCAAACCTTACTAGGCATTGAAGAACTCCCCAAACTGTTGGATGCAACAGATGCGCTGGCAGTAGCGCTATGCCACCACTTTCATGAAGGACGAATGCAAACGCGGGGAAGAAATGAGGGATGGAAATCCTTTATTCAAGACAATCCAGATCGATTGAAAAAATAAACAGGAGCTATTGTTGCTCCTGCTCCGTTTTTTCTTTCGCTGCTTTCGAAGGAAGCGTATACCCTATTGAGAGTTTCAATACGGAGTTATTTACGTCAGCTTGAAAGTATTTGAAAGGTGCAATCCCAAAATCATAGCTTGCTTGAAGATTAAGTTCAGCGGTCAATTGATATCCTACGCCTAAAACACCGCCAATTTCATAGCCTCCTACAGGGGCGGTATCGGTGATTTTCTCAGTTCCTTTGGTATACGTTCTTGCCAGTAGAAATCCTACCTGAGGACCCATAAATACATTGAAGTCAGCATTCACAGCATATCGAGCCAAGACAGGAATATCGACATAACTCAAACTTTCTTGGAATTCTTGAGTGGTACCAAGTGGTACGGTTTTAAATCCTTTGCCTGAGTAAAATATACCCGGCTCTACAGTTAACTTTTCGTTTGCCTGAATGCCATAATAGGCTCCAAGGTGAGGTCGAATAATTGAAGAAAAAGCGCGCATACTTCCTCCATTGGAGAAGTTGGAGGAACCAAGACCTGCACGCACTCCAATTTGAGCTTGAGCAGCGGCGGCGAAAATTAAAAATGCAAATAGCAAAAGACCTTTTTTCATAACAGGGGTGATTATTGTTTGTTAAAACTAAAACAAGAAATGTGAAATTCTAGCTGGAGACGGATTTTTATTCTGTAAAGCTTAAGGCAATATCACTTTAAATTTACTTCCCGAGAAATCACCTAAATATCTTGTATTTGGATTCCCTCCCAATTTTTCCCAAATTTAATTCGTTAATAAGAACCCAAACTAACCTTGTTTAGTCCTAAGATACTTGGCTTAGTGAAAAGGAATTTTACTACAGTCAAAAATTAGTGATGGCTAAGCGAATTCACCACTCACTCGAAATGATTCGATCCCTCCTACTCTTTTCTATTTGTCTCCTGCTATTCAGCTGTGGTACACAATCTGATGAACAGACATTTGACAGTTCCAACTTGCGTCGCGCCACTCCTGAAGAAGTAGACGCTTTGGTGGAAGCCTTTATTCTCGCAGAAGATTCGAGCACCATCCGTATTCCAGAGGGATTTTACGAACTCAAAACTCAACTTATTCTGGACAACAAAACCGCTATTCGCATCCAAGGAGATGGAATGGACAAGACAGTGCTCTCCTTTCGAAACCTAAAATCTGGAGGAGAAGGTGTGAAAATCGTAGGCAAGGACATTACCATTGAAAACTTAAGCATCGAGGATGCTCCTGGGGATGGCATCAAAGCACAGCATACGGATGGCATCACCTTTCGAAAGATCAATGTCACCTGGACCAACGGAGATAAATCTAAAAATGGTACCTATGCCATCTATCCTGTGCAATGCAAAAATGTACTGATCGATGAATGCATCGCCTCACACTCCAAAGATGCAGGGATTTACGTAGGGCAATCCGAAGATATTGTTGTCAAAAACTCACTAGCCTTCGGCAATGTGGCAGGCATTGAAATTGAAAACTGCGATCGTGCCGAAGTCTATGGAAATACGGCTAGAGACAATGCAGGAGGAATTCTGGTATTTAACCTACCCGGTCTCCCCAAGGGAGATGGAAGAAAAACCCGCATTTACGACAACGATATCATTGACAACAATCACGAGAATTTTGCAACTTCCATTAGCGATGGGCCAAATGGCAATACCGTAACCATGATTCCTCCAGGATCAGGAATCGTGCTCTTGGCTGCCAAAGAGGTGGAAATCTTTAATAACCGAATCCTACGAAACAAAACCTATGGTGTGGCTATCGCTAGCTACCAAGTCACTGGCTTCCCTGCCGAGGCTCCCAACTGGTCTCCCTACACCACTGACATCTCCCTGCACGACAACGAGTACGATCGGGGATCCTGGTTTAGCCTACCTGACCTCACCCGGGAATTGGGACAGTTGGTCAGCATATACAATGCCCATGGCTGGCTTAAAACCCAAGACATCATCTACGATGGAATTTGGGATGAGTCCCTTGCCACCTCCATTGACTCCAATCCCATGCGCATTTGCATCCAAGAGCCCAGCATCAAGGACCTACGTTTTACCCGCTTTTACCTCATGGAAGGCGAGGACAATATCGACGCATTTGAAGACTATGCTACCTTTCAGAGTTGCAAGCCTTCCCCTGTAGGGCTAGGGCTAAGCTCCTTGCCTGTTCTTCATTCAACAACGCGGTGATCATGGCAGCCACCTCTCCCAATTTATCAAAATGGGCAATTGCAAGCCTTTTTCTTTCCCTGCTCTGGTCCTGCCAACCAGCTCTGAAAGAGGAAATGCAAGCAACTGTAGCGGAAGAAATTTTGGCTCCTGAAGAAGCTTCAGGCAAGTTTCCCTACCGAAGACTATCCACCTATGGTTTTTTTGAAGGAGAACTCGCTGGGTTAACACCCAGCGAATCGATAATTCCTTACCAACCTGCCTCCTCCTTGTTTACAGACTATGCCCTCAAGAGTCGATTTGCTTACTTACCCGAAGGAGAGAAAGCCATTCTAGCCGGAGAAGAACTGAATTTGCCGCTGGGAACAATCTTGATCAAGAACTTCTACTATCCTGCTGATTTCCGAAATCCGGAGGGAGAGCGTAGAATCATCGAAACCCGTCTCATGATCCACGAGGCAAGCGGCTGGCAAGCCTATCCCTACCTCTGGAATGAGAGCCAAACCGATGCAGTATTGAAGGTCGTCGGATCAGAGGTAGCTGTTAAGTATGTCGACAGCCAAGGTGAGGAGCAACTCATCAATTACTTGGTCCCCAACAAAAATCAATGCAAGAGCTGCCACAACAAAAATGAATCCTTAGCGCCCTTGGGCGTACAAACCAGGCACCTCAACCACGATATTACCTTTGAAGAAGGATCTGAAAATCAATTGGCACATTGGATGAAGCTTGGAAAGCTAGAAGGTTTTTTGGGCAAAGTAGCACATCCTTCCCTGGTCAACTATGAGGATCAAAGCCAAGCGCTCAACGACCGAGCCATGGCTTACCTAGACATCAACTGCTCCCATTGCCATCGCGCTGAAGGCCCTGCCAGTACTTCGGGACTTTTTCTTACCTATGGCCAGAAAGACCCCTTGAAGCTTGGAGTATTCAAAACCCCAGTTGCGGCAGGCAAGGGATCTGGTAAACACACCTACGACATCGTGCCTGGTCAGGCGGATGCTTCTATTCTGCTGCATCGTATGAATTCTACCGAAATGGGAGTAGCCATGCCAGAGATCGGGCGAACCAGCATCCATGCCGAAGGAGTAGCTCTAATTCGAGAATGGATCAATCAGATGAAGTAAGAATAGAAAACAAACGAAAAAGGGTCAGATAAATCTGACCCTTTTTCGTTTGCAATGCTTCTGATCTTACATGTTATCGCTGCTCACCACAGCAGAGAAATACTCCCGATTCATGCGTGCAATGTTAGTGATAGAGATGCCTTTTGGACATTCTGCTTCGCAGGCACCTGTGTTGGTACAAGCCCCAAAACCTTCTTCATCCATCTGAGCTACCATATTTTCTGCTCTGCTTTTGCGTTCTACTTGTCCCTGAGGCAATAAAGCCAGCTGGGAGATTTTGGCGGAGGTGAATAGCATGGCAGAGGCATTTTTACAAGCAGCTACACATGCCCCACAACCGATGCATTGTGCTGCATCCATGGCCAGATCCGCTATTGTCTTGGAAATAGGGATTTCGTTGGCATCAGGTACCCCGCCTGTATTGATCGATACGTAGCCCCCTGCTTGGATGATTCGATCAAATGCAGATCTATTGACAACTAGGTCTTTTAAAACGGGAAAAGCCTTGGCTCTCCAGGGCTCAATGGTGATGGTCTCTCCATCGGAGAAGGAGCGCATGTGCAACTGGCAGGTAGTGGTCTGTAGCGGTCCATGAGGCTTGCCATTGATGTAAAGGGAACACATTCCACAGATTCCTTCTCTGCAGTCGTGATCAAAGTGGACTGGATCCTCACCTCTTTCAGTAAGTTGATCGTTTAGTACGTCCAACATTTCCAAGAAAGACATGTCTTTGGAAACATGATCTGCCACATAGGTAACAAATCCTCCTTTGTCCGATGTATTTTTCTGTCTCCAGATTTTTAAAGTCAATTTCATCTGTCTACGCTAGTTTTATTTAAAGTCAAGAACTCTCTCTTTTCTGACATAATGGGAAGAAAATGCCAAAGTCTTCTTGAACTGATTGCCTATAAATTATTTATAAGAACGCTGAGTAAGTTTGACATTTTCGAAGACCAGCTCCTCTTTGACAAGTTCCTCCTCTTGGCCCTCTCCTAGGTATTTCCAGGCGGCCACATAGGCATAATTTTCGTCGTCACGAAGGGCTTCTCCATCTGGAGTTTGGTATTCTTCTCTGAAGTGTCCTCCACAGGATTCGTTTCTGTTGAGTGCATCGTCCACCATCAGTTCTCCCAGTTCCAAGAAATCCGCCACACGGTTGGCCTTCTCTAATGTTTGGTTGAGTTCTTCATTAGTCCCCATTAGCTTAACATTGGACCAAAACTCTTTTTTCAGGGCTTGGATTTCAGCCTTAGCACCTTTAAGTCCTTCAGTAGTTCGGGCCATTCCACACTCATTCCACATGATTTTACCCAATCGCTTGTGGAAATAATCTACTGGCTTCGTTCCATTGATATTCAAGAGGGTGTTGATTCGACTTTGTACTTCCTCTTTTACTTTAGCAAATTCAGGATGCGTGTCGTCTACCTGCTTCGGAGCAAGCTGCGCTAAATAATCCCCTACGGTGTAAGGGACCACGAAGTATCCATCTGCTAGGCCCTGCATCAAAGCAGAAGCACCGAGTCGGTTGGCACCGTGCTCGGAGAAGTTGGCCTCTCCAAGTGCATACAAACCGGGAACAGTGGTCATCAAATTGTAATCCACCCAAAGACCACCCATCGTGTAGTGAACCGCAGGATAGATCATCATCGGCATATCGTAAGGGTCCTCTCCAGTGATCTGCTTGTACATCTCAAAGAGGTTGCCATACTTCTGTTCGATGATTTTTCGTGTATCGCGATTGATGGCATCACGGAAGTCCAAGTATACCGCTTCACCGGTTTCGTTTACCCCACGGCCCTCGTCGCAGACATACTTCGCATTTCGAGATGCCACGTCCCGAGGTACTAAATTACCGAAGGAAGGGTATTTTCTTTCCAAGAAATAATCTCGGTCTTCCTCTTTGATATCGTTCGCTTTGATCTGGCCTTTTCTAAGTTTCTCTGCAATCTCTTGCGTAGCTGGAACCCACACTCTACCGTCATTACGCAGGGATTCAGACATCAAGGTCAGCTTCGACTGGTGGTCTCCAGAAACTGGAATACAGGTAGGGTGAATCTGCGTAAAGCAAGGATTTGCAAAAAATGCCCCACGCTTGTGTGCTCTCCAAGCTGCAGTCACATTGGAACCCATCGCATTGGTAGATAGGAAAAACACATTGCCGTAGCCTCCTGTACATAGAAGAACAGCATGTGCTGCGTGCGTTTCAATAGCTCCGGTAATTAGGTTACGTGTCACAATGCCTTTTGCATGTCCATCGATTACGACCACATCCATCATTTCGGTGCGGGGAAATAATTTCACCTTGCCATTCGCTACCTGACGGCTCAAGGCCGAATAGGCACCCAGCAACAATTGCTGACCTGTTTGACCACGAGCATAGAAAGTACGGGATACCTGGGCTCCTCCAAAGGAACGGTTGGCCAGCAGTCCTCCATATTCACGAGCGAAGGGAACTCCTTGCGCCACGCACTGGTCAATAATTTTAACGGATACCTCTGCAAGACGGTAGACATTCCCCTCACGAGCACGGTAGTCTCCACCCTTGATGGTATCGTAGAAAAGTCTGTAGATCGAATCCCCATCGTTCTGGTAGTTTTTTGCTGCATTGATCCCCCCTTGCGCCGCAATGGAGTGCGCTCTTCTGGGGCTATCTTGGAAGCAAAAAGCCTTCACATTGTATCCGAGCTCCGCGAGGGAAGCTGCTGCGGATGCACCTGCCAAACCAGTACCTACGACAATCACATCGTATTTACGCTTGTTGGCTGGATTGACCAGTTTGCTTGAAAACTTGTGCTTAGTCCATTTTTCTGCCAAAGGACCAGCAGGTATTTTGGAATCTAGTATCATAGGGTACTATTTAGTAGCTCGAGAAATGAATGTAAAGAGGCATGGATGCAAACAAGGCGGGAACCAAGATGCAGTAAAGCATCCCTACTAACTTGATAGCGGGAGAGTATTTTTTATGATTGAGTCCTAGCGTTTGAAAGGCTGAAGCAAATCCGTGGGAAAGGTGGAAGCCTAGGAAGATCATGGATAGCACGTACAAGGCAACGAGCCATTCTTGTTTGAATGCCTCACTCACAATTAAAAATAAGTTTTTGTATTCTTCTCCTTCATAGGTAATCATGGGAACTTCCCCCCAATGCATCTGCGCCCAAAATCCTTGCAGGTGCACCACCAAGAATATTAGAATGATGGTACCCAAAACACCCATGTTACGGGAGGACCAAGCACTATTGCTGCTACCTTTGGAGGTAGAGTAGGGTACTGGCCGTGCTGACTTGTTGTGCTGGGATAGCGCAATGGAGTAAATAATGTGCCCCAATACAGAAATATAGGTCAAGTAGGAAAGCAATTTGACGGCAGGGTTGGTGGTCATAAACTTGGCATAGATGTTAAATGCCTGACCTCCATCTCCCTTAAATAGAAGCATGTTGCCAGACACGTGTCCAGTCAAGAACAGGATGAGGAAAAGACCAGTCAATGCCATGATCAATTTTCTCCCTAAGGTGCTATTCAAGGTTTTGGTAACCCAAGTCATAAATAAGTACGATTAGTTTAAAATAAAGTGGTTTTGCTATTCAATAGCCCAAATTTACATCTGCAAAGGCTAGTATCCAATCCATGCACGCATCACTTTCTTATTTTAAATAATTCTAAATAAGAGTCTAATTTAAGGTAGGGCCACTTAATTTTTATGAGTTTTCAACAGTCTGTTCAATTTTATTGTTTTAATTTTTGATGGTTTTTCTCCATCCATCCGTTTACTTCGTATAAACAGAAAAATTTGAGCGAATTCAACCTGTCTGAAGCGCAACTCAAACATCATTTTAATTCCTAGAAATAGTCACCTTGACCGATATGAAGCTTAAAATTTATTTTGTTCTTTTTTGCATTACATTTTTTTCAGCCCTAACCACTGCTTGGGCTACACACATTCGTGCAGGTGAGATCATTGCGGAACGAATTTCGGTACAAACACTCACCTACCGAATCACGGTAGTAGGCTATACGGATACCCGTTCGTCCGTCGTCTTTGGTCCAGGAAGAATCAATTTTGGAGACGGTCGGGAGGAGCAGCTCAATACAAAAAGTGATTTTTCGCTGGTTGAAGATTTAGGAGACCTGATTGAAAAAAACACATTTGTGATCACGCATACTTTTCAGGGTCCCGGCAAATACAAGATTCGTTTCTTAGAGTTCAACCGAAATGACCTGACCCTGAATATGAATAATTCGGTAGATACCCCATTTTATGTGGAAACCGAAATCACAATTGATCCCTTTATCGGAGTCAACAACTCTCCAGTTTTGACCATCCCACCGGTGGATAATGGCGCCGTGAATGTGCGGTATATTCATAATCCTGGGGCTTACGATCCAGATGGAGATAGTCTTTCTTACAACATTGAAATTCCCAAGCAGGGATTTGAGCGTGTAGTCAATAATTACCGAGATCCTGCAAGCGCAGAATTTAGTAAGAATAAGGAGGATGGTACTGGCCCTGCTTTTATGAGGGTCGATGCCATTTTTGGAGACCTGGTCTGGGATGCTCCTGGCACTGCAGGGCAATATAGTGTGGCAATGCGAATCACGGAATGGCGTAAAATCGACGGGAAGTATGTGGAAATCGGCTATGTAGTTCGGGATATGCAGATTATCATTGAAAACTCGAAAAATAAACGGCCAAAACTTATTCTACCCCCCGACCTCTGCGTGATAGCAGGAACACGAATTAAGGAAATCATCCAAGGTCAAGACCCGGATGGAGACCCCATCAAAATTGAAGTTTTTGGGGAGCCCATGGAAATCAATACCTCTCCAGCCACCTACAAACCAGAAAACGTGTTCCAGGTTCAGCCAGGCATCGTAAATTTTGATTGGCAAACGGTCTGCAATCATGTGCGGGAACGAGAGTATGAGATACGCGTGCGCATCACCGACAAACCGCTCTCTGGACCTAAATTGGTAGATATTCAGACTTGGAAAATTAAAGTCATTGGTCCTCCGCCTGTTTGGGATGAACTAGAGCAATTACCTGGTAGAACCCTAAAGTTGGCTTGGGATCCTTATGCCTGTGCCAGTTCTGCGCAAGAAATGCAGGTATGGAGAAGGCTTAATTCTGATCCTTATGAACCGGATTCTTGTGAAACAGGTATTCGTGCTGGGTACCAACTCATTGGCACCACCAACATGACCACCTTTGCCTTTACCGACAAAAATGGAGGGGAGGGGCTCGCTCCAGGAAATACGTATTGCTACAGATTGGTGGCGGCATTCCCTAATCCAAGATTAGGCGAAAGTCTTGTTTCAAAAGAAATCTGTATCACCATTGATGTGGATGTACCCATCCTAACTAATGTAAGCATTACTGCCACAGATGATAAAGAAGGGGAGATTTTTGTCAAATGGACTCCGCCCTACGACTTGGATAAAATCCAATTTCCAGGCCCCTATTCCTATGAATTGATCCGAAGCGAAGGATTTACAGGCGCTCAAAATCGTCTGTCTTTGGGGAAAACTGCGGACACCTTGTTTACAGACAAAAAATTGAATACCAAAAACCTAGTTTACAATTACAAGGTGGTGTTGCTTGACAACAACATCAAGATTGATACGTCCTCTTCAGCCTCTTCGGTACGACTTGAACCTACCATTATCAATGAAGCGATTGAACTCAAATGGTCTTTTAATGTTCCTTGGAATAATTCCATTGCCAAATACACACACGAGGTTTACCGAAATCGGGCTGATGCCGCAGCGCTTGATGTAACCAACTACGTCAAAATCGCAGATGTAGATGTGACCCAAAAGGGATTCATTTACCTGGATGAGGGTAAATTCAATGGGGTGAAGCTTAAAAAAGACCTCGAATACTGCTATTATGTAGTGACCAAAGGGGCTTACAATGTGGCAGGCCTGGTGTATCCACTCGAAAATCGATCTCAAATTATCTGCGCCAAACCAGATGATAACCGCCTTCCTTGTGCCCCAGTGCTTACTTTTGAAGGCCCCGACTGTGCGAAATATGTCGCGGAACAATCCTGCGGCACGATTAATTACACGCATGAATTGAGTTGGAAACCAAATTTCAGTGGCACCTGTGACGATCAACTGAGTGGCTACCGCCTTTACTTCAACCCGGATGGCAGCCCAGACGGAACCTTTACCCGAATCGGTCAATATTCCGCGATACAGCTTCGAGCCACGCTTAGAAATCTCGCAAATTACAAAGGCTGCTATTACCTCACTGCAGTGGATCGCTCCGGCAATGAAAGCCCAAAAAGCAATGTGGTCTGTATTGACAACTGTCCAAACTACCTCCTACCGAATGCTTTTTCCCCCAATGGCGATGGGCTCAATGATACCTTTATGGCTTTTGATAATCCTTTCTCAAAATGCCCAAGATTTGTCAGCCAGGTGGAGCTCTTTATCGTCAACCGCTGGGGTGCAGAGGTATTTCGCTATGCCAGCCAATCTGCCACTGAAAATGATCCATTTATCCGTTGGGATGGAAAAGACCCGAGTGGAAATGAACTTCCAGCTGGAACCTATTACTATTCTGGAACAGTCTCCTTTGATGTGGTCGACCCAACTAAGAAACAGCAGACCTTGAAAGGAACGATTCAACTCCTACGTTAATGGAAAAGGGATCCATCTTGCTCTTTGATGGACACTGTAGCCTGTGTAATGCAGCAGTGGATTTTGTTCTGAAGCGAAATACTAAAAAAAAGTTACTTCTGGCATCAATCCAGGGAACTGCGGGCCAAAGGGTACTGAAAATGTACCAATTACCCCCAAGCTATTTGGATACCCTAGTATTGGTAGAGCAAGGACAGCTCTACCTCGGAAGCACAGCAGCCCTACGCGTGGCTCGGCTTTTGAGGGGTGGTTGGCCCCTCTTCTACGCGCTAATTATCATCCCAAAAGGATTGCGAGACCGAATCTACCAGTGGATTGGAAAGAACAGGTACAAGTGGTTTGGTCGAAGAGCGAGCTGCAGAATGCCGACAGCTAGTGAAAGAGCACACTTTTTGAAAGAAGATCATCCCCTACTTAAGTCGCTTGGATAATCATCCAATAAATGGGCATCCCTAGGGTAAGGTTAAAAGGAAAAGTCACTGCCAAGGCCATGAACTTGACGCTGGTTGGGGCGCCTCCCTTCTATCTAATTATTCCATGGCACAGGAACTCAAAGAAGGCCGAATCTCACTTTTGGAAATGCCAGAACTACCCCTAAAAGCGGACTGGAAACTGATTTGGCTAAAGCAAAAAAAACACTCCCCTGCCGTCAAAGCCTTTATCCACTGGCTTTCGGAAAATCGGAAAGAAGTGCTTTCCAAACACTTTCCCACCTTAGAGACGCTCTAGTCCCTTTCCATGGACTGTCAAAAAAATTCTATATTTGCTGCTTAAATTTCGTCAACTCAAGAAATGAAAGCAATCGTATTTCCAGGCCAAGGAGCCCAATTCCCAGGAATGGGAAAATCCCTCTACGAAGAAAATCCAACTGCAAAGGCCTTATTTGAAAAAGCAAATGAGCAGCTCGGATTTCGAATTACGGATATCCTTTTTGAAGGAACAGAGGAGCAACTCAAGCAAACCAAAGTAACGCAGCCCGCAATTTTTTTGCACTCGGTCATTCTTGCGAAAACCACCCCCAACTTTGCTCCAGACATGGTCGCAGGCCATTCCTTAGGAGAGTTTTCCGCCTTAGTCGCCAACGGGGTATTAAGTTTTGAAGATGGCTTAGCCTTGGTGTTTCAACGTGCCCTTGCCATGCAGGAAGCCTGTGAGATCAACCCCTCTTCTATGGCAGCAATCCTAGGATTGGAAGATCAGCTTGTGGAAGAGATCTGTGCAGGCATCGCCGAGGAAATCGTCGTAGCTGCAAACTACAACTGCCCGGGCCAGCTCGTGATATCTGGAACCACCAAAGGAATTGAAATCGCCTGTGAGCTACTCAAAGCTGCGGGAGCAAAAAGAGCTTTGCCCCTGCCCGTTGGCGGTGCATTCCACTCTCCGTTGATGGAGCCAGCTCGAGAGAAACTTCAAAAAGCAATCGAAGAAACTCAGTTCAATACCCCAATCTGTCCAATTTACCAGAATGTGAGTACGACAGCGGTAACAGATGTGGCCGAAATTAAAGCCAATTTAATTGCTCAGCTGACCGCACCAGTCAAATGGACCCAGTCCGTACAACAGATGGTAGCAGATGGAGCTACAGAATTTGTCGAATGTGGGCCGGGAAAAGTCCTGCAGGGCCTCGTCAAAAAAATACACCCCGAAGCAATCGTATCTGGCTTGTAACCATCAACGCTCACCTAAATCAGGTGAGCGTTTTTTTTAGTTGGCTTGCTTCCAAACTGAAACCTGCCCTTGATCGGTGCATTCAGCAAGTAGCTCAAGGGTAGTTTTCCCCAGAATTGGATGGATTTTTTTTGGGAGAATTTCAGCCAAAGGCTGCAGCACAAAGCTCCGCTGCGCAAGGTAAGGATGTGGGATGGTAAGGGATGGGCTGTCCCAAACTTGATCTCCAAAATAGAGAATATCGATATCAATAGTACGGTCTCCCCAATGCTGCTCCCGAGTTCTTCCCAGCTGCACCTCGATTCCTTGGATTACCTCCAAAAGCTCCATCGGATCCATTTGGGTGTGCAGCAGCAGTACTTGGTTTAAAAAATTTCCGGCGGTCGCTACCCCTCCCCAAACTTCGGTTTCATAAATTTGAGAATGCCCAACTAGCATGGCTTGCTGGGATAAGGCCTCCATTGCCTTTTGAAGGAAAGCTGCACGATCTCCTTTGTTTCCTCCAATTCCCAATACAACCTCAGTTTGCATTCCTCGTTAATTTAATTTTAAAACTGGCTCAAATTAGCCTAAATTTACAGTCTAAATTGAAATGATATGAAGTTTCTAGGTAATGTCTTGGCCGTCATCGTGGGCCTTTTTGTATTTAGCATTGTAGCAATGCTTATTTTTTTCGGGATTATAGGTTTGGTTGCTTCCACTTCTGAGAAAGAAGTGACCTTGGAAAGTAACTCCATCCTACACCTAGACCTAAATGGTCGCACCTTAGTGGAGCGTACCTCAGAGGAAGACCTGGTCTTTGGTTCTTTCCTAGATCCTTTTGGAGGAGAAAATAATGCCGGATTAGTAAATCTAAAAAAGGCTATTGGGGAGGCTAAAACGAATGAGAACGTAAAAGGAATCTACCTCAATGCTGGATTAATTGGTGCTGGTCAAGCTGGTCTATTGGAGCTTAGAGAGGCTTTACTAGATTTCAAAGAATCCGGAAAATTTATTGTAGCCTACGATGAAGCTTACTCAGAAGGCGGGTATTTCCTAGCCTCAGTAGCAGATGAAATTTACCTCAACCCACTGGGTGGAATTGACTTCAATGGTTTTTCTTCGGAGGGGATTTTCTTGAAAGGTTTCTTTGAAAAGGTAGGCATCAAACCAGAGGTTTTCCGAGTAGGCGAGTTTAAAAGCGCCGTAGAGCCATTTATATTGGATAAAATGAGCCCAGAAAATCGTCTACAAACTCAGTATTTTTTGGATGACATCAACAACCATGCACTTGAGCTAATCGCAAAATCTAGAGGCATTGCGCAAGACAGTTTGATCCGTATCAATCACCAAATGCTCGTCAGAAAGCCAAAAGATGCAGTAACCTACAAGTTGGCGACGGCACTGAAATACGAAGATGAAGTGCATAGCATCCTTAAAGAAAAATTAGGCCTCAAGGAGGACGACCAAATAGCTACCATCAATGCCACTGACCTTGGTGGAATGGCGAAAAGTATAAACATCACCTCTTCCAATCGAATCGCGGTGATCATCGCAGAAGGGGAGATCGTGGATGGAAATGCGGAAGGCGCCATCAGCTCTGAGAAATTTGCCAAGGAAATTCGTAAAGCACGTAAAGACGAAAATATCAAAGCCATTGTCTTGCGCGTAAACTCCCCAGGAGGATCTATCCTAGCATCAGACGTGATTTGGCGAGAAATGTCTGAAGCCAAAAAAGTGAAGCCGGTAATTGTATCTATGGGTGAAGTAGCCGCTTCCGGAGGGTATTACATTTCTGCTCCAGCGGACACAATTGTTGCGCAACCAAACACCATCACGGGTTCCATTGGCATATTTGGCATTTTATTCAATGTTCAGGAATTGGTCAATGACAAGTTGGGGGTGACTACAGATGTGGTCTCCACCGGGGAGCTCTCGGATTTTGGAAATATGGCTCGCCCTTTGTCTGAAGTAGAGCGTACCATCATCCAATCCTCTGTTGAGGATGGCTACGAAACCTTCATCTCTCGCGTGGCTGAGGGTCGTGGCATGCATCCTGATTCGGTACGAAAAATAGCATCAGGGCGTGTTTGGACTGGTTCACAAGCCAAAGCAAGAGGATTGGTCGATGTATTGGGTGGCTTGGATACCGCCATCGGCATCGCGGCAGCGAAGATTAAAGCAGGGGATGATTACCGCGTGGTGTACTATCCAGAGAAAAAACCTTGGTTCGAAGAGTTGATGGTTTCATTTAGCGATCAGGTACAAGTTCGCATCCTTCAAACTCAATTGGGCGACCAGTACCCACTCTACCAAAAAATCCAACGCTTGAAAAACTACCAAGGGGTGCAGGTGCGCATGCCGCAGGATCTGGTGATCAAGTAAGATTGAAAACAAAAAACTCAGCTTAATCGCTGAGTTTTTTTTTGGTTGATGATCATCCACTTTTATACCTGTGATCAAAGAAAAAAAGATTTGAAGAATAGGAAAATGTGCTGTGGACTGTGGACTGTCGGCTGTCGACGATTATCCGCATTGGATAACAGTCTTATTGAGCCATTGGAAGATTAGCGGATAATCTATTAGGGTTTTTGCAAAAGTATCTTCCAAGCCAATTCAAGATTACCGGCTTCCAGCTCTTCCTTAGCCCAGCGGTGTAGGTGATCGGTCCAGGACTCTGCATCCAACCGAAAGCGGCGCCTGATATCTTCCAGGTCTTCTCGGGCAGAAAAAAGGGCGAGCTCCTCCGGACTGGGTAGCTGCTCTACATTGCCCAATCTCCCTAGATTATTCCCGCTTAGTACCGAACTGTTCCGAATTTCTTCTGGAATTTGATCTACCCCAATCCCAAGGGTCATCAAGGGCTTGGGAATCTGAAACAAAGAATCGGCCGTCACTCGGGTATACCAATTGCCCCCAAGTCTAGCTACAGGATCCAACTTGAGGGGCGCAATGGCTCCAGAAGCGTCAAGGATGTTTTCATCCAGGTGAATTTGTAGCACCTCACAAATCACCAAATTTCCAGCCCCTCCCTGATCGCCTAGGGGGAGCACCTGAAGCACCCTGCATTCAAAGGCCACTGCAGCCTCCTTTACGCGGGGTGGAGCTACTAGATTCGAAGGTACTGCAGTCAATCCTGCTTTAACAAATTCATTGACTCCCTTTGCATATTCGGTGCTAGCAAGGGACATCTGCTCTACTAAATCATGGCCAACCACATGAATCACCACCTCAGGTACCTGAAGTACATTCTCTAAGGTATGCTTGGTGGTATTGTCTCGCACTCTTCGCGAAGGAGAAAAAACAAGGATAGGGGGATTGGCACTAAAGAGATTAAAAAAAGAAAAAGGGCTCAAATTGACTTCCCCAGCTGTATTGACAGTGCTCGCAAAGGCAATCGGCCGAGGACTAATCGCCCCTTGCAAAAGGTTCTGAAGTTCAGGAGTGGATAAGTCTTTGGGATTGATCGTTTTCATTTCATGAAATTAATAGGCAATTTTAAGAGATAGCAATCAATTCACGAATTAGTTTCCAATTTATGGTTCTTCGACCTACGACCCTCCTCCTATCTTTGCTTTTGGTGCTACTTGCATATCCAATTGAAGCCCAAACTCACCGACTTGCTACCTTCAATATCCGTTGGGACAATCCTAACGATGTGGGCAATCTCTGGAAAGATCGTGCTACGCAGGTCATCCAATTGATTCAATTTCACCAGATTGGAATTGTAGGTACCCAAGAGGTATTGGCACATCAGCTGACTGAACTCAACAAAGGACTTGGCTTTGCCTCCATCGGAGTAGGCAGGGATGATGGAGCTACGAAGGGAGAGTTTTCGCCCATTCATTACGATCCTGCACGCTACAAATTGGAAGATTCGGGGACATTTTGGTTGTCACCTAGCCCAGAAGTCCCAAGCAAGGGATGGGATGCTGCCCTGAATCGCATTTGCACCTGGGGAAAATTCACCTCCCTAGAAGGATCTCGGTTTTATGTCTTCAATGTGCACTACGACCATATCGGACAGCAAGCTCGAGAAGAAAGCAGCAAGTTGGTCCTTTCCAAAATCCAGGAAATCAACCGCGAAGGGCTTCCTGTGGTCTGGATGGGGGATTTCAATGTAGCCCCCGAAAACCCTGCCTACCAAGTGATTTTCAAAAAAGAAACCTGGAAAGATGCCCGTTTAGTCTCCAAGCTGCCCTCCTACGGTCCAAAAGGCACCTTTACCGCCTTCGAATGGGACCGAATGCCGGATGGGATCATTGACCATGTTTTTGTCCAAGGGAAACTCGAAGTACTCCGACATGGTATCCTAACAGACAATTACGGTAAAAAATACCCTTCGGACCACTTCCCCGTGCTGGTGGAAATCAGGTTTTAGGGAATCTGTTAATAGTGGCAATTTTTTCAAGTTAGTTGGAAGCAATTCTAACTAATTGAAAAAAAAAACCGATCTGAATGATTCAGATCGGTTTTTTTAATTCAGCAATTATCAATTAGCCGCCAATATTCTTTGTTGTAGTCACACCATTCACGGTGATGGTAATGGTTTGATTGGTGCAAGATCCGTTACCAAAATCCACGGTGATTTTATTGGTACGGTAAGCTGTCTCTAACTTACCCATAGTAGGGCCTCTTCTTTTTCCTGAACAGGAAAGGTCGATCTCGAGCGGGGTCATGGTCTGGTGCGCATAAATTACGGTACCAGAAGCAGTCTTAATCGCTGTTTTCACATTGGTGATGATCTTACCACTAATTGGCTTTCGAGAATCATTCCCTCTGACCACCTCAGATTTTCTGTCCTTTTCGGAAGTCCAAACCCCTGTTTCTCCGCCTACAAAGATGAACTTGCCATTCGCGACAGTAGACTTCACACTTCCCTTGCCTGTAGCTTTATCAAACTCCGAAACAATGGTTTTTACGCCGCTGATTTGAATTCCATTGACCACATAATTCTGAAATTCAACCTTCTCAGTCAACACAATCCCAACCTTAGTTCTGCTGACCATAATCACTCCTTTACGCGTGATATCCTGATCATTTTTAGTAACGGTGACACCTGCACCAAAATCCACTTTTGACTTCACAATCAAACTCAATAATGAGTCTAATTCTGGGAATTGGTTGCCACTATGTCCACCATGAGGGCCATCAACCGTGGTGGCCACAGGGAGCTCAACAACTTTTCCTGAAGCGTCATAATGGGTGATCGTTGCACCTCCTAATTTATACATCCGGAATCCTCGAATATCGCCAGCACTTTCTGCTTCAACTATTGCAAGGATCTCATCATTTGGTGCAAGCAAATTCAAACCATCCATGATGCCTTTGTGCCCTCCTTTACCTTTATCCATTCCTTTCAAATCTCCTGGGGATTTAGCAGTTTCCTCTGTCCCTGCAACTCTACCCGTAATCGTTCCCGCTTGGAATGAATTCCCTCCTATAGTAAAGCTAGTGCCGCTGACCAACTGACCTGAGGTCTGGGCCAAATCAATCGCCGTGGTTCCTTCCAAAACATCTTCAGTGATGGAAGCTAATTCATCTTGCTCAGTACATGCAGCCATGAAAAGCAAGTACGACAGTAACAAAAGGTTTTTAAATAGTTTCATGTGATTTAGTTTTTAATGGTTACAAGAAGTTTAAATTATGATGCCAAATACAGCCTCCAACATGAAGACAAAATGAAAAAATGATTTTTTTTATTTTTTTTTAAAAAAAATTAGGCCAGTCAGAATTTAATTGGAAAACTAAAGCAAACCCGAGTTTTCCCTGTTTGGGATCCTATTTCCAAACTAACCCCTAGAAAAAGAGCAACTTTGTACATGATTTGAAGGCCAAATCCTGATTTTTCTTTGGACACATCCTTCAAGAACACCAACCCATTTTTTACCTGCTCGATTAACTTATCGTCGATTCCTGCTCCATCATTTTCGATCAAAATATCGTATCTATCCCCATTTTTTGTTCCTGAAAGGCTGATTTCACCGCCAGTTTCCACATACTTGACGGCATTACTCAGTGCATTTTGAAGCATCATCTGACATAGCGAAAGATTGGTGTCTGTGTAAGTAAAAGGATCAATTTTTCCTATTCTAATCTGTATGCCTTTTTCTTCTGCAATCTCGGTCCAGTCTTCGACTACCCCTTCTACAACCATTTTCAAATCGACAGTTTCGGATTTTAAAAATTGGGCATTGTTTACTTTAGAAATCAGAAGCAGGGCATTGACAGATTTCTTCATCTTCTGCAAGGTGTCCTGCATATCCATTAACTTTTCGCTCTGGTAGGAATTGAGATTTTCATCCCTGAAAATGGCCTCCAATTTGGATTGCAGTATAGAAATAGGTGTCTTCAGTTCGTGAGAAGCGTGAGAAATAAAAATTCGTTCCTGATTAAATGACTTCTGAATTCGCTTCATCATCTCTGAAATCGCGTTATCTAGTAGCTCAAATTCTTTCGTAGTGCTTCGAATAGATTTGTCGTGAAACTCCTGTGGCTCATTAATCCGAGATATTTTGGATTGGATAATTTTATTGAACGGAGCCATAATCCGTTTACTGATGGCTGAGTCCAATAGAAATGAAAAGGCTAAAAATAAAAAAAGGATCCCCATGGCAATTTGAAAAAACATGCCTTCAATTTTTTCAATCGTATTTAGGCTTCTGCCAATTTCAAGAAGGTAGCGACTGCCGGCTATTTCGATCACATCGTCAAGTACTCGGTAACTAATTTCTTCTTCCTCAATAATCCTTTTCTCACTAGAAATCTCTTCAGCGATCTCAAAATCCGCAGGGACTGCCTGTAACAAAATGTATTCTTCTTTTAGAATATTATAGGAGCCAAATCCTTGTTCTGGATTTTCGTTAGAGATGAAATTTTCAATCCCAGCTTTTTGAATAAGCTTAACAACCTCTTCCTTTTTTGCAAGCAATTCCTCATCTGTATTGTCAATGATGAGTTGGCTAAGCAAGTAGGGACTAAGCATTAAAAAAACTAGAAGGAAGATCCCTTTTCCCAAAAGATTAAAAACAAGGAGCTTATGAAATAATTTCATGCAATTATTTTATAGCCAAGTCCTCGAACCGTCTCCAACCAATCCACAGGTCCGAAACTCCCTAGTTTTTTTCGGATATTTTTGACGTGGACGTCTATGTAATTGGATTGATAGTCGTCATCCAAATGATCCCCCCATAGGTGCTCAGCCAATTGAAAGCGATTGAGAACGCGATTTTTGTTAATCAGCATAAACTGAAGTAAGATGTATTCCTTTTTGGTAAGCTTAATTTCTTGGCCTTCAAAGGAAATCAAGGGTTCATTCAAATGAATTTCGAAGCCTGCTAACTGAATCACATCTTTTTTCCAACCACTTTTTCTTCTAAGGATCGCCTGCATTCTTGCTTTTAATTCCAATAAAGAAAAGGGTTTGGAAAGGTAATCATCAGCACCACTTTCAAATCCTAAAAGTTTATCCCCTACTTCAGTTCGTGCTGTAAGGATAATGACGGAAGCATTTTCTTGGTACCTAGTTACTTCCTGTAGAAGATCTAGTCCATCTCCATCAGGCAATCCCAGATCCAGTAAGACAAAATCATACGAATTGACAGCCAAATTTTCAGAAGCTGCTTTTTTGGTACTTACCTCATCTAGCACATGGCTCTCAGATTGGAGGAAATCATGGATTTCCTTGGCAAGAGACCGCTCGTCTTCAACTAATAAAATTCTCATTTTGATCTTTTTAGGGGAAGGGTATAACTAGCTTTGATGCCCAACTGAAAGCGAGCCGAAGAAGTATCGTATTCCGGAACTTGTGTAGGAATTACCCACCTCGGTTCCAACTGGAATTCTACTTTAGAATAGCTCAGTGTGAT
This sequence comes from Spirosoma fluviale, assembly GCA_945868725.1. Classification (GTDB taxonomy): domain Bacteria; phylum Bacteroidota; class Bacteroidia; order Cytophagales; family Cyclobacteriaceae; genus Algoriphagus. The sequence goes on from CAMBMU010000012.1 coordinate 22,238, forward strand.
AGGAAGGGCCATTTCCAAGCCTTGGGCGGTAAAGCGCTGCGTCTCTAGGTATTGAGTTCTCGTAAACTCATAGCCCCCAATTCGGTAATAATTACTGGTTCCAAGAAATAATGAAAATCGGGGTTCAACCGATAAAATCCCTCCCCCAGTAATGGGCTGATCCAATTCGAAGTATCTGGAGTGGCGGCTACTTATAAAAAAGTCTCCAGGCGAATTCACCAAATACATCGCCTGAGTAGTCGAATAAAGTATTCCCCAATCTAGCCCAATTGTACCCTGGGCCATACCTAAATTATCCTGACCCGTTGAATTAAGATTGCTAGCACCAAAGAAATGGTGATACGAAAAGTCTATATCCAATTTGGAACTTAAGGGTTTAAAAAATCCAGCACCTACCCCTTTCTGCCAGGATAGGTCGGTCGTTAAAAATCTACTTAAAGTAGTAGACAAATAGACGCCTGATCTGTGCCAAAAAAGAAGTTCAGTCGAGAAAATTGGAATTTTTTGACCAAAATCTCTGGACATAAAACTGGCTTTACTTTGAAATCCAGTACTAGCAATCAAGTAATTACCCGAATCAATAGCCACTGAGTCTCCCTTAGATTCCAATTCCTGAGCTGAACAAAGGTTTGCATAGAGCGCATGCAAAAGAAAAAGAAGGACCAAACCTTTTTTCATTTTCTAAAGAGGTAAGAAAGGGGGTTGTAGCCAGAATTCAACATTACTACTCAACCTCCTCCAGGACGATTCTTAGGCCCAGAAGGCCTGTTACCGGGTAATCGGATAGGTTGGCCTGCTGGAGCCGATGAAGGACGGGTGATAGGGCCTCCAGGTCTGTTTTTTGGAATCTTTCCATCAGGCCGATTGGAAAGTGAAGCTCCATTTCCGTTAGCAGGTTTTGCTGCCCCGTCTCCCTGTATTTTAGGAGTTACTGTTCCAGGCATCGAACTCCTTCTCGAAGCACTCGAAATCCCAACCTTCTTCCCACTTCCATTGGTACTGGTCGGGTTAGGTCTGTTTGCTGGCGGTGTTTGCGCCAACGCAATCCCAGAAAAAGAGAGAAAAGCAAGCAAGAATAGGATTTTAGTCATGAGGTAAAGGGATTTTTACGTTCGCAACTTCTGCAGGAAAGATGAAGAAAAGATGAAGAAATATGGCCATTAAAAAAAATGGTCATATTTATTTAATTTACTCTGCCAAGGCAGCCACACCTGGAAGTACTTTTCCTTCCATATGCTCCAGCAATGCCCCGCCTCCCGTAGATACGTAGGATACTTGGTCTGTGTAGCCAAACTTATTCACCGCAGCAGCTGAATCTCCTCCACCGATAAGCGAGAAGGCTCCATTTCGTGTCGCCTCCGCTACATATTCTGCGATGGCTTTGGTGCCTTTATCAAAAGACTCCATCTCAAACACTCCCATTGGACCATTCCAAAGGATAGTTTTGGATTCCAAAATTACTTTTCCAAACAGTTCTCTGGTCTTTGGCCCTATGTCCAAACCCATCCAATTGTCTGGGATCTCTCCCTTATTGACTAATCCCTGATTGGCGGTATTCGAAAAATCATCTGCAATGACGGTATCCACAGGTAGAATCAAATTGACTCCTTTTGCCTTCGCCTTCTCCATCAATTCCAATACGAAGTCGAGTTTGTCTGCCTCCAAAAGAGAGGTGCCGATTGTTCCTCCCTGTGCCTTGGCAAAGGTGTAAGACATGCCTCCACCAATAATCAGATTGTCCACCTTCTCGAGGAGACGCTCAATAATCAAGATTTTATCTGCAATTTTTGCTCCACCCATGATCGCAGTGTAGGGGCGCTCGGGATTGCCTAGCACCTTGTCTGCATTGGTCAACTCGGATTCCATCAGGTAACCAGCTACTTTTTGAGAGAAATTTGCAGCAATCACAGCTGTAGATGCATGGGCACGGTGTGCAGTACCAAAGGCATCGTTGACATATACATCTCCGAGTTGAGCAAGCTTGGATGCAAAATCTGAATCACCTTTTTCTTCTTCCTTGTAAAAACGCAGATTTTCTAACAACAACACCTGACCTACACCAAGTTGTGCAGCCTTTTGAATGGCTTCCTCCCCAATGCAATCATTTGCAAAGCTGATTTTTTGTCCAAGAGCAGCCTCAATCGCTGAAATAATGTGCTTGAGGGAATACTTATCCTCTGGTCCTCCTTTGGGACGTCCTAGGTGAGACATTAAGATGGCGGATCCCCCATCTTTAAGAATTTTTTTGATCGTAGGAACTGCCGCCTGAATTCGGGTATCGTCAGCTACTTGCAGATGTTCGTCTAGAGGAACATTGAAATCAACGCGAATAAGGGCTTTTTTACCTGCAAAATTGAGGCTATCTACATTTTTTACATTCAATGACATGGCTGATATCTAATAGGTGAGGACTAGGTTTTAGGTTAAAAATCGATACAAATTTAAACCAAATCCAACCAATACGAAAAGATAGCTTGGAAAACTCCCCTAATGATTAGGTTCTGCTGCGGCTCGCTTTAGACGATCGTTGATAGCGCGTCCCAATCCAATTTCTGGGACAAGTTCGGTTACAATCAGCTCTGCATCACTCTCGTCCAAGAGGCGCATGGCCATAAAAAGACGCTGCGCAGCTTCTTTAAAATCCTGAGCCGCACTAAGGACCACTTGTCGATCTGCAGAAAGGGATGGAAAATGGGTGGAAAAACTCAGCACCCCAACTTTTTTTCCTTGCTGGATCAACTGCGGAACGAGTTCCGTCAAATTTCCCAATACAAAAGGCTTCCGTGGAGCATAGTGACTTGCCAGTTGGCCCGGTGCGCTAGGATTGCTCGAGCTATGTGCCTGAATAGTCACCGGTCCTACGAGCGATTCAATTTCGGAAATGTCAAGCCCTCCTAGGCGATAGATCACGACATGATCCCCTTCCAACCCGACGATGGTACTTTCTAATCCTACAGCACAAGCGCCGCCGTCAAGAATATAAGGGATCTGCGAGCCCAACTGTGTGGCTACATGCGCAGCCTGTGTAGGACTGATGTAACCAAAAGGATTAGCACTAGGTGCTGCAAGCGGAAAGTCAAGCTGCGCTAGTAGGGCCAAAGTCAGCGGGTGATTGGGCACCCGAACTGCCACACGATCCAAACCAGAGGTAACCAGATCGGGAACACTGGCTTTTCGAGGCAATAAGACCGTCAGGGGACCTGGCCAAAAGGCTTCGGCTAAACGCTTGAGTTTTTCTGGAAATTCAGAGACAAATGGATTTACTTGCTCCAAGGAAGCCACATGTAAAATCAAGGGATCAAAGCTGGGTCGATTTTTAGTTTCAAAAATGGAACTCACTGCCTTCACATCAAGCGCATTACCTGCTAGCCCGTAAACCGTTTCGGTGGGAATAGCGATCAACTGTCCTTTGCGAAGGAAAGCTGCTACTCGTTCAATGTCGACACCAATTTCTGCCATTACTTTGCTTCACAAAAGTCCTTGATCCAAGTTTCTGCTTCTTGGTAACCCAAGGAAAGAGCCATCTTCAAATCTGCGCAGCCTTCATTTTTTTGGCCCAAAGCACTCATTCGGGTGACGCCAAGCAAGTAATAGGCTTCCCCATTTTTGGGGTCCAAATTGACGGTATTGGCTAGTGATTCTATCCCATGGATAGGGTCATTCATTCCTAAATTGGCTTTGGCCAAACGGAAATGTGCCTCTGCATTGTTGGGATCCTTCTGAACCACTACTTGAAAATCAAGTAGGGCATCCTCATACGCTTCCATGGTCAGCAAAGTCGTTCCTCTATTAAAGAGGATGTCAAGTTGGCTGGGGTCAAGCGCAGCAGCTAGGTTAAAATCTGCCAATGCCGCCTTATAGTTATTGAGCTCCATGTTTGCATTGCCCCGGTTGAACCATGGCTTGTAGTTGCTCGAATCTGCTAGAATTGCCTGGTCAAACAAGGGGATGGCTTCTTTAATTTTTCCTTGCTGAAAAAGTGCTACACCTTTGGCATTTAAGGCAGTGGTTTGAGTTGGATTTTTTTCCAAAACCTGATCAAACTGAGTAACAGCGTCAGCCCAGTTTTGAGTATTCATTTTTTCCAAACCCACTTTCAGCAACTCCTCTTCACTAGGAGCACAGGCAGAAATACTGATTACAAGCAGGCAAAAGATCCAAAGATGTTTCAAAGGAGTATATTTTAAATAAAATTTAAGATTAGAAATTAGGAAGAAGCAAGTTTTAGTCGGTAAGCCTCTGGGATTGAAACCGGCTTCATGGTGTTTTTGTCTACAGAAACCAACACGCTTTTGCAGGTTGCAAAAACATATTCCTTGCCCGCGGGATCTTTCCCCAAAAGTACTTGTTCCAAGTCAAAAGAAGAGTTGCCGAGGCGTGAGCACTTTACCAAAGCCTCCACTTGATCTTGCAAATGAATGGGGCGAACGTAGTCAATCTCGATTCTACCGACTACTGTACCCACATCCAGTACATCCCAGCCTGCTTGTAGGTAGAGAAATACGGCTCTTGCATGTTCGAAATAACTGAAATAAACCCCATTGTTAACATGGAGATACCCATCTATATCGGAAAAACGAAGTTGAATGGGCGTGGAAAAGGAAAAATCAGCGCGGAGCTTAGGGATATCAAAATTACGCATCAATGTAAGATTTCTGAAGTACTTGTTTTTTCAAGCATCCGCAAAATGGAAGGATTGTAGCCAATCAAGTCAATGACCGCATCAAAGGTAACCCAAGCCAAGGAAATGCTCTCATCACTTCGCACCAAGGGTTCATGGAGATCTGCTTCAATCATGTAGCGAACATCATAATGAAAATGTTCTGCCACATGAGGGCGCTCTGGAATGATGTGCTTGTCCACATCAAAAATAGAAGTGTCTACAAATTGAAGGGAAGTCAGTCCGCTTTCTTCTCGCGCTTCCTGCATCGCCACATCCAGGAGATTTTCGTTTCCATCCGCATGTCCTCCCAATTGAAGCCAGCGTCCAAGTTTACGGTGAAGTGTAAGCAGCGTATGTGTTCTTTCCCTATTTACAATCCAGGCAGAGGCCGTAAAGTGGCCTGCAATCCGTTCTCTCGAATAGGCCGATGGATCATCAGTCAAAGCCAGAAAATCAGATACAAACTGATTTTCTTCTTCGTAAGGGCTGCGATACGCTTCCAATTGGGCTTTAAGGGTAAGTCTATCCATATTAGGGTCTTTCAAATAACCGATCCATCAATTCATCAAAGGGTTTGGCATCGTAATACAATCTGTCAGAATATACCGAGGCCAGCAATTTGAAATAGCTAGGCTGCTGGTTGATCCGTATTTTTTCCAAGGAAATATTGCCATACAGTTGGCTGATTAATTCTCCTTCTTGGGGCAGTTGCAGTGGGGGCTTGAAGTAAAATTTTTCAGTTTCTTTCACCTGCTCATTCACTTCCTCCAGCTTCCGATCCAAACTCACCTGTTCGTACCCCAAAGCTATAATCCGTCTACTTAATCCCAAGAAAAGTAAGGAAAAAGAATTCGTGCCGACCTCCGGGCTGTAGCTTAGTGCAAAGCCATTCGCATATGCTGAGCTAAACACATGCACTTCTGGAGTATCATTGATTTGAGCTCTTTTGTAGTGATAGTTTTTATAAACCAACGCGAAAAGCGCTTTTGACTCTTCTGATTTATTCCATTCTTCTAAATCATGCAGGTCTTTTTCTTTCAGTAAAAAATTCTCTTTTACGGAGAAGGGTGGATTTCCTTCACGATTGGGAAAGATTTTTTTTAACAAGTCATCAAAGAAATCACCCATCTCCCATTCGTTTATATTTTCCCGAGGCACTCACCTCAACTTTTCCTTCCTCCACCAATTGGCGAAGGCATTTGAGATGTCCCAAAGAAGCGGGCTTGTTGACAGCGTCAAAAAGCTCCTCCTCACTAAACGCTTCACCAAGTGCTAAAGTTTGCAAAAGCTGCTCTTTAAACTTGTTTTCAACTTCTAGCGGAAGGCTTGCTTTTTTTTGTTCTACACAATGATCGCAAACCCCACAGTTCTCATCACTTAATTCTCCAAAATAAGCTTGAATAAATTGGGTACGGCAAATTCTAAATTGATGCGCATAAGCCACTAGTTGGGTAGCCTTGTGGAGAGTAAGTTCCCTTCTCAAGGTGATCCTTTTAAAATTGAGCGGAAGGGTAGCTGCATCATACCGCTCCATCAAAAAGGTGAGTTGTGGACGATCCTTTCGGGGTTCGTAATCCAATACCTCCATTTTGGCCAGCTCGAGCAAGGCTTTGATTAGTTCCGCTTCAGCTAGACCAGCTGCTTTGGCTAATTTGGCTTCTTGAATGGTGAAGTATTCTGAAAAGAGATTTCCGCCATGCGTACGAAGCAAGATTTTGATCACCGGATCGAGCTTGGCATGCTGGATTTGAACCTCATAGAGTCGCTGGGGATTAACTAGAAAATGTGCGCGTGAAGGGGCAAAAAAACTTTCATTGAGTGCGATCAGCCCTTCTTCCTCCAGCACCTTGAGGGCATAAAAACTATCCAATACCGGCAGCTGGTAGGTAGATGCAAAATCAGAAATCTCAAAATCAAAGCTACGCAAAGACTGAGCACCTATTGCCAATTGAAAATAGTTGGCTAGGCATTGGTACACGCGTCGGAGAAATTCCACGGGTGGATACACCAAAGCTGCTCGGTCCAGAAGCTGCTCAAAGTCCTGTGCATTGGTCAGTAGCACGGCATAGGCCTTTTGCCCATCTCTACCTGCTCTACCTGCTTCTTGGTAATAACTTTCTAGGTTTTCAGGCAAATCACTGTGCAGCACTACCCGCACATCTGGTTTGTCTATCCCCATCCCGAAGGCATTGGTGCTGACCATGATTCGTACCTGGTTCGTTTTCCATGCTTCTTGTTTGGCAGAACGATCCGACCCCGTCATTCCTGCATGGTAGGCCGCTGCTAAAAACCCCATTTGCTGGAGTTGCTTGGCCAGCTGCTGGGTTGCTTGGCGGGTACGAACATACCAAATGGCAGATCCAGGAATTCGCTTTAAGATTTCGAGTCCTTTTTCGAGTTTGTTCTCTACCAAGCGGACGCTATAACTCAGATTCTTCCGAGCAAAACTTTGGTGAAAGGTGGCAGGCTTCTTGAGCTGAAGCTTTTCTAAAATATCTTTTTCAACCTCTGGTGTAGCCGAGGCGGTCAAGGCAAGTACATTCACCTTGGGGTGGTAGGCTCGAATGGTAGCGATCTCGAGGTAGGCAGGCCGAAAATCATAACCCCACTGAGAGATGCAATGCGCCTCATCCACTGCAATCAGGTTGAGGTTCATCTGCTTGAACCGCTCCACAAATAATTCAGATTTTAAGCGCTCAGGGGACAGGTATAAAAATTTGACTCCCCCTCGGATGCAATTATCCAAAAGGGTATCGATCTCCCGAGCACTCATTCCTGTATGGAGTGCCACAGCCTTTACCCCGCGTGCTTTGAGGTAATCCACCTGATCTTTCATGAGGGCAATCAGCGGAGATATGACAATACAAATGCCCTCTTTTGCCAATCCAGGCACCTGGTAACAGAGGCTTTTCCCTCCACCTGTAGGCAGAATGGCAAGCGTATCTTCTCCCTGGTACACCGCATCGATGACCTGCTTTTGGACAGGACGAAACTCCTTCCATCCAAATACCTCCTTCAGGAGAATTACCAATCGGTCGTTTGCCTCAGTCATGAACCTTTGAAATTACAAAAAAACCCTGTTTCCCCGTGAAAGAGATGCCATAAAAAGAAAGTCCAAAAGGTCACAGCTGTAGTTGCCTTTAGAAAATCACCCTAAACCCTGAAGAAACTCTAATTATCGAATCTCCTGGAAGGGAGTCCGAAAGATTAATTTGGCTAAAATCCATCTGTTCTTTGGGCTGAAGCAACCCCCAAGCGAGACGGTTTTGAGCTGGAAAAAAGGTGAAGTCTAACCCTGGAAACCAAACAGAATCTTTCCCTACAATCCCTTTCAACGAAATTGGAACTGGATTCCGTTGGCCTGCTAGACGGTTGGGAAGAATGGAATACGAGAGTTGGGCAACAGGAAAATCCTGATTCCACGAAAGGTGATGCTCCCCAAGCCTTAGGTCCAGGATTCGCTGCTGGTCCTTAGTAAAAAAGTAGAGCTCATGGCTGGGGCGTAGAACCTCAGTCCATAGATTTGAAATTGCCCAAAGCAAGCAAAGGCCAAAGCCCAACCGCACAAGGATTTTCCGATTGCCAAACTCCCAATTCCCCCAAATCCATAATGCCCCCCAAATCGCCAGCATACCAGCTAGGGAGAGATGAATCCCCTGCCACAATGCAGCTGGCAATTCCTGGAGGGTGTAGGTGATTTCATTTTGAATAAATAGCAAAAAGTCAACGATTGCACCTAACAAACTCCCCACCATAGGAATCCAGGCGAGCAAGAGAAACGGTACTCCTACACATAGGATGATGTAGGAAAGCGGCACAATGAGCAAGTTGGCAACTAAAAAATAGGTGGGGAAGGTATGAAAGTAGTGGAGGGTCAGTGGGCTGGTGATTAGCTGCGCGGCTAGGGTGACGGTTGCCATTTGCCAAAAATAGTCCAACACGCGGTTGGAAGGAGCCCACATCCGAAGGAGGATAGGCTGCAACCCCACGATTCCTGCCACTGCCAAGTAGGAAAGTTGAAACCCAAGATCAGATTGAATATCTGGATCAAGCACCAGGAGCAGAAGCGCTGAAAAAGCCAAAATATTCCAAATGGAGGGCTTTCTTTTCCGCATTTGCCCTAGTGTCACTAACGAAAACATGACGACCGCGCGCACCACGGAAGGCGAAAATCCAGTCATCAACGCATAGATCCAGATCAAGCCCAAGACTAGAACCAAATAGCTTTTTTGAAGCAGCTGCCCTTTCTGTTTGAAAAATGTCAAGGGTAGCAGTAAGATGGAATAGATAATCCCCACATGGAGGCCGGACACTGCGAGAATATGCTGGGTGCCCGTAGCGGAATAGGCTTGTTTAACCTCCTTGCCTAGGGATTCCTTTTGACCTAAAAGTAGTGCCAAAGCAATTTGTTTGGACTCCGGCCTTTGGACATACTGTTCAATTACTCCCGCAAAATAATGACGCAAGTGCTCCATCGTGAAATTCAGTTCGTTGCTTTGCTTTAGCGGGAGTACTTGCAGCTTTTTGCCGAGGAACTGCCGGAAATGAATTCCTTTGGCAGCCAAAAATCGTTTGTAGTTAAATTCATCTGGAAAACTAGGAGGGGCTACCGGTTCTGGATTGGAAGGCACCCAAATCACCTGACCGGGGTAAAGTGCCTCTTCCATCTGGTGATATACCAAGACCAATGCTTTTTGGCTCCTCCAGCCTTGCCCCTCATTTATTGCGAACACCGCAAGTAAATTCTCCGAAGAGTTGGCTTTGGGTAGGTCATACCGCTGCACTTCTGCAAGATATCCCTGTCCCTCTCCCCAGGAGATCTCCCCCTCCAGTGCTTCTTGTCTCGATGAAAGGGACACATAACAACCGAGCCCAATCAAGAGAAGGTAGGCCAAACTAGAGTTTAGGAAAGAACTAGGAGAAGGAAACCGAAAAAGGAAACCCGCATACACCATCCATACGGAGGCTAATAGCCACAAGAAAAGTTGTGCTGGTAAATTTGGAAATAAGGCTACTAGGTATAGACCTCCCCAAAAAAAGAAGAGGTACCTCAAAAAAGGAAAGTCTGCAAAGGTCATGTCTAAAAAATAAGTGACTAAAAAAATGATTATTCGCAATTGTTCCAGTGGTTCAATATGCGTGTTCTTTACTGCGAATAACTGTCAACAGACCTCAGTCCACTGCCCACTGCCCACTTTTCTGAATTTCAAACTTTAAGTTTTTCAGTAAGTGGTAAAACAGCTAATCATCCACAAAAAAAGGAGGACTATCGATTTTGTTGGTAATAATCCAAAGCTGGAACTTATTCTAAAAAATCTGTCCCTTGAAAAATTGATTTACGGGTACTTGGAAAAAAGCACTTTCTAGCTCAGTTCCATTTTATAATGCAGGATGGCACATTCTTCAAACTGTTCGCCTACCTGCTGGAATCCAAATTTCGCATAGAGAGGCATCGCATGGATTTGGGCATGGAGGTATTTCTTTTTCGCTTTTCCATCCGGATGCAGGTCGATATCTGCAAGAACTGCCGCCACCAAAGCTTGGCCTACTCCCTGCCCTCTAGCTTCTTTCAGAACGGCAAATCGTTCCATTTTAACTCCATTCGAAGTGAATCTCCAGCGGGCAGTTCCCACAGGAACACCTTCCAGAACTGCCAAAAAATGTACAGAAGTGGTTTCAAACTCGTCGTATTCTTCTGCTGCATCTACTTCCTGTTCGACAACAAAAACGAAGTCTCTAATTTGAAATGCAGCTTGTAGGCCTTCCTCAGTCGTTATTTTTTCTACTGTTGTCATCTTGACGTAGTTTTTCTTTTTCTTCTTCGCTTTTCTCGTAAGCTGCGATGATCGATTTGACTAGCTTGTGTCGAATCACATCACTGCCACTCAGTCTTACTACACCAATTCCTTTGACATCATTCAGCACACGAAGAGCTTCGGAAAGTCCAGATTTTTGGCGCGTAGGTAAATCTACTTGTGTTTGATCTCCCGTAATGATGACCTTGGAATTCGGCCCCATTCGAGTTAAAAACATTTTTATTTGTTCGGCCGTAGTATTTTGAGCCTCATCCAAAAGTATGAAAGCATCATGGAGCGTCCTTCCGCGCATATAAGCCAACGGAGCAATCTCAATGGCACGTGTTTCCTGGTAAAATTTCAATTTCTCTGGAGGCACCATGTCCTGAAGGGCATCGTAGATCGGGCGCAAGTAGGGGTCTAATTTTTCTTGCAAATCCCCCGGAAGGAAGCCCAGGTTTTCCCCTGCTTCCACCGCTGGACGGGTAATAATTATTCGCTTCACTTCCCGGTTTTTCAAAGCGCGTACGGCCAAGGCAACAGCAATGTAGGTTTTGCCTGTTCCGGCAGGACCTAACGCAAACACCAAATCATTTTTAAATGCCGCTTCCACCAATTTGCGTTGATTTGCAGATTTGGCTTTGATGATTAGTCCTTTATTACCAAAAACAATGACTTGATCCTTATTTGCTTCTTCGAAGGGTCCGCCTTCAATCGCCAAGTAATCCTTAACATGTTCTGGACTAAGGTGTCCAAAGCGTTCAAAATGCTCCAAAAGCATGTTAATTAAATCATTGATTCTTAGAATTTCTGGAGGACTTCCCTGTATTCGGATTTCATTTCCTCGGGAAATTACTTTACACTGAGGGAAGGCCTGTGCAATCTGACGGATGTTTTCATCGGCTGTTCCAAAAAACTCAGCCAAGGGAACATGCTCTAGGGTAATTACTTTTTCGACCAAAGTTATTTTAAGATTAGGTACACCTTGAAGGCAAAAGAATAAAATGTCTATTTTTGTTCGCTCCCCAACAAACAAAACTACAAAATTTTACTTTACTTGCTCCTATGGCCTTGGTGACATTCCTTTCTGATTTCGGGGACATGGACTACTATGTTCCGGCAGTGAAAGCTAGGATGCTATCCATCAATCCCCAGCTGCAAATTGTGGATATTTCCCATAGCATAGCTGCCTTTGACCTGGAGCATGCCGCTTTTATTTTACGTTCCACCTTTCGGGAATTTCCCAAAGGCACGGTGCATTTAGTAGGCATCAATACCACAGGTACAGCAACAGTAGGATACATAGGCATCAAGCTGGAAGATCATATTTTTATCGGTCCCAATAATGGAATTCTAAGCATGTTGGCGGATTACGATCCAGGGATTATTGTCCAATTTGCAGATATTCATGTCAAGGATTCCACCTTTCCTACCCGAGATATTTTGGCGCCTATCGCCGCAAAGGTGGCTTCTGGTGCTGCTATTCACGACTTTGGAGGTCCTTCCACCCAATTCAAAAAGTTGATGCCTAGACAAGCAAAGGCTACACGAGAGCAGATTGTCGGTCATGTGGTTCGTGTGGATCGCTATGGCAACTTGATTACCAATATCCGGCGAGAGGTATTTGAAAAGTTAAATCCAGGGAAATTCACCGTACAGTTTGGAAGAGAGACGCACCGCCAACTCCAGACAGGCTACGACCAAGTGGAGGCGGGTGAGCCCTATCTGTTTTTTAATAGTTTGGATGTCTTGGAAATTGGCATCAATCATGGACACGGGGGCAACCTCCTAGGCTTGAAGCGAGACAGTGTGGTGTACATCAACTTCGAACCATGAGCCTAATTCGGGTAGTCCGGATGACTTTCCGCCCCGAGGAGGTACCTGCATTTTTAGAAAACTTTGAAGCCCACAAATCCTTAATCCGAAATTTTCCGGGTTGCCAGCATCTAGAGTTGTGGCAAGACCAGGATAAAAAAAATATTTTTGTAACCTACAGCCATTGGGAAAGTGAGGAGGCCTTGAATCAGTATCGTGATTCACAGCTCTTTAAATCCGTTTGGACAAGTACTAAAGCCTTGTTTTCCGAGAAACCTCAGGCATGGAGCACAAAAAAATTACAGGAAGTAGGAAAATGAGTTTGTAGGAAATCATTTTTGTAGTCATATTTGCAACCCCATTCAAAACGGAATGGATCAATGTAATGCCCAGATGGCGGAATTGGTAGACGCGTTGGTCTCAAACACCAATGAGGTTACACTCGTGCCGGTTCGACTCCGGCTCTGGGTACAGAATCCCCTTTCAATCGAAAGGGGATTTTTTTTTACCCATTCCCTCTCAAAATTTCCATCGGAGGCTGGTTGATGATTTTTCTACCATTGAGCCAGCCCAACACAATCGTGAGGACGGTAATCACCAAGCTTTTTCAACCAGTACGACTAGTGGTGCAAGAACTCAAAGGTTAGGTCCAACCTTTGAGGTTTACCAAAACCGCGAAGGTTTCAAAGTTCTATTTTTAAATAATTAAACCTTCGAGGTCCAAAAAAGACCTCAAAGGTTATTCCTATTTTCCATCTTTGGAGTAGGCTCAACATATTTCCAAGTGCCTTTTTGAACCACCTCTTCATCTTTTTGAAGAATAGTCACCAACTCTATTCCAAGTACTTTTTCAAGATTACAGAGGGTCTCCAACTTAAAATTCTCCTCCCCTTTCACATACTTGCTCACCTGCTGAGGAGAAACGCCCATTTCATGAGCTAGTTTTGCTTTCTTCCAATTCAACTCTTCTAAAGCATCCAATATCCGCAGCGCAATATCCGCTGATTTTCCCAGCCAGGCTTTGTTCGCTTTTCTCCAGGCAACATCCGCTATCCAGTTTTCATGAGATTGAACACTGATGTCTTTGATTGATTTTTTGGTATAAGTCATCCCCTATCTTTCTAGATAAACTATTTTTCCTTTGATGTCATTTTGCCTTAAAAACTGGGCAACAGCCTCTAATCTATTTAGCGCTAACTTTGTATGCGGTCGATCTTTCATAAACTTGGTGAGCTTTAGTGTACCTCCCGTGATCACAAATTCATCTCCAAACCGCACAGCATATACTCTTAAATAACTTTTTCGCTCCCTACCCTTTACCTTCAGTTTTTGCAATTCATAAACTTGGACATTTTCCGAATTCTCTAGTGGTTGGAAAAGAGATTCCAAATCCCCTGTCCCTGCGTGTTCTGCTAATTCTTCAAATAAGTCATCCGCAAATTCAATCGCTTCCTTAACCATTCCATTGAGTCTGGCAGAACCGTAAAAATCAAAGTAATCTTGCCTGAATTCAATGAAAAATGATCTAAACCAATTGGGATTTCTCCAATCAGCCCTAACCTTGGAAAAAGCGTGTTGGATTTCACCCGTATCAGACAACTCCTCACCCTCGAATTGGGCAGCAAATAACTTCCGCTTGGTCCCTGAGAGCTCAAAGATACGGACAACTTTCAATCTATCAACCCACAGGTTTACTTTTAGGTTCATTTTAAAAAAATAAGATGAAAAAACTTTTACTCCTGAATCAAAAAATCAAATAAAAAGAGTTGAATTGGTAGTCGCTCTAGAATGAAATTAAGTGTTATTACTTTGTCAGCCTAGCGTTTACCCATCCCCTCTCAAAATCTCCATCGGAGGCTGGTTGATGATTTTTCGACCATTGAGCCAGCCCAATACTATCGTGAGGAACGTAATCACCAAGTAAATCACCAAACCCTCCTTCCAAGCCAAACTAAAATTCAGCTGAAAGACAAACTTCCCCAAAAGGAAGGTCGCAAAGAAGGAAAGTAAAATCCCAGATAGGGAGGCAAGGCTCCCCAAAAAGAAGTATTCTAAGGTGTTGATCTGACGAACTAAGGCTGAGCTAGCCCCTAAAGTGCGAAGCAAAATACTCTCTCGCATGCGCTGGTACTTGCTGATAATCAACGAACTGATCAATACCAAGATTCCTGTAGCAATTGAGAAAAAGGCCATAAACTGAATCACAAAGCTGATCTTGCCCAAAATTTCTTCAAGTGTCTCGACAATCGTTCCCAGATTGATGATGGAGATATTTGGAAATTCCCTAACCATATCCGATTGCATTTCTGCGGCCTGCTTGTCTGTGCTGGTCTTCGTAATGATCACATGAAATTTGGGAGCTTCTTCCAAAATTCCTTCAGGAAAGAGTACCAAAAAATTAGTAGATACCTGATTGAATTTCACTTCTCGAAAGCTTCCAATGTAGGTTTTGATGGGGCGACCCTGCACATTGAACTCCACTTCATCGCCGATTTTAAATCCATTCCCTTCTCCAAATCCTTTCTCAAAGGAAACAAAAATACTATCTCCTCTGCTGCCCTTAGGAATCAGTTCTCCAGCAGTAACTTGCTCCGAAGAAATTAAGGTGTCTCGATAGGTAACTCGAAACTCTCGATTATAGAGCCATCGGCTGTAGTTCTTCTCTTCCGACAGTTCTTCATTCGCTTTTTTATCCACCCCATTGATGGAATTCAGTTGCATGGTAACAATTGGCACCTCTTGTAAAATAGGCATCTTCCGCTCCAGTACTTGCGCCTTCACTTGCTCCAGCTGCGGGCTTTGAATATCAAATAAAAGCATGTTGGGCTGATCTTTTTTATCTGCAAACTTGGCCTCCTGGAGCAACTGGTTTTGCAAGAAAAACAAGGTACTAATCATCGCCGTACCAAGTCCAATGGTCGCAATAAGGGAGATGGTTTGGTTATTGGGTCGGTACAAATTGGAAAGTGCCTGCCGCCATGGATAACTCAAGGAAAGTGGTAAAAATTTCCGAACGGCCCACATCAGCGCGGTTCCTACCCCCCAGAGCATCCCAAAGGCAACAAGAACAAAGGCTGTGAAACCCAAAGCCCAGGTAACTTTGCCGAGGAGGTAAAAGCTAAATCCAAAAATAAATAACAGAATTCCTACCAGAACGGCCCATCGAGCAGGATCCTTCAGCAAGGTAGTATCGGCAGTTTCTGGTCGCAAGGTAGCCATAGGAGAAACCTTTCTCACCTTGAGGAGGGGCAATAATGCAAAGAGTATGGACACAAAAAGGCCAGTGACCATGCCAAAGCCCACAGATTTCCAGGATATCCCTACGGTTACTTCCACAGGCAAAAAGTCAGCGAAAACAAGGGGTAGGGCAAACTGAAGTAAAGTTCCTAAGGTTGAGCCTATGGCGGCTCCAATAAAGCCCATCCCTACAATCTCAAGAAGGTAAATCAACAACACATCCAAAGAGGCCACTCCCAAACAGCGAAGCACTGCTACTGAAGCTAATTTCTCCTTCACAAACACATTTACGGCTGAAGCCACTCCTACACATCCTAGCAGCAAGGCAATGAAAGCCACCAAACTCAAGAAATTGGACAGGTTGCCAAAAGAGCGACCCGTACTTTGTTTCCGATCTTCAACGGTGTCCGCATCAATGCGTTCAAGTTCCCACTGCGCTTCGTATGGCTTGATCAATTTGGCTATGTCGGCACCAGGAGCAAATTGCAGATACCGATTGTACTTCACCCGACTTCCGTATTGCACCAAGCCCGTGGCTTCCAAATACTCCAAAGGAATGTAGACGGCAGGGGCAACGCTAGCAGTAATCCCAGTTTGGCCGGGCACCTTCTGCAGCTCCCCTACAATCTGGAAACTAAGCGCGCCTACTTTTATAGAATCCCCTATTTGCGCACCAAATTGAGCCATAAGGGCTTTTTCTACTAGGGCCTTTTTGCCGCCAGTTCTAAAACTTTTCTCCCCCGCTGCAGGGATAGTTTCTAGCTTTCCATAAAAAGGAAAATCTCCTTCCAGTGCTCGCACCTGCGTTAATCTACTGGCATCACTTTTTGGAAAGGCCACCATAGAGGCAAAATTGACCTCCGAGGCTGTTTCTAACGCTAGAGAATCTAATCCGATATCTCCCAGAGGCTTGCTATTTTCCAAAACCAAATCTGCCCCCAAGAGCTCCTTGGCTTGGTTATCAATGTCTTTGACTAGGTTTTCTCCAAAACTGCTGATCGCCACCAAAGCCGCTATTCCCACCACAATGGAGGAAACAAAAAGTAGCAAGCGGGAAAGGTTTTTTCTAAAATCCCGCAGCGCCATTTTTAAAATCCAGGCAAAATCAGGCATGGGTATCCTCCTGTATTTTTCCGCCTTTGATATGAACTATTCGTCTGGTTTTGGCTGCCAATTCCAAGTCATGAGTAACGAGCACGAGGGTAGTCCCCTGTTCTTTATTCAAATCAAAAATCAAATTCTCGATCATGGTACCTGTCTCGGTATCCAAGTTGCCCGTAGGCTCATCTGCAAAAAGTATTTTGGGGGCATTCGCAAAGGCACGTGCAATTGAAACGCGTTGCTGCTCTCCACCTGAAAGTTGTGTCGGATAATGCGTGGCTCGATCTTTCAGCCCTACCTTATCCAATAACTCCATGGCCTTTTCTTTCGCATCTTTTCTTTTCTTTAATTCCAAGGGCACCATCACATTTTCTAGCGCTGTAAGGGTTGGTAGCAACTGGAAATTTTGAAAAATAAAACCTACATCTCGGCTTCGCACTGCAGCACGCTGATCTTCGTTTAAATTTTCAAGGGCTTCTCCATTGAGCACTACAGAACCGGTGCTGCTGGAATCAAGGCCTGCGCAAAGGCCAAGAAGGGTAGTTTTCCCACTTCCTGAGGGTCCCACGATGGCGATGGTCTCTCCAGCTTGGATAGAAAAGGTTACCTGATCCAAGACGGTGAGCTTTCGGCTACCACTTTGATAGGTTTTACTTACGTTTTGAAGGTCTAAAATGGACATGAAGAGGATCAAAGAGTTGAAATGTCAAACGCTATTTTTACTTAATTTGTTAGCGGTTATTTAAATTACTTTGGAATTCGCGTAAAGAAAACAAAATTACGCCATCTAAGCTTCACGCGTCGACAGATAGATCAAATTGATCGACCAAAGCAATACATTCGCGTAAAGAAAACCACCCATACCCCATTATTGGGCTATTCAAAAGTTAAACGATTCGACATGAAATCATCAGGTACCAATTTCTCCTTTTACGTAGTTATTCTTTTGGCTGCATGGCTTACCTCTTGTAGCGGATCAACCGAAAAAAAGGAAGCAGAAGAAGGAAAACAAGAAGTAGATGCTACCCCTAAAAAGACCATTTTATTTTTTGGAAATAGCCTCACCGCAGGCTATGGAATTGACCCGGAAGAATCCTTTGCAGGGCGGATTCAGACCCGCTTGGATAGCTTGCAGAAAGAGTATCGCGCAATCAACGGGGGTTTGAGTGGGGAAACTACCGCCGGAGGACTCAGCCGATTGGATTGGTTTTTGGAAGAGGAGCCTTATTTATTTGTGCTGGAATTGGGAGGAAATGATGGTTTGAGAGGTATTCCACTCACCGAAACCAAGAAAAATCTCCTTGCCATTGTAGACAAGGTTCGAGCCAAATATCCTAATACCAAAATCATCCTTGCAGGCATGCAGATCCCACCGAATATGGGGCAAGAATACACGGAAGAATTCAAAGCCATTTACCCTGCCGTGGCAAAGGAAAAAAACATTGAGTTGATTCCCTTTCTTTTGGAGGGTGTGGCTGGAGATCCAGACTTAAACCTTCCTGATGGAATCCATCCGACAGCAGAAGGGCATCGCTTGGTAATGGAAACCTTATGGCCCTATATTTCGAAATCACTTTAATTCGTGTAGCCCATTACCTCGAAGGCTTTCATGGATACTCTTTTTTTCCTAGATTGGATTCAAATAAACCCTCTTTTTTATGAGCTTTCAAATCAAAGAAGCCCCAGATAGCTACGACGTCATCATTGTTGGTTCAGGTGCTGGTGGAGGCATGGCCTCTAAAATTCTTTCCGAAGCCGGGCTTTCTGTTGCAGTAGTAGAAGCAGGTGGAGATTTTGACCCTGCCAAGGAAGAAGATAGAACCCAGCTTCGCCCACCCTGGGAATCTCCCAGAAGGGGTGCTGGTACTAAAATCCGCCCTTTTGGAGATTTTGATCAGGCCATCGGAGGATGGGAGATTGAAGGCGAGCCCTACACCCGCAAGGATGGGACTCAATTTGACTGGTTCCGATCCCGCATGGTGGGTGGACGCACCAACCACTGGGGGAGAATTTCTCTTCGCTTTGGCCCCAACGACTTCAAGCGCGCCAGCATCGATGGCTTTGGTCATGATTGGCCAATTGGCTACGAAGATTTGAAACCCTACTACGACAAAGTAGATAAGCTAATCGGAGTTTTTGGTTCGAAAGAAGGTATATTTAACGAGCCAGATGGCTTTTTTCTTCCTCCCCCCAAGCCGAGACTACACGAACTTTTCATCAAACGAGGGGCAGACAAAGCAGGAATACCCATGATTCCTGGAAGGCTTTCCATGCTTACCCGACCCATTAATGCGGAACGCGGAGTTTGTTTCTTCTGCAATCAATGCAACCGCGCTTGCCAGGCTTATGCAGATTTTTCCTCAGGTACTTGCCTGATTCATCCTGCCATGAAAAAAGGAAAGGTAGACCTGTACACCTATTCCATGGTTCGGAAAGTGACTACAGATGAAACTGGCAAAGCCAATGGGGTGTCCTTTGTCTCCAAGATGGATCGGAAGGAATACAAGTTAAAATCTCGAGTAGTGGTTCTGGGCGCCTCCGCCTGTGAGTCTGCACGTATCCTAATGAATTCCAAGTCAAAAGCTCATCCAGATGGAATAGGCGCTGACTCGGGCGTATTGGGCAGGTACCTCCATGACTCCACTGGCGCAGATCGCATGGGTATTCTACCCGACCTGATCGACCGAGATCGCTACAACGAGGATGGCGTAGGCGGCATGCACATGTACACCCCCTGGTGGAAAGACAACAAGAAGTTAGATTTTGCTCGCGGCTACCACATTGAATATTGGGGAGGGATGGGACAGCCCGCCTACGGATCAGGAGGCAGCATGGATAGTATGCGGAAGTACCTCAAAGATGAATTTGGTAATCCTAGCCCAAATGGTGGCTATGGAGCTGGCCTCAAAAAAGACATCCGCCGAATTTATGGATCGACCTTAGGAATGTCTGGGCGGGGAGAAAGTATCCCCCAGCACAGCAATTACTGTGAAATCGATCCGAATGTGGTCGACACCTATGGGATCCCAGTACTTCGTTTTCATTACAAATGGACAGACCAAGAAATTAAGCAGGCCAAACACATGCAGGATACTTTTGAGGAGATTTTGACCCAAGCTGGAGCCACTCTTTTGGGTTCCAAACCGGGCCCAGAAAGCAATTATGGACTTGCTGGTCCTGGAAGGATCATCCACGAAGTAGGCACTACCCGAATGAGCAACGATCCCAAATCAGGTGTCGTAAGTTCTGATTGCCAAGTACATGCCTGCAAAAACTTGTTTTTAGTGGATGCCGGACCTTTTGTGTCCCAAGCAGATAAAAATCCAACCTGGACGATTTTAGCCCTCTCCTGGAGAACATCGGACTACATCATCGAACAGCTCAAACAAAAAAATATCTAGGCCATGAATAGAAGAGAAAATCTAAAGCTACTCTTTGCAGGTTCGATTGGAGCAGGCTTATTGCTGGGCTGCGAGCCTGAGCAGGTCAAACTTAAGGGAGCGGTTCTTGGAACTCCCGGAGGGCGTACAGAAGAGGAAAAAGTACGCGATGCCAAACTCCTTGCGGAACGGTTTTTTACGGAAGACGAACTTAAAAAAATCACGACCCTAGTCGACCTCATTATGCCTGCCGACGAGCAATCCCCAGCAGCAACAGCCTTAGGAGTGCCTGATTTTATTGAATTTATGATGAAGGACCAGCCCAATATGCAAACACCCATGCGCGGTGGACTGATGTGGCTGGACTATGAAGCTCAGGAATTATTTGGTAAAGTTTTCAATGACTTGGAAGCTTCCCAAGTTCAGAAATTGATCGACCTCGTGGCCTGGCCAGAAAAAGCAAGCGAGGACTACCAGGGTGGGGTACGCTGGTTCAATATGCTACGCAATCTCACCTGCTCAGGGTATTTTTCTACCCAAGCGGGCTGGACCTACATGGGCTACATGGGTAACGTACCCAATGTTTGGGATGGAGTTCCTGCCGCGGTACTCACCAAGCATGGCCTCTCTAATCCTGAAAAGTATGCCGGAGTATACCTCAAACCAGAGGAACGAAGTAAAGTTGCCGTCTGGGATGAAGCCGGCAACCTGATTGGCTAAGCTTTAGCCCTTTCAAAACTAGGCCCTTTTCTACCCATTCCATTTGGAATAAGGGACTGCTACCTTTTACCCCAACAAATAATCGGTTTATCTAATTTTAGATTCGAATCCATTCTGAATTCCTAACTTGAAGTTCATATTCAACCCACTATGAAAAAATCAACCTTTGCCCTCCTGCTTGTTGGCGGGCTCCTATCCCTACAAGTTGGTGCTCAAACCATCCCCTCAACTTCAGAAAAAGCTCTTCAAGAATCTATAAACAAACATAGCGCCCTGCTTTCCTCCTCGCCGCTGGCGGATTTTAAGGCTAAGAACGTGGGTCCTACCAATATGTCTGGTCGAATCATTGACATTGAGGTAGCTTCAAATCCAAACACTTTTTATGTGGCTGCAGCTTCAGGTGGGGTTTGGAAAACCACTGACAATGGGCAGTCATTTGCACCTATTTTTGACCATCAGGCGGCATTAGGTATAGGTGCTATGGCCCTGTCCAAATCCAATAATGAAGTACTCTGGGTAGGAACAGGAGAAAATAACTCCAGTAGATCCACCTATGCAGGTGCAGGCCTTTACAAATCAGTCGATGGCGGTAAAAGCTGGCAAATGATGGGCTTACTCCACTCCCAGCACACCGGGCAAATTCAAATTCACCCTACCAATCCCGACATCGTGTGGGTTGGTTCCATGGGTGGATTGTACTCCAAAAACAAAGAAAGAGGTCTCTACAAGACCATAGACGGGGGAAAAACCTGGAAAAAGGTGCTTTACATTGACGACAACACGGGCATCATTGACATCAAGGTTCATCCTACCAATCCAAACATACTTCTTGCAGCGAGCTGGGAACGGTTCCGCCAGGCACATGACTTTATAGGCAACGGCAAAGGCTCGACCATCTGGAGATCAGAGGACGGTGGAGATACCTGGAAAAAATCAGTGAGCGGATTCCCTCAAGATGAGTTCGTAGGCAGAATTGGATTTGATTTCAGTCTTTCAAGCCCAGAAGTAGTCTATGCACTCTTGGACAACCAGGGCAAGTCAAACAAACCGGCTCCTGCTCCAAGACAACGCCCTGGTGCTCAGCCGGAAGAAAATCCAATTAAGTTGGAAGAATTTTCCAGCATGACCCTCGATCAAGCCTTGGCCTTGGACGACAAGAGATTGGAGTCATCTCTACGCAGAAACCAGTTTGCTAGCAAATACACTCCTGCAGAGCTGAAGCGCCAACTCAAGACGGGTAAAATCACTACTACCCAAATTGCCAACTACCTAGGAGGCGCGGTGGATGCCAATGCAGCAATGTTTGGTGCTCCGATCAAAGGTGCAGAGGTATATCGATCCACGGATAGTGGAAAAAACTGGACTCTAGTATCTGAATCAGATATCAGCCAATTGTACAATTCCTATGGCTATTGGTTTGGAGAGATACGGGTAAGCACTGCCAACGAAAACGAAATCTTTGTGCTAGGCGTACCGCTCTTGGTTTCTCGTGACGGTGGAAAGAACTTTTCCCGTACCGACTCCATCGGGAGACCTCACTCTGACCATCAAGCCATGTGGATCAATCCAAAAGACTCCAAGCACATCCTACTCGGGAACGATGGTGGTTTGTACAGAAGCTACGGCGGAGGTTCTCGTTGGGATCACTTAAATACTCAGATGCCAATCTCTCAGTTTTATTCCATCATGGTGGATAATGCTACTCCTTACCACATCTATGGCGGCATGCAAGACAATGGGGTATGGTATGGCAAGTCCACCAATGCACCCGAGGATCCTTGGGAGTCCCTATATGGGGGGGATGGAATGGTCGTGGCAGTTGATACCCGCAACAACGACATCATCTACACCGGTTCACAATTTGGAAACTATGTCCGCATCAATAAAAAATCAAATGAGCGCAAGCGCATCACCCCAGGACACGATATCGGAAAGGCTCCAAACCGTTGGAACTGGAGAACCCCAGCAGAGCTGAGCTACCACAACCAGGACATCGTCTACATGGGATCGCAGTACGTATATCAGTCATTAGATCAAGGGAATACCTGGACTACGATCTCTCCAGATCTAACCAAAAATCAAAAAAGTGGTAATGTGCCTTTTGCTACCCTATCAGTAGTGGAAGAATCACCACTTGAATTTGGAACACTCTATGCAGGAACAGATGACGGCAATGTCTGGGTAACGCGAAATAATGGAGGCAGCTGGACCAGCTTGAATGCTGGACTTCCCCAAGATCGATGGGTGAGCAGCATTTCTCCATCACAAGCAAAAGAAGGGCTAGTTTACATTACACTCAATGGCTACCGCTACGATGAGTTTACCAGCTATGTCTACAAAAGCGAAGACTATGGCAAGACTTGGACTTCCATCGCTTCCAACCTTCCCAATGAGTCGGTGAATATCATCATTGAAGATCCAAAAGTGGCCAATATCCTGTATTTGGGTACAGACCATGGATTGTATGTAAGTTTGGATTCTGGAAAAAACTGGAACCTATTCCAAGGCCAAATCCCGAACGTCGCCATTTATGATATGGTGATTCAAGAACGTGAAAATCACCTAGTGATTGGTACTCACGGCCGAAGTGTCTATGTGGTGGATCTGAAGCCCATCCACCAATGGGCTACTCCAGCACCTTTGGTAATGGAAAAAAAGTAAATCAAATCCTACACAAAAAGCCCTTCCAAAATTGAATTTGGAAGGGCTTTTTTAATTAAACTACATTAATCCTGAGAAGTGTGGATCAAAAAATATGAATATCCGCTTCCTTACCAGTATCAAAAGAAAACAAGATTTGAGGTTCGTTTAAGTGAGCTGTGGTCCGTGAACAGCCAGTAGGCCGTGGCCTATCGTCTGCCTGCAGACCGTGGTCTGTGGTCGATTATCCGCAGTAGTTGACGCTTCTATTAAGCCGCTGACATGATTGCGGATAATCCAATTAGAATAATTTAAATCCAACCGAAAGCACCCATTGGTTGAGTCGGTTATCCGCGGTGTAGGAACCAACATTCTCCGTAAATTTACTAAGCCCCCCTTCGTATTTTCCTTCAATGGATAGGTTGCCTAGATCCACACCGACCCCAGCTTGGTAGCCGAAAGTTGCATTTTTGAAATCGATATTTTGGACCGTTTTTCCTGCATCCTTGAGCGAGGAGTCTATATTGAAACTAGCGATCGGTCCTGCCATCACTCGAATGATTTTGAGCATTTTAAATCCTGCCATTACGGGTACATCCAAGCGGTTAAACTTAGCTTCGTATTGAGTTGGAGAAACACTACTTAGTGGAGGCAATTCAAGCTTAAATTTTCCGCTAGTCTGTGTAAACAATACCTCCGGCTGAACAAAAAATCCAACCCCACCAAACCGAGCAAACACCCCTAGGTGATACCCCATTTGCGCATCGCTAGGAACAAGCTGCTCTCCTTCGAAATTTACTTGCGTACTACTCAATCCCCCTTTGATACCAAACCCATTTTTTTGGGCATATAGGGAGAGTGAACTCAGGGTAACTAAGACAATTAAAGCTAGCTTTTTCATGGTCCATCAGATTTAGTTGTAAAATTAAAGTAGAACTACACGTACAATTCTTCTGCCAAAACGAAGCAAGAAGAACTTTAGTGTACGTTTTTTTTGAATTAATAGTTACACAGGCCTGAATTGAGGCCAAGAAGGATACTAGAATATGATTATCCGCAATTACACCAGTAGCTTAAGATTTCTTTGAATGACTGCGGATAATCTTCGACAGACCACGGTCCACAGCTCACTTACTTGAACTTCAAAACTTATTTTCTTTCGGTACTGGTTAAAAAGCGGATAATCAGAAAAAAAAATACTAAAGTCTGGATTTAATGATCCAAAGCTATTCCTCAATCAGGAAGAGGCTAAGGCAATTTGCTTTGCTAATATTCCTATGCCTTCCTTGAAAGTTTTAGGACGATAGCCCAATTGATCCACCGCCTTTTGGATGATAAATCCTGTCTTCATCGGTCTTCGCGCCGGCTGAGTAAATCGGGTAGAATCCGTGCGAACAATCAACTCCTTGTTTAAGCCAAAGAAATCAGCCGTCTGCATCGCCATATCGTATGGAGTCAGCAATTCGGATCCAGAAATGTTAAACACACCCCTGGCTCCTTGCTCGGCAATTAAAATACATCCTGCTGCCAAATCCTCTGCCAAGGTTGGGGTCCGCACCTGATCATCCACCACCTGAATTTGCTTGCCCACTTCCAAAGAAGACTTGACCCAGAGGATGATATTTGATCTACTCAAATCATTGGCAAGCCCATAAACCAAGACCGTCCGCGCAATCGCCCATTTCAAGGTAGAGTGCTTGAGCAGCTCCTCTCCGTCCAACTTGGTTTGCCCATAGTAATTGACTGGATCCGGTGTAGCCTCTTCGGTATATGGATTTTGACCGTCTAGTCCGGAAAAAATAAAGTCTGTAGACACAAAAATAAAGTGACTTCCAATCTTCTCTGCCGCTCGCACCAGATAGGAGGTCGCAAGCACATTGGCACGGTGGCATCCCTCCTGGTTTTTTTCACAATCATCCACATGGGTCATCGCTGCTCCATGAATCAGCACATCCGGACGAAGCCTTGCCAAATTCTCCTCCACCTCCTGCTCATTTTCAATATCCAAACTCTGGTACGTAAAACCTGTACCCGAGAGCCTGCAGGAACCTCTACCGGTAGCAATCACGGCATAATTCCCTTGTGCTACGAGCTGCTCTACCAGCTTCTGACCCAACAAGCCATTGGCTCCCGTGATCAAGATTTTCGGTTTATTGGACAACTGGATAGACATAACCGAATTCTTTTTCAATTTTTTTGCGTGACATTTTTTCTACCGTAACCTTCATGATTACGGGTTCCAAAGGAACTTCACGGGCTGTTTTCTCTGCTGCAATCTTATCTACAACCTCCAAGCCTTGGATCACCTGGCCAAATACGGTATATTCAAAATCCAAGTGTGGGGTACCACCCAGTTCCGCATAGGCCTTCACCTGTTCAGGAGTATAATCCTTGGTGAGTTTTAAAGACAAGGTCTTGGCAATTTCATCCCGTTTGGAAAGTAAAAGTTGGGTGAGACTATCCATTTTTCCTTCCTGATAAAGCCGAGTGTACTCTTCCTTCATTTGTTGTTGGCTTTCCAATTGCATGTACTGGAAGACCGCCTTTTGCAAGGCTGTAAAATCGGTAGTCAGCTCTTGCGCTTCGTAGGTTCTTCCTTGTACAATGTAAAACTGAGAGCCATTGCTCCGTTTTTGAGGATTGCTATCATCTCCTTCACGAGCAGCGGCAATCATCCCCTTGGTGTGCACATGATTGCGACGAATCTCTGCAGGAAGTGTGGGCCAATTTTGATAAGGAAGGCCTTCCTTTTTGAAGACGTCTCCACCTTGAACCATAAATCCTTGAATGACTCGGTGAAACTGGGTGGAATCGAATCTACCATCCTCTGCCAAGGATAAAAAATTAGACTTGTGCTCAGGCGCATCATCAAATAGTATCGCCTTAATCTCTCCGTGACGCGTGGTGATCGTGACTACATAGTCCTTGTCTTTGCCACAAGCCGAAAAGCTCAGCACAGAAAGAAAAAAGATTAAAATTCGCATTTTCTGGTTCATCTCAATGAGGGGATTGTTTGATCTGTTCTAAAATAGTTTTTCCTCCAGCCTGAAGGACCTGTCTTGCCAATGCTTCACCCAACTGCTCTGCCTCCGACTGAGGCCCTGTCAGTTCCAATACGATGCGCTGCTGCCCATCCAAACTCAGGATCCCTCCTTTGATGTGAATTTGATTTGCAACAAGCCTTGCCAAAGCAAAAACAGGAATGCTACAGCCTCCTTCTAACACCCGGAGGTAAGCTCGCTCAGCTCGCAAACAGGTTGCTGTAGGTCCATCGTTACAGGCGGAAACAATGGCTTCACGAAGCTTGGGATCAAGGCTAGTGCACCCCTCAATGGCAATGGATCCCTGACCTACAGCAGGAATAAATTGATTTAAGTCTAAATGCTCCACCACCAAATTCGCATAACCCATGCGGTAAACCCCGGCATAGGCCAATAGTAAGGCATCGCAAAGGCCCTCTTCCATTTTTCGAATGCGGGTCTGCAGGTTTCCACGCACCTCCACCGTTTTTACATGTGGATAAAAATGCTTAAGGGTCGCTATTCTTCTGGTAGATGAGGTTCCAATAGTTATTTCTCTGCTTTCATCTGCTAAGGAAAGAGG
>CAMBMU010000013.1 GCA_945868725.1 Spirosoma fluviale
AAAACCCAGGCACGCCTATCCTAGGCCTGGATGTATGGGAACATGCCTACTACCTACACTACCAAAACAGACGTCCAGATTACATCGCGGCGTTCTGGAACCTTGTAAACTGGGAGGAAGTAAGCAAGCGTTACGCTGCAGCGAAGTAACTTACCTTTCTCGTGATTTTTCAAACTCCCGAGTAGTCTGCTCGGGAGTTTTTTGTTCTTTTCTAAAAAAATACTTTTCGGAAATGGGACAGGCATTCTTTTCTGTTCTTGCTCCATCCTATTTTACGCTTATTTTTTCGACCTTCGGGAATGCATTGTTGGGATATCCATACACATCGCGAGGGGCATCCCTATTCCCTATTCCAGGCGGGGAAAGCCAAAATAGTGGAAGGTGTTCCCGTTTCTATGGGGATTCATCCCTGGGAGTTGGATTCCAATTGGGACACTCATTTTGAAAAAATCAAGTGGGAAGCAGCCCAGAATCCTTGCGTTTTGGCGATTGGTGAAGCAGGTTTTGATCGGCTAAAAGGGCCAGAAATTTCGCTACAAAAACAGGCCTTTTATGCTCAAGCCAGTTGGGCTGCGTCGCTTGGGATTCCCTTGATTTTGCATTGTGTCAAGTCCCATGACTTGCTCCTCGAGTACTTGAAGTCAGCAAAGAATCCTCCCAACATCATCTGGCATGGTTGGAATCAAAAGTCTGAGCGGGCAAGGCAGTTGCTGCCCTTTCCAGTATTTTATTCCTTCGGGAATCAGCTACTCCATCCCAACAGCAATGCCGCAAAATGGTTGATAGCCTGCCCATTAGAGCGTGTTTTTTTTGAAACCGACGATTCGGGCTTGGAAATAGATTCAATTTATCAGAGGGCTTCCCTACTTTTGCAGATTCCAGTGGCAAGCCTTGCAGCACAAGTGATTGCCAACTGGAATGCCATTTCCAATAGAAAAATCTCATGAATGAATTTGCCTGGCTGAGCCGCACCGAGTTGATTGTAGGGCGTGAAGGCCTTGAAAAATTAGCTACTAAACATGTGCTCGTGGTAGGGCTAGGGGGTGTAGGCTCTTTTGCTGCCGAGTTTATTGCACGTTCAGGTATCGGGGCCATGACCATCATCGATGGGGATACGGTAGACATTTCCAATGTCAATCGGCAGCTTCCAGCTACGCAGCTCAATGTAGGACAGGCGAAGGCAGGATGGATGGAGGAGCGCTTATTGGCCATCAACCCGAAGCTCAAGTTGCAGGCGATCAAGAAATTTTTAGAGCCTTTCGAAATTACGGAGTTGCTTGAAGGGAATGAGTTTGATTATGTGGTGGATTGCATCGATAGCTTTACCCCCAAAATGCACCTCATCGAAGGAGCTAAAAATCGTGGGTTTCCATTAGTCAGTTCCATGGGTGCTGGTGGAAAAGTAGATCCTACCCAAATTAAGGTGGTCGACTTTGCAGACACGCACCAATGCAAGCTGGCCAAGATGCTGCGGAAACGCTTAAAAAGAAGAAACATTGTCGGAGGCTTCAAGGCCGTGTTTTCTACCGAAGAAATGATTAAAGAGAGCTTGATGTTGACCGACGGAAAAAATTTCAAAAAGTCCGCTTATGGAACGATGTCTTTTCTTCCAGCGGCCTTTGGCTGCGCTTGTGCCGCAACGGTAATTAATGATTTATTAGCCTCCTGAGACGGGATTAAAATGGTACAAGAAGATGAGAAGCCCTACGAATGCTGGCTTCTTTTGATCCTTGATTTCTAGGACAACTTCCACTTCTGCCTTGATGGTGCCACGGAGATTGGTGATGTTTTTTAGGGAGGCGACCAAGCGTACTTCACCTTCTACGGTTACTGCCTGGGCAAACCTCAGGTTTTCAATTCCATAGTTGATCATCATTTTCAAGTTGTTCACCTGCACGATTTGTTCCCATAGGTAGGGGACGATGCTTAGGGTGAGGTAGCCATGGGCAATGGTATTTCCAAAAGCTCCCTCTGCTTTAGCTCGGACCGGATCAGTATGTATCCATTGGTGATCCAGGGTTGCGGCTGCAAAGCGATTGATTTGTTCTTGGGTGATTTGGAAATAAGGGGAAGCACCAAGTTCTTTTCCTAGATAGGATTCAAATTCTTCAAAGCTGCCAATTGCAATAGTGGGCATAGGTGGGGAGGTTTAAGAGATATAGAAGTCGAAAATAGGAAAAAGTAAGGAAGTGAATTTTTCAATCCTCAAAAAAGTTTCATCTTCGTCCTTTCTAGGACCTAAACCCCAATTACTTTTCATCAATGGCAAACTATGTGCATGGTTTTGATCCGGAAGAGCAGTTGCGCCTAAAAGAGCAGGCTGAGTTCTTAGCACCCATGGTTTACAAGGAGGTGGACTTCAGTGGCTGTAGGCAGCTACTAGAAGTAGGCAGTGGAGTTGGTGCGCAATCACGTATTCTGCTCGAAAGATTTCCTGACCTCCAGATCACCTGTGTGGATGCTTCAGCGGTTCAGCTAGCGCAAGCACGGATCAACTTGGCATCATTTGGAGATCGTGTTCGTTTTGTGGAGCAGGATGGTTGTGTACTCCAGCTTGTCGAGCGATTTGATGCTGCCTTTGTGTGTTGGACTTTGGAGCATGTCCCTTCTCCGATTCAGCTTTTGGTAAAGCTCAAGGAGCATCTTCAACCTGGCGCTCGTGTGTATGTAACGGAAGTATTTAATTCTAGTTTGTATGTTTCCCCAGGATTCTCCCATCTACAGCATTATGTCGAGGTAATGAGCAACTTTCAACGAATGATTGGCGGAAATCCTGATGTGGGGATCGAATTGGGAAATTTGATGACTGAGGCGGGATTTTCCGCTTGCTCCACCCGCTTTGATGGATTTTACCTAGATGCCAGAAGTGGCGAAAAAAGAAAAGCAGTGACTGAATATTGGAAGGAGCTACTTAAAAGCGCGGCACCTGCATTGTTAGCTGAGGGGATAGTTACGCCCTCGGCAGTACAAAAAATGGAGGAAGATTTAGAAAAATTAGGGAAAGATGAAAATGCCATTTTTTTCTACCAATTTGTACAAGCAAAAGCTACCCTTTAATTCGTAAGATGAAAGCGATTCGTTGGATTGGAAAATTAATTTGGAAGACTTCCTTGTGGTTTCTAGGACTTTCGATTGGATTAGTCATTTTATATCGATTTGTACCGGTGCCCATCACTCCATTGATGGTGATTCGATTGGTGGAACAGGCAATTGATCCAGAAAAAGAAGTGCGCTTAGTCAAGGATTGGGTTCCTATTTCAGAAATGTCTCGGCATGCCCCTCAAGCAGTAGTAGGCGCAGAAGATCAGACATTTATGAAGCATTTTGGATTTGATTTCAAATCTTTAAAGAAAGCGTGGGAAGGAAATAAAAAGAATAAGCGAGTGAAGGGGGCAAGTACGATTACCCAGCAAACTGCAAAAAATGTGTTTCTATGGCCTTCAAGAAGTTACGTACGGAAAGCGTTTGAGGCCTATTTCACCGTCTTGATTGAAATTTTTTGGTCCAAAGAACGAATCCTTGAAGTGTACCTAAATGTCATTGAGATGGGCGATGGAATCTATGGGATTGAAGCAGCTTCTCAAACCTTTTTTGATAAGAGTTCCTCCAAGCTCTCAAAGGGGCAGGC
The DNA here is from genome assembly GCA_945868725.1 of Spirosoma fluviale. Lineage (GTDB taxonomy): Bacteria > Bacteroidota > Bacteroidia > Cytophagales > Cyclobacteriaceae > Algoriphagus. The sequence goes on from CAMBMU010000013.1 coordinate 3,629, forward strand.
AGCATTGATAGCTGCGGTATTGCCTAATCCTAGACGCTGGAGTCCAGCAAGGCCTACTTCCTACATCAAGGGTAGACAAAGCTTTATCATGAGGCAGATGAGTAATCTCTCTCCTACAGGTTTTGGTAAATAAATTTGAATATTAAAGGTTAAAATATCATTAAACCTTGTTGAAAATTTAGAGAAGGATATTGTTTAGGTTTTTTGCTGTTCCCTTCGCCCTTCGGTAGGCCAGCGGCCAAATTTAATTTTAATTTGGCTCAAAAATTTGAGCTAAAATTTCCCTAATTTTTTTAAGATTTCTTGGGGTATAAATTCTTTAAAATGCCCTTCAAAGCAAAATTAAAGCGGATTAAAAAATGCAAGAAAAATTTATCCACAATTTCAATAATTTATCCACATTCACATTAAATTAACATATAAAGGATTATAAATCAATTAGTTAAATTGATTTCCCTCCAGTCGATTTTGTGGATAATCTTTGCTAACTAAATGATTATCAACTCTAAATGCATTGGCAAAAGTGGATAATTTGAGCTCCCAAATTTTATTTTAAACCGGTGATTACTCTTCTTTTTGTCGCTGCAACTTTTTGCGATAAGCATTGAAGATTTTAGCCTTAGAAACAAATCCCAAATAGGTGTTATTTTCAACTACTGGAAGATTCCATGCGCCAGATCGTTCAAACTTTTCCATAGCCGATTGCATATTTTCTGTTGAAAATAGGATTTCTGGAGGACTATGCATGAGTTGCCTTACACGGAAATTTTTTTGCTTCTCCACATCAAACATGATGTGTCGAATATCATCTAAGGTTATGATTCCTTGAAGTGCTTGGTTGGTATCGACTACAGGGAAGATATTTCGTTTCGATAGTTTAACTAACTCGATCAAATCTGTCAATAGGGCATCCGGGTGTATTGGCAGCAAATCTTTTTCAATTACTTGGGTAATAGAGATGGTATCTAATAACTCTTCATCTTTTGTCTCTGGCAGGTATTTCCCCTGCGCCTTTAGTTGTAAGGTATAGACACTATGTTTTTGAAAGTAGGTTTTGGTGATGTAGGAAATAGCAGAAACAAACATCAGTGGAATAAACAATTCGTAGCCACCTGTGATTTCTGCGATCAAAAAGATAGCGGATAATGGGGCATGTTGTACCCCTGCCATCACTCCACACATGGCCACGAGTACAAAATGGGCCAATGGAAGTTCGATGTGAAATCCCATTAAATTCTTGGAGTAGGCAAATAGAAACCCCGTAATTCCTCCTACAAAAAGAGAAGGGGCAAAAATACCTCCACTACCCCCAGCGCCTATCGTAATCGCTGATGCAATGGGTTTTATTAAAATGACTCCCATTAAAAATAGCAACACGATTTGCGAGTCCTCCAACGAAGAAAAGAAGGGACTTTTGCCCAGTACCTGAGTTGCATCTCCTTCGATTAAAGCATTTAACGTATCATACCCCTCTCCATAAATTGGAGGCAGAAGAAAGACCATCAAACCCAAAATGGCTCCCCCACACAGAATTCGCATCCAATAGCTTCCCAATGCCGCCATTAATTTTTCAGTGATCAGCACTGTTTTACTAAAATAAAGGGATACCATTCCCGTGATGATTCCTAAAAGCAAATAGTAGGGCATATGGGCCGCTTGGAAACTATCTTTCAAGCTGAAAGTGAATAGGGAATCGTCCCCAATTAAGAGCATTGAGGTCAATGAACCTGTAACAGAGGCAAGTAGCAATGGAATAAAGCTGGCAGTGCTTATCTCCATCAAGATTACTTCAATTGCAAAAATAACCGCCCCAATAGGCGCTCCAAAAATTGCCGAAATGGCCCCTGCAGCCCCGCAGCCAATGAGCAAGGTTCTTTTTTTGGCACTCAAATGCATCAAGGAACCTACATTCGATCCGATCGCTGATCCCGTCATTACCATAGGAGCTTCCAAACCAACCGAGCCTCCAAAGCCTACCGTAAGGGAAGAGGTAAGTACCCTGCTGAAGATTTTGACTCGAGGAATAAGGCTTGACTTTTTGGAGATGGTGAATAGCACATCCGGGATCCCATGACCCCCCAAATCCTTCAACACATATTTTCCCAATAGAAAGGCAGCTGAAATACCAATCATTGGATAAATGATGTACATGAAATTGGCATAAGAAGGATAAAAATCTTCCTTCAAAAAAGACTGGATCGTATGCACGCCTGTTTTGAGAAGTACTGCAGCCAAACCAGAAAACACCCCAATACAGCCGCTGAGAATCAGAATAAAGGTCTGATTACTCATATGCCGAAGTCTGAAAATCAGGAGGCGGGTGATGAAGTCAGTTTTTGACAAGCGTATAAAGTAGATGAGTGGGTTAGGTAAGCTTAGGGCTTTTCGAGAAGAGCAGCATCCAAAGCGAGTAGTGATTTTAAGATTAATCGAACTGTCGCTTCGTAGAAGGCAGGATGGATTCCCGCAAAGGAATCGCTTGGCTGATGGTAATCTACATGGTCTTCTACTCCGAAATACAAGTGAGGGACTTTATTTTCAAAAAAAGCTCCATGATCTGAAGATCTAGTCCAATCCTCTGCCCCTGTGCCTGGAATATCATGGCCGAAGCGAAGGACTGAACTTGTCTCACTTGGAATTTTTTCCAATATTGTTTTGAACTGTGGATAGTAGGAGGTTCCTGAAACGAAGACTTCCTTTGCCTCACTTCGGGAAAGCATGTCCATATTCACATTAAGTAAAATTTGCGCTAGGGGATAGGGGAAATCATTCACCAAGGCTTTTGCACCCTGAAGCCCCATCTCTTCTGCATCCAAGGCGGCAAACAACATGCCGTGCTGGGGGCGATTTTTTGAAAAATATTCGGCTAAAACCAACAAGGCAGCCGTACCCGATGCGTTATCATCCGTTCCATTGTAAATCGAATCTCCCGCTGCATTGGGTCTTCCTATGCCAACATGATCGTAATGGGCAGTTACTACAATCACTTTTTTGGAGGATTTTCCAGGAATAAAAGCCACAATATTGGCTGCATCCACCAGCATTTTTTTTGTTCTTCGGTCTTCAAATGAGAACTTTTGAATAAAATCCGGATAAAGTGGTTCAACCAAGTTCAAGGCAGTAAGCTCTTTTAAGAGGTACTTTTGAGCCATATCGCTGCCCTTACTCAGGGGTTTTCGGCCCTCAAGTGCATCCGAGGATAAGTATTCCAAATGGCTGAGTAGTTTTTTGCCATCAATTTCTTGGGCAAATGTGCCAGTAAAGGAGGCAAGAACTAAAATTATTGTACCTAATTTGCGTTGTAGGAAATGCATCAGAAGAAGGATTAGTGAAGTACTGCTGTAAAAATACAGTCCTTGGGTTCAATCCCTCAGAAATTTTATGAAATATAGCTACGCATTATTTTTATTTCTTTTTTGTTCGCCCCTTACTCATGGCCAGGGGACTTTGCCCCCAACTTTTTTCGAGGGCAAGTCCATCATTTTGGTATCGAACGATCCCGGAGCTAGGCCAATAATTACTTGGAAAGCACTTGCAGACAGCATTCATCCGGATTTGGTGCGTGCTGGAGGAGATCCGGTGGGGTATTTTGAGCTCGAACAGGTAGCCTTGTCCACTGCCCTGCAGGCAGTTTATGCCAAGGCTTTTTTGGAGCGTCAAATCCAAAATGTGGTCTTGATTACCCGACAAAAGGAGCAGGTAAGTATTCAGGTGGGAAAATTTTCTGGGGATGGTAAAATCATTGAAAATACTTCCCTTTTCGGAATTTCTGGAAAGGATTGGAAAACTGCCGTTCAGCAGTTTGCCGCTATTGGAACTGCAGTACCTACTAAAAATTTGCTAGTTGCTGACTTGGCAGAGTTTCCCGCTTTAGGCCCTCAGTCAGTGGCTGCCAATTCCCAAAAGTGGATTTCTAGAAATCCGCTTAACCTTGACGTCTTTCGTCTAGGGATTCCACTTGAAGGAACTTCTGCCATCAATGGTCCGATCAACACCTTCCGTTATGAGGTCTATGGAAAATCTCCTGGAACCCTACTAGCCGAGCAAAGTGCTCAACAAGTCGGGCTTGAGGAAATTTTTTCAAGCAAGTACCCTTACGAGGTGGCCTGGCTGGTGGAAACGAAGACCAATCAAGAACTGCTGGCAGACCAGATTCAATTTTTACTCGTTAAGGTAGAAGGCAGGCAAGCTGACCTGATGAAAAGTATGGGACTTGAACCGATTTCAGGAGAAGAAGGAGCTAAAACAGTGGTGAAATTTTACATCCGGTTTTTAGTTCGAGAGGAACTCTATCTCGGGTCCACCTGGGATGCCCACCCGGACTGGAAGGTTTCCCTCAATCAATTTTTGGATAACCTGAAAAAATAGTGGCAATTTTTAGCAACTAAAAATCCTAGCCCACAGGATACAACGATTCATTCAGAAAAGGAATCAGTGCGAGCACCATGGCCTGTTGGTAATAGGCTTCCCGTGTGATGAGGCCATGCGTAAGCAACCCAACAGATCCTCCCTGTTGCTTGGAGTTTTGCGCTTGAAATACCAAATCATCGGCATGTCCCAATTCCATCCCATCCTGAATCAAGGCGACTACGGGTGGAGGTAAGTAAAAAGTGCCTGTCTTGGATTGGCTGGATTTGCCCGAGCAGTGCAGCACATAGATCCAAGCAAAAGCATACATCCCTTGTGGGTCTTCATCCACCCCGCCTTCAATTCCTACCCAGTAGTCCGCCTCGGGAACAAGAGATTTGGCATGGGTAGTGCGATTTTTGGCTCCGAGGAGGGTTTCCTCCTCAGATCGCGGCTGTGCTGGGATATCAGAAAGGGCATCAACACCCTCCACTAAACCTACTTTTCCAAATGCTTGGGTAAAGGCCTCTCGGGTACAGCCAACTTTTACCGGGTTTTTGCTACCCACGATTACTAGTGTGGGAGCGGGCTGATTTTCTAGCACTGTGGTCAAAGCCTTAAGCCATATTGGTAAATACCTGGTTGACATCGTCGTCCTCTTCCAGACGATCGATAAGCTTATTGATTAGCTCTTCTTGCTCTTCGGTCAATTCAGTAAGTGTACTTGGAAAGCGTTGGAAATCTGCGGAGATCATCTCTATATTTCGGTCTTCAAGGGCCTTTTGCATCAAGCCAAAGTCTTCAAATTCGGTGTAAGCAAAAATCTCCCCTTCATTCTCCGCAATTTCGGTGAGTCCAAAATCGATCAATTCCAATTCAAGTTCCTCAAGATCGTATGCCGCTTTCGCAAAACGGAATACTGCTTTGTGCTCAAACATGAAGCTGACGGATCCTGAAGTTCCCATAGAGCCTCCTGCTTTGGCAAAGTAGGACCTTACATTAGCTACGGTTCGATTGGTATTGTCTGTGGAAGTTTCCACGATAAAGGCTATTCCAAAGGGGCCATAGCCCTCGTATACTACTTCTTCGTAGTCTTTTTCATCCTTGTTGGAGGCCCGTTTGATCGCACCTTCGATACGATCCTTGGGCATTTGCGCACCTTTGGCGTTTTGGATGACAGTCCGAAGTTTGGCATTACTAGAAGGGTCCGGTCCGCCCACCTTCACGGCCATGACGATTTCCTTCCCTAGTCGGGTAAATACCTTGGACATCTTGTCCCAACGCTTGAATTTTCGCTCTTTTCTGAATTCAAATGCTCTTCCCATGGATATGTTGTGTTAATTAGCCAAAAATAGTAAATCATTTTTACAAAGAGGAACCTGAATTCCATTTATCAAATTGACAATTCTTTACCTCCAAAGGATCCATTTTTGACCGCTTACCGTATAAATCAACTTAAGCATGTCCTTATGATTCATTCCAATCCTCAACCCATTCCTAATCTTCCTTCGCTTGATTTACCAAAAGTCGTCATCGTGGGAGGTGGATTTGCAGGCCTTAAGCTCGCCATGAGCCTAAGGAATCGCCCTTTTCAAGTGATTCTTTTGGACAAGAATAATTACCATCAGTTTCAGCCGCTTTTGTATCAGGTAGCTACTGCTGGATTGGGAGCAAGTGCCATTTCATTTCCCTTACGTAAGATTTTTCACGGAATACCCAATGCCAGCTTTCGAATGGCTGAGGCAGTAGCGGTGGAACCTGCAATAAAGCGGCTCCACACGGAAATTGGCTACCTCGATTATGACCATTTGGTGCTCGCTATGGGTGCAGACACCAATTACTTTGGAGCAAAGAATATCGAGTACTTTTCTTCGCCGATGAAGTCGGTATCGGAAGCCCTGTATATTCGAAACAAACTGATTTCTAATTATGAGCGGGCGATTACGATCCCAAAAATGGAAGACAGGAAATCCCTAATGAATATGGTGATTGTGGGAGGTGGCCCTACAGGGGTAGAACTTGCTGGTGCTATGGCCGAATTAAGAAATAATGTCTTTCCAAAGGATTACCCAGAATTGAGTTTTAAAAACATGAAGGTCGTTTTGATTGAAGCGGGACCAAAACTACTTGCCGCAATGTCATCGGAGGCTCAAAGTCATGCCTTTAAATACCTTCAAAAACTTGGTGTAGAGGTATTTTTGGATACCAAAGTCTTGGACTATGATGGGAAAGTGGTTTCTATCGAGGGGAAGGAACCGATCGAAACTCAGACCCTGCTATGGGCAGCAGGGATCAAACCTAATCGAATTGAGGGCTTTGATTCGAGTAATTATGCAGGTAACGGAAGAATGCTAGTGAATGAGTTTAACCAATTAATTGGCGTTGAAGGAGTCTATGTTTTGGGCGATCAGTGTCTTTTGCCTCAAGGGAATTTTCCAAAGGGGCATCCTCAAGTGGCACAGGTAGCCATTCAACAGGCAAAGAATTTATCCAAAAATCTTTTCAGAATGGCTAAAGGTGAGCATCTACTCCCTTTTCGATACCTAGATCTTGGTTCCATGGCCACAGTAGGGCGAAAGTTGGCTGTGGTAGATTTGCCATTCTATAAGTTCCAAGGCTTTCTAGCCTGGATGACCTGGTTGTTTGTGCATTTAATGGCCATTCTTGGGATAAAGAACAAACTTTTCATCTTTCTAGATTGGTCTTGGAATTACCTCAGCATTGATTCGAGTCTACGTCTCCTTATCAAGTCAAAGTATGTACGAGCTTCGGAGCGAAAAGAACTGATCGAAGAAAATGGCTTTTCTGATTTAGATTAATTAACAGTCCATTTTCAAAGTCGATTAAACCCCACTTGCTCAGTCTGGTCTAATTTATGAAACAAACCAATGAAAAGATGAAAAAATGGATCCTTGGAGCGGCAGTCATGACCTGTATCAGTCTTGGGCTTTCTGCGCAGCATCAGAAGAAAAACTCTCGAGAACTAAGTGCAATAGAGCGCGCAGAAAAGATGAGCAATCGAATGGCGGAAGAACTGAAGCTTACAGAAGAACAGAAAAAGCAAGTGAGCAAGGTGGTACTTGATAATGCCAATAGGCAGGAGGAGCTTATCCAAAAGCGAAAAGCAGAATTTGAAGCTCAAAAGGAATACAGAATGGATCAAGAGAAAAAGATTGGAGCAATCTTGACAGAAGAGCAAAAAATGATTTGGGAGCAGCGGAAGGAATCTCGACAGCATCGGGACGCTCATCCAGGAAGTGGGAAGTATCACGATAGAGGAGCCCCCAGATTCCGAAGAGGGCGTTAACAAAAAAGGGCCACAGTGATGTGGCCCTTTTTTGTTGCTGACTTTTTTAAACTTGTTCACGCTGCTCCTCTACTTCAAAATAGGAGGCGTCTTTTTTGGGCAATGAAGAGCTGCCCATCAAATAGCTGTCTACCTGGACTGCAGCCTCTCTGCCTTCTGATATGGCCCATACGACTAGAGATTGGCCCCTTCGCATGTCTCCTGCAAGAAATACTTTCGGGTTTGAACTGGCATACTGCTTGGATTTGGGGAGCTGATTTTCAAGAAGTTCCACCCCAAAACTGCCCAACAAATCTGTTTGTCCTGGACCCACATATCCGATGGCCAGGAAGGCCAAATCACAGGGTATTGTCTGCTCTGTACCTTCTACTACCTCATAAGTCATGCGGCCTCCAGCATCCTTCCATGCTATATCTACTACTACGAGTCCGGTTACTTCTCCTTTTTCGTTGCCTACAAATTCCTTGGTAAGCACTGAGAAGAGGCGCTCAGCACCCTCCTCATGTGAACTGGAAGTTCGCAAGGTCATTGGCCATTCCGGCCAAGGATTAGAAGTTGTTCGCTTTACGGGTGGTTTGGGAAGTAATTCCAACTGGGTGACTCCCCTCGCTCCATGTCTTCTGGAGGTTCCAATACAGTCACTTCCAGTATCTCCACCTCCAATAACGAGCACATTTTTGTCGGTTGCCGAGATTGGATTTTCCGCTACCTCTCCGCCGATCACTTGATTTTGAGGGGTAAGGAATTCCATAGCAAAATGAACTCCCTTAAGCGAGCTTCCAGGAATAGCTAGTCCTCGGGGTTTTTGGGCTCCTACAGACAAAACTACCGCATCGAAGTTCTTCAGCACTTCCTCCGCTGCTAAAGTTGTCCCTATTTCCGTTTGGGTACTAAAACGAACTCCCTCTTCCTCCATCAAGGAGATTCTCCGATCTATTACCCATTTTTCCAACTTAAAGTCTGGTATACCATAGCGCAGTAGCCCACCAATTTTGGCATTTTTTTCAAAAAGGGTCACCTCATGTCCTGCCTGATTGAGTTGGTCTGCAGCAGCAAGACCCGCAGGTCCTGAGCCAATTACTGCTACGCGTTTTCCTGTTCGTACTTTTGGAGGGGAAGGAGCAATTAGACCAAGATCGTAGGCTTTCTCGACAATGTTCTTTTCAATCAACTCGATGGCCACTGGATCCTTATTGATTCCTAGCACACAGCTTGCTTCACAAGGGGCAGGACAGATCCTGCCCGTAAATTCGGGGAAGTTATTTGTACTCTTCAGGATGCGGATGGCCTGAGGCCAATTTTCCTGGTAGACCGCTTCGTTAAATTCAGGGATCATATTTCCGAGTGGGCAGCCGTGGTGACAAAAAGGCACTCCACAGTCCATGCAGCGAGCGGCCTGATTGTGTAGCTGTTTTTCGGAAAATGGCGTATAAATTTCCTGATAATCCCCCAGCCGAACTTGTGGATCACGGCTTGAAGGGGTTTCTCGATTGTAGTGTAAAAATCCGTCTTTGGCACCCATATTATGCAAATGTTCGTTCTTGTTGTTCAGATTTTTTTGCCAATACGGCTTTGTAGTCTCTCGGTATGACTTTGATAAACTTGGTTTTGGTGAGTTCCCAATTTTCTAAGTACGCTTGAGCCAAGGCACTTCGTGTAAATGCTACATGTCGCTTGAGATAGCTATAAAGCGTTTCAAAATCCTGTTCATCCAAGGGATCCAAATCCACCATTTCGGGGTTGATTTCAGCTTGATATTCCTGAAGGATGTACGCTACTCCCCCACTCATACCCGCAGCAAAATTCCTTCCGATTTCACCAAGATTGACGAGCAGTCCCCCAGTCATGTATTCACATCCATGGTCTCCTATCCCTTCAATTACGGCTTTGACGCCAGAGTTACGCACGCAAAAGCGCTCTCCTCCTTTGCCATTGATAAAGGCTTCCCCTGAAGTGGCTCCATAGAAGGCCACATTCCCGATAAGAATATTTTCTTCGGCCTTGAATCGGGCATCTCTACTCGGGTAAATGATCAATCTGCCTCCAGATAAGCCTTTCCCGAAGTAATCGTTTGCTTCTCCTTCTAGCTCAAAATTCACCCCTCTGGCCAGAAATCCCCCAAAAGTCTGTCCAGCCGAACCACTAAAGGTGAGGTGGATGCTGTCTTCGGGAAGGCCTACACTCCCGTAAATTTTGGAGATTTCATTCGAGAGCATGGCTCCTACTGAGCGGTCGGTATTTCTGATGTCAAAGTGTCCCTGGATTGGGATGGCTTGTTCTAAGGCAGGAGTTGCTTTGACAATTAACTTTCGGTCTAGCACATCGTCCAAGGATACCTCTTGGTCGATTTGCTTATATATTCCCACATGGCTAGGGACTTCTACTTTGTGGAAGATTGGGGATAGGTCCAACTTATCCCATTTCCAATGCTTTAGGTGGGTGCTAGCCTGCAATACCTGACTTTGGCCTACCATCTCATCGATGGTACGGAAGCCGAGTGAGGCCATGATTTCACGAAGATCTTGGACAATAAATTTGAAGTAGTTGACAACATGGTCGGGGTCTCCAGTGAATAGTTTTCTCAGCTCAGGGTCTTGGGTTGCGATCCCCACTGGGCAGGTGTTGAGGTGGCACTTGCGCATCATGATGCATCCTTCGGCTACAAGTGCTCCAGTAGCAATACCCCATTCTTCAGCACCCAAGAGGGTCGCAATGGCAAGGTCTCTACCTGTTCGCAGTTGCCCATCCGTTTGCAGTACCACTCGACTTCGCAGGTTATTTTTGACAAGGGTTTGGTGTGCTTCAGAGAGGCCAAGTTCCCAAGGTAGTCCAGCATGACGAATCGAGCTCAAGGGGGAGGCTCCAGTACCCCCATCTGCGCCGGAAATCAAGATCACATCTGTCATCGCTTTAGCTACGCCAGCTGCGACAGTACCTACTCCTGCTTGGGACACTAACTTTACATTGATTCGAGCAGTTCGATTTGCGTTTTTTAGATCGTAGATCAATTGTGCCAAATCCTCAATGGAGTAAATGTCGTGGTGTGGAGGTGGGGAAATTAAGCCCACCCCTGGAGTAGAATGTCTGACTCGACCGATCCAGTCGTCCACTTTATGTCCCGGCAATTGCCCTCCTTCTCCAGGCTTTGCTCCTTGAGCCATTTTTATTTGAAGCTCGTCCGCATGGGTCAAGTAGTGAGAAGTAACACCAAAGCGTCCTGATGCCACTTGTTTGATCGCAGATCTTTCCCAGTCTCCGTTTGCCTTTTTTTCATACCGCTGCTCATCCTCTCCTCCTTCGCCCGTATTACTTTTAGCGCCTATTCTGTTCATGGCTATTGCCAAGGTGGTATGCGCTTCGTGGGAGATGGAACCAAAGGACATCGCTCCTGTAGCGAAACGTTTCATGATTTTTTCTACGGGCTCCACCTCCTCTAGGGGAATGGATATTTGCTTTTTAAATTCAAACAAGCCCCTCAAAGTCATCGCATCTTGGCTTTGCTCGTTAATTTTTGAAGCAAATTTTTGATACAGTGCATAATCACCCGTTCGGGTAGATTTTTGGAGAAGGTGAATGGTCTCTGGATTGAAAAGGTGTTTTTCTCCCCTTCTTTTCCACTGGTAAAGCCCCCCTGTTTCCAACACGCCTTCATGGGTAAGGTAAGCCGCACGGTGTCGAATCAATACCTCTTCCGCTAGTTCATCGAAGGAAATTCCACTAATTCGGGAGGTGGTGCCTTTGAAACAGCGATCCATCACCTCTGGGCCTAGTCCTATGGCTTCAAAAATCTGTGCGCCCTGGTAAGATTGCAAGGTTGAAATCCCCATTTTGGACAATACCTTCAAGAGACCTTTGCCAATCCCTTTTTGGTAGTTGCTGAGCACTGTTTTTTCATCCTTAGCCCCAGGGAGTTCTCCTTTACGATGGAGATCCAAGAGGGATTCTAGGGCCAAATAAGGGTTGATGGCAGACACTCCATAGCCAATTGCGGTGGCGAAGTGGTGCACTTCTCGGATATCAGCAGATTCAAGGACTAATCCTGCGCGAGTACGAATTTTTTTCTTGACGAGATGCTGATGCACAGCTCCAATAGCAAGAAGCGAGGGGATGGGGGCAAGGTTTTCCGAACTGTTTCTATCCGAGAGGATAATCACATTTTTCCCTTCAATCAAAATCGCATCTTCAGCTTCTTGGCACAGCAGATCCAATGCCTCCAAAAGTCTCCCGGGCTGGTGGTCTGCCACAAAATGTCCAAATAGGCGCTTGGTTCGGTAGCCCAAATGCTCAAGTCGGGTAATTTTTTCCAAATCTCCATTGAGTAGGACTGGCTGAGAAATATGGATTTGCTTGGTGTGAAGAGGGCTTTCTTCCAAAATATTGTGGCCTTCCCCAATTCGAGTGAAAAGGGACATGACCAGACGCTCCCGAATGGGGTCGATGGGCGGATTGCTCACCTGGGCAAAAAGCTGTTTGAAGTAATTCGAAATATGCTGGCTTTGTTTGGAAAGCACCGCCAATGGGGTGTCTGCTCCCATGGAACCAACTGCTTCTTGACCCTCATTTCCAAGTGGGACTAAAATCACTTTTAGCTCTTCAGAAGTGTAACCGAAAATAGTTTGGTGTTTATGGATTTCTTCAGTTTGGTAAGAATAGCTGAGCTCTTCGGGTTCGGGAACAAGCCTAAGTTTTGTGCGCTTTTCATTCACCCATTGTTCATAGGGTTGTCGTTTGCAAATTTCGCCCTTGACTTCATCATCTAGGAGGATCTTTCCTTTTTCTAAGTCTGCCCAAAGCATACGTCCTGGGCTAATTCTTCCTTTTTGGGTGATGGTAGCTTCACGGATGGGCAGCGCCCCCGCTTCTGAGGAAAGGATTAAACGCTGGTCTTTTGTGATGAAATAGCGAAGCGGGCGAAGTCCATTTCGATCGAGTGTGGCGCCCACCGATTTGCCGTCGGTAAATAAAAGGGCTGCAGGCCCATCCCAGGGTTCTACCAAGGAGGCGTGAAATTTATAGAATGCAGCTCGCTCCTTATCCATTACCTCGTTGTCCTGCCAAGCTTCCGGCACGAGCATCATCATCGCATGCGGCAGGCTCCTCCCACTGAGGGTGAGTAGTTCCACCATGGCATCCAAATTGGCGGAGTCCGAGTTCAATTTGTTGGTAATGGGCATCAGCATTGCAAGCTCTTCGGGGCTAAACAGAGTCGATTTCATCAAGGCCTCTTTGGACTTCATTTTGTTCAAATTACCGCGAATCGTATTAATTTCTCCGTTATGGGAAAGGTATCTAAAGGGCTGTGCTAGCCTCCAATTGGGAAAGGTATTGGTGCTAAATCTGGAGTGAACGATGGCAAAGGCGGAGGCAATCCGGGGATTTTGGAGATCCTTGAAGAAAGGCAATACTTGATCGGTTCGTAACTGTCCTTTGTACACCAGGGTTAAGGAGCTGAAGCTTGCAAAATAGAAGGCTTGGTTGACCCCTGGAATTTCTGCATTGATTTTGGAACTAGCATAATTTCGAAGCACATACAGTTTCCGTTCTAAGTCAAGCCCTTGCAGCCCATCCTTGTGGCGAACAAATACCTGTTCAAAAATTGGCATCACTTCTAGGGCACTTGATCCGGGGATGGTTTCATCAATAGGAACCTTTCGATAGCCAATCAACTCAAAGCCCAATTCTTCGGTGAGTTGATTGAGTAATGCCTTTGCTTTGGTGTAGAGTTGCTTGTTATTTGGGAAAAAAGTCATCCCTAAACCAAATTCACCTGGCGCTGGCAACTGGATCTCTGTGCGTGCAGTGACGTCTTGAAGAAATTGGTGAGGGATTTGAATGGAAATACCTGCCCCATCTCCTGTTTTGGGATCAGCTCCTCGTCCTCCACGATGTTCCATGTTGCTGAGCATATACAAAGCCCCACTGATGGTTTCGTGTGTAGGTTCATTGGTGAGGTCTACTATTGCTCCAATACCGCAGGAATCGTGCTCAAACTCCTCCCGATATAACCCTTGCTCCATTTCTATAAGTTTAATAGGTTTCAAAATTAAAAATTACTGATTTTTTTAAAATAAGCATAATTTAAAACCCATAATTATGCTGAAATGATTTGAAAAAATCTTTTTTATTAAAAATAAGATAAAAATTTGAATGGATTTTCAGGCTTTATAAAAAATAATATGCCTTATTTTTAAAATAAGGCATATTTTAAACTTGAAAAATAGTTTTTGAGGGGGGAATGGAAATATTTTGTTCAACTGGGAAAAATAGGAGGATTCTTTTTTTGAACCGCAATATTCCCAATAAACGAGCAGTAGTATTGGGAATAAACCAAATAAAAATTTAGTCTGTAAATGGGGAAGTGATGTCTTTTTCTCCTCCGCTTAGGTAGACTTTTACTTTTTTGATTTTTCGAGTATCCACCGCCAAGATGGTGAATTCAAAATCTTTGAAGCGGATTTTTGCCCCGTTTTTGGGCATTTTTGAATTTAGCTCAAGGAGCAAGCCGCCAAGAGACTCACTTTCACCTTTTACTTCATCAAATACTTGCGTATCTAAATCTATTTTTTTGCAAAAATCATTGAGGGAAACCTTCCCTTCAAAGATAAAGGTGTCCACATCGATCTCCTGAAAAAACAGGGTATCCGTATCATCAAATTCATCGTTGATTTCGCCAATAATCTCTTCAATTAAGTCTTCTAGGGTGACCAAGCCAGAGGTGCCGCCATATTCATCCACGACGATGGCCATGTGCACCCGCATTTTTTGAAAATCTTTGAGGAGGGAGTCTGCTTTTTTATTTTCAGGAACGAAGAAACTCTTTCGAATCAAAGATTTCCACTCGAAGGTTTCATCTTTTTCGATGTGAGGGAGTAAGTCCTTGATGTAGAGAATTCCTAGAATACGGTCAATCGTCTCTTCATAAACTGGGATTCTAGAGTAGCCGCTTTTGTTGACTTTATCCATCAATTCATGGAAATCAATTTCAACATCTATGGCGGAGATTTCCATGCGGCTTTTCATGACCTGACGGACGTTAAGCGTACCAAAATTCACGATGCCACGAAGGATTTCTTTTTCTTCTTCAGGGGTGTCTTCGGTTGTCATTTCCAAAGCTTGATTCAGTTCATCTACGGATAGTGAATACCCTTTTTGTTGAACACGCTTTTCTATGAGGTTACTGAATGCGATTAGAAATACCGAAAAAGGCTTTAGAAGGTGAGTGAAAAAAGTAATTGGAGTTGCAAGTGCCAATGCAAAACGGGTATTGGCTTGGTTGGCGTACACTTTCGGTACAATCTCTCCAAAAAATACGATGGCAAAGGTTACGCCAACTGTTTGAATTAAAATGACTACTAGACCAGTAGCGTTCGTTCCAAAAAGGGTCCAAGTAACAAAGGTCGTCAAGGTGACGATGCCGATATTGATTAAGTTATTTAGAATAAGAACAGTACTGAGCAAGATTTTTGGTGTTGCCAATAAGCTGGTGATCACTCTCCCTTTTTCTGGATGTTTTTGGTTGAGATCGATTAGCTCGTCTTTACTCAACGAAAAAAAAGCTACTTCAGAACCAGATACCAATGCAGATCCTACGAGGAGGATGAGGAGCGCGAGCCCATTAAACAAAAAATAAGAGAATGAAAACGAAGAAACCTGGGCTATCAGTAAGTAACTCGGGTAGGGGTCATCCATGTGTTTAGTTCAATAAGGAGTCAAAGTTATACAAATCCCCTGAATTAAGGGAACAGGGGATTTGTATTTCAATTAAAAGGGCAAATCATCGTCTCCCTCATCAAGGGATACCATGGGTGCGCTTGGTGCAGGGGATGAACTTGGCATTGCGGCCATTCCAGAATTCGGAGCGGGAGTAGTGGCCATTCCTTCCGGCTTGCCGCCTACCATGGTAAAGCTCAATACTCTGATTTTCATCTTCTTTCGATTTTGACCTTGCTCATCCGTCCATTTGTCAGACTTGATTTTGCCTTCCACATAGATTTGAGAGCCCTTTTTCAGGTATTTCTCAGCAATTTTTGCTTGTTGATCCCAAAGCTCCAAGTCGTGCCATTCGGTCTGCTCCACTCGGTTGCCATTTCGATCTTGGTAAGCCTCCGAGGTAGCTAGGCTTAGGTTGGCTACTACCTTGTCTCCTTCCAAATATTTCACTTCTGGGTCAGATCCTAGATGTCCCAATAAAATGACCTTGTTTACTCCTGCCATAACATTTTGTTTTTAGTAGTTAAAAAGTTTAAAAGATTGAAAGTAATCAAATCTCTCGATCAGTCAAATAGCGAACAATCAATTTGGGCTTGGGTAAAGCGTCAATTTGCTGTTGCTCCACCAAGTCAAATCCCACTTTTTGGCACCAATGAACCAATTCAGCGCGTTTGTTGGGAGAAAGTTCGATTTCCCAAAAGCTCCCAAGTATCCGTTGATGCGACAGAAGATGTCGGTATTTTTTAGGAAATAGGACAGCTTCTTGGCTCAGATTTTCTTGCCAAGGGAAGGTTTCTTGTTCGAGAAGGGGGAAATCATACAAGCCCGTCCAAATATCACCCGCACCTCTTTTATTCCAAACTACCTGACCTGCACAGCGAATCACCAGGTAGTTGAGGATACGTTCCTTGACCTTAGTTTTATTGATTTTTAAGGGCAAGGAGCTTACGAGGCCTTTTTGAAATGCAAAGCAGGAGGTGGAAAGTGGGCATTCTGCACAGGATGGGTTTTTGGGCACACAGCAGCGGGAGCCAAAATCCATCATGGCCTGGTTGAATTCGCCTGGGAAATTTTCAGGAATCAGCTGGTTGGCGAGGGCTTCGAACTCTTTTTTTCCTTTGCCACTAGCAATGTCTGTGGCAATTCCAAAGTAACGAGCGAGAACCCGGAATACATTGCCATCTACCACTGCCTGAACCTCCCCAAAGGCGAAACTAGCGATTGCTGCTGCGGTGTAGCTGCCAACGCCTTTCAATTGGATGAGGGTAGCGTAGCGATTTGGAAAAACGCCTCCTAGTTCTCTCCAAATATACTGTGCGCAGCCATGCAGGTTGCGTGCTCTGCTGTAGTAGCCCAAGCCCTGCCAGAGGCGGAGTACTTCTTCTTCTGGTGCTTCTGCCAGCTCTTGCACAGTAGGATAAGCTTTTGAAAATGCTTCGTAATAGGGCAAGCCCTGTGCCACGCGGGTTTGCTGAAGAATGATTTCCGAGAGCCAAATTTTATAGGGATCTTGGGTTTCGCGCCAAGGTAAATGCCGAGGATTTTCTCGGTACCAAGAAAGGATTGAATTTGAAAAGAATTGATTTTCAATGACTTTGCTCTTCATTTGTGATTCGTTGCCAGACTACAAACCAAGGTATTTTTTTCGAATATCTTTTTTAATTGCGTTGATTTTTGTACATTTGCAGTCCCAAAAATACTTGGTTAATAGGTTGTTAAGCTTATTTTGAATTTTCTAAATTTTAATCACAGTGACTAAAGCAGAAGTAATTACTAAAATTTCCGAGAAGACCGGAATCCAAAAAGACGATGTAACTCAAGCAGTTGAAGCGTTTTTCAAAGTAGTAAAAGATTCCATGGCAGATGGAGATAATATCTATGTCAGAGGATTTGGAAGTTTCATCAACAAGAAAAGAGCAAAGAAAATTGCGCGTAACATTTCCAAGAATACCGCGATCGTAATCGAAGAGCATTACATTCCTGCATTCAAGCCTTCGAAGGTGTTTGTGGAAAAAATTAAAAACAGCAAAAAAATTAAACAAATGGCTACTCAGGCCTAAGCCTGGGTTAAGCGCATGAAGAAATTACAGGTTGTTCTCATAGGCATCGGTATCGCTTCAGTAGCAGGGCTTTATCTTCTTCCCAAGGTGGTGGTCGATAATGAAGCTACGGGAGCAAAAATGGAAGCTGGGGCGGAAGCTTCCGCAGCCATTTCCGAATCGCATGAGAATACCCTATCTTCCCAAAATAGAGTTCAAGCAAATCAGCTGATTGCTCAATTTCGTACTGCACCCTCGGTGGAGGAGAAAGTAGCTGCAGCTCAGGTACTTGCTGGGATCTACAAGGAGGAGGGAATATTTGATAGTGCCGCCTACTATTGGACTGAGGCGAGTACGCTTTGGCCAGATAATTTATTTCTCATCGAGGAAGCTGGAAAAGCAAATTACGATGCTTTTTCCCTTGCCTTGGACAAGAATAAAGTAGAAGTGCTGGCTGAAAAGACCAGAAGTTTATTAAACAAGGTGTTGGAAAAAGATCCCACCCGTCTCGACTTGAAGTCCAAAATAGCGATGACCTATGTGTCTTCAGCCAATCCCATGCAGGGAATCACGCTTTTAAGAGAAATCCTAGAAGCGGATCCCAAAAATGAAGACGGCCTATTCAACATGGGTGTGCTCTCCATGCAATCCGGCCAATACGATCGAGCAATTGGTCGATTTGAAGAATTGGTAAAAGCGCATCCTCAAAATATACAGGGGCAGTTTTACCTTGGGGTCAGTTATTTTGAATCGAAGGAAAAAAACAAAGCAAAAGCACAGTTTGAGCTAGTCAAGAAAATGACCCAAGATCCGATGATCTTAGAGAGTATTCAAGGCTACTTGGACCAGCTATAACAAATTACAAACACTTTAAATTGTACAACTATGCCTTGCGGTAAGAAAAGAAAAAGACATAAGATCGCTACGCACAAGCGTAAGAAGAGACTTAGAAAAAACAGACACAAGAAGAAGTAATCCCTTCTTTGTGTGCTAATGGAAGTAAAGTACGTTCATTTACACTAGTAAAAAGAAAACTTGAGTACGGAATTGTTAATCGATTCTGCTCAAAATGGAAGTCGAATAGCCTTATTGCAAGACAAGCAGCTGGTGGAACTTCATTCCGAAGGGATGGACAACCAGTTTAAGGTGGGAGACATTTATTTGGGAACGGTCCGCAAGATTGTCAATGGACTCAACGCCGCATTTATTGATGTTGGCTACGAGAAAGATGCCTTTCTTCATTACCAAGACCTGGGATCAAATATCAATAGCTTGTTGAAGTTTACCAAAATGGTACGCAACAACAACTACAGCAACCACCTCTTGAAGGGCTTTGAAAACGAAGCAGAAATAGAAAAAGTCGGTAAAATCGACAAAATTCTAGCCAAGACCACTCAGGTTTTGGTGCAAGTTGTCAAAGAACCCATCTCAACTAAAGGCCCTAGACTATCCTGTGAGCTCTCTCTACCTGGACGTTACCTCGTGCTCGTACCCTTCTCTGATACAGTCAATGTATCGAAGAAAATAAGGAGCAATGAAGAGCGTAAAAGGCTGCTCAGACTTATCAATTCAATCAAACCTGCCAATTTCGGAGTAATCATCCGAACAGTGGCTGAAGGTCAGTCCGTAACGGAACTTGATAAAGACCTTCGAAATCTTCTCGCCAATTGGGAAGAGGGAATGAGCAAATTGCTGAAAGCCAAAAGCCGGGACAAAATTATTGGAGAGATGAGCATGGCCTCCTCACTTGTGAGAGATCTGCTCAATGAATCATTCGATGCAATCACCGTAGAAGAAGAGTCAACTTACGATCAGATCCGTTCCTACATCAGGTCTATAGCGCCTGAAAAAGAAAAAATTGTCAAACTTTACAACGGTAAGGTTAAGCTATTTGAAAGTTTTGGAATCGAAAAGCAAATCAAAAGCTTGTTTGGACAGTCCGTCAGCCTACCTCAAGGGGGCTATGTGATTATAGAGCACACCGAAGCCCTGCACGTCATAGACGTCAACAGTGGCAATAAGTCCAATCAAGAAAGTGACCAGGAATCTACAGCGCTTAAAACCAACCTGGTAGCTGCTAAAGAAATTGCTAGACAACTCCGCCTCCGAGATATGGGAGGAATCATCGTCGTCGATTTTATCGACATGAAAAAAGCCGAAAATAAAAAGGCGATTTTCGATTCCATGATGTTGGAGATGAAGTTTGACAGATCCAAACATACCGTATTGCCCCTAAGCAAATTTGGGCTAATGCAAATTACCCGACAGCGCGTGCGTCCAGAAGTCAACATTGTGACCAAGGAAACCTGCCCTGCTTGCAACGGTACTGGCAAAATCCAAGCGTCCATTTTGGTCGCCGATAAGTTGGAAAAAGATTTGGAACACATGGCAACCATTCAGAACGTGGACAAAATCCACATCGGCTTGCATCCGTATCTGCATGCCTACTTTACCACTGGCCTGATTAGCCGACGAGTAAAGTGGTTTTTTAAATATTACAAATGGATAAAACTGATCAAAGATTCTTCACTACCCGTGACGGAATACAGATTCCTAGATGAATCTGGAGAAGAAATCGAACTAAAAGTAAAAAGCGAGGCTGAGTAAGCCCCGCTTTTTTTTTGCGTGTTTGTTGACGAAAAGGGAAAGATACCTCCCTTCGGTGCAATCTTAAAATGGAAGTTTGTCCTCGTCTGCTGCTTCGTAAAAAGTATCTACATCTGGAGGACCAACGGGCATTCCTCCTCCTTGGCCGCGGTCTACTTTGTATGCTTTCACTTCCGTATACCAACGTCCGTTGTATTCTCGGCTTTCTACCTCAATCCCAAGGTTGACTTGTTCGCCTACCTTTAATCCAAACTGGTCGATCTTGTCTCCCCAGATGGATACACACACTTTTTTGGGATACTGACCTCCAGTTTCTACAATAAATTCCTGCTTGCGCCAAGCATTGCCACTCTTTGAACTCCCACTCACTTCAGCTAATTGGGAGATTACTTTTCCGCTTAAATCCATGATTCGTTTTTTTCTGTGTATGACTACGAAGGTAAGCAATACGACTTACTTTTTGCAGTACTTGCCGCTGTCTGGAGAGGAGATTTTTTCATCTGCAGCCATACCATTACGCCGTTGCAGGTTGACCTACCTGGGTAGGTAAAATATATTCGGAAATCAATCAAAAGGTATTCTATACAGTTCGATCCGCCGCGGCGGATTCACCCGCGGCTATGCATAGTTAGATCCGCTGCAGCGGATCGAATCATGAATAGCCCCAGGTTTACCTGCCGGAGGTAGGTGAACCTGGGGTAAATTAATCATTCGCCATCAGCCAGCCTGCCGCGGCAGGTTAATTCGGCACGATAATTCTATTCAATAAATTGGTTTCACCTCTTTAGTTACTTTTCCAATCAGCCAATTCTCTCTCCAAGAACTCAGAATAAAAATTTATTTATACCTAAAAAAAAGAATTAAAAACTAAATCTAGTCGAATAAAAAAAATTAAATACTGATTTTAAAACAAAAGTTGCAACATTCACTAATTTGGCAGTAGTTTTGAATCCTTTTTAATTCAGTTTCAACTCATTCAAAAAATCTTTTCACCTAACCCGATACTATGGCCTAGACTTTTACGTTGTATATAAACCAACTTAAAAATGAGTAAGCAATTAGGTCCTGAAGACGGAGTGTTGATCACCTCGTATCGTAATGGTAATGAAGCCGCCTTTAATCTCTTAGTAGATCGGTATCAAAGTAAAGTATTTACCACAATTTTTCTGATCGTAAAAGATCAGGATGTAGCAGAAGATCTGTTACAAGATGTATTTGTAAAGGTGCTCCACACCTTTAATTCAGACAAGTACAACGAAGAAGGTAAATTTCAGCCTTGGCTGATGCGCATCGCACACAACATGGCGATTGATCATTTTAGAAAGGCAAAAAGATACCCCACCATCCTTTTGGAAGATGGAAGCAATCTGCTCAATTCACTATCCTTTGCGGAAGATTCCTCGGAGGAGCAACGCATCAAAGAGGAAACATTGGTATGGGTGCGCAACTTGATCGATGAGCTTCCAGAAGCTCAGAAGGAAGTGGTGATCATGCGGCATTACTTAGACATGAGTTTCCAGGAAATCGCCGAACAAACCGGCGTCAGTATCAATACAGCCTTGGGTAGAATGCGCTATGCGCTCAACCATATTCGTAAAAAAATGAAACAAGTAAACAGCGCCTATGATAAAATTATTTACCCCAAATGACCTGATTAGATATATCTATCAGGAAATGTCGGAGGTAGAACAAGAACTCTTAATGCAAGCCTTGCACAGCGACGACGCTTTGATGCAAGAATACATTCAACTGCTGAGCACGGTGGAGTTTTTGGAGCAAGTAAAATTGCAACCTTCCGAAAAAGTAGTGAAAGCCATTAAAAAAATGGCCCAGTCTACGGGACTTCCACAAGTCTGACCTAAGGTAACCCTGCTTCTGCGGGGTTTTCTTTTTCCTTGGGCTCAACCCCACTCTTTTTTTAGAATTGAATTAGTTGGTAAGCCAGTGTTGAAGTTTAGTAGAGTCTGCTGTCAACCGTGGACCGCCTGCAGACCGCGGTCTGTCGGCTGTGGACAAGTCGCCGCATATTCATCCATCCCCAAAGCAAACGAGGTTTGAAGTTTAGTAGAGTCTGCTGTCAACCGTGGACCGTTAGCCGTGGACCATTTAAAACCACTTCATCATCGTGGCGATCAACTTCTTGACACGAATTCCATACGGAGGGCGCAGTAAACTGACGTTATTAAATCCGATCCGCTGCTTCAACACTCCTTTTTCATTGCTGAATGCCAAAAATCCAAACTTCCCATGCGCTTTTCCAATACCACTGTTATTGACCCCTCCAAAAGGGAGTTCGCTGTGTAAAAAATGGAGCACACAATCGTTGATCACCAGGTTGCCTGAGCTGGTTTCTGTCATGACGCGTTTGGCACGCGAGTCGTCTTTTCCAAAAAAGTATAAGGCTAAGGGCTTAGGCTGTGAATGGATTAAGGCCAAAGCATCGTTGATTTGGGTGTAGGTGAGTATAGGAAGGATTGGGCCGAAAATTTCCTCTTGATAGACAAGCATGTCCTCACCAATTCCTGAGATCAAAGTAGGCGCAATGTACTTCGTCTCCTCGTCTATGTCTCCTCCAACTTCTATCTTAGCTCCTTTTTGAATTGCGTCATCCAGCATCTGCCGAATTCGATCAAAGTGTTTCCGATTTATCAACCGGGCATAGTCTGGACTTTGCATGACTCCCTTTCCTTCAGGATCGTAGTAGCGAGTCATCGCAATTTGCGCCTGGTTAATAAAGGCCTCCTTTTTTTCCTCAGGGACAAGGATGTAATCTGGGGCGATGCAGGTTTGGCCACAGTTGACAAACTTGCCCCACATCAATTTTTCTGCAGCATCCTTTAAGTCTGCTGAAGCATCGATAATGACGGGAGATTTTCCTCCCAATTCTAGGGTGACCGAACTGAGGTGCTGCGCTGCCGCATGCATTACAATCTTGCCTACTGCTGGACTTCCCGTAAAGAAAATATGGTCAAAAGGCAAAGCCAAAAGCGCTGAAGCTACCTCTTTTTCTCCCAAGCAAACCGCTACCTCATGAGGAGCAAAGAGTTCGCTCACGAGGTCTTGAACTAGCTGAGCTGTATGTGGGGCGTATTCAGAAGGTTTCAGAATCGCAGGACATCCAGCCGCAAGTGCTGATACCAAAGGTCCAATGGCAAGGTTGAAGGGGAAATTCCAAGGTGAAATTAAGAGGGCCCTTCCTTTGGGTTCAGCGACAATAAATGCCGAAGTACCGAGCATGGGAAGCGGCGTAGGTTGAGGTTGAGGCCTCATCCAAGAACTTAAATTTTTTAAGCAATGCTTGATTTCCGAGGTAACGGGGAATATCTCATTGAGGTCAACCTCAGTTGCTGGTTTACTGAAATCCAACCAAAGCGCCTCTCGGATGGCTTCTTGGTGGGCATTGATCCAATTCAAAAGCTTGTTCAATCGTTCTTTTCGCTCCACAAGCGTGGAGGATCTCCAAGCGATGGACGTGGGTAGCTGGCTAGCAAAAAGTTCAGCGGGCGAAGGGCGAAAGTCAGAAAGCTGCGTCATGGCAAGAGGATTAGGGAATGATTGGAGAGTCAAGTTAGCCAGTTTTGTAGAAAATTGGCGATTATCAAGGATCCTATTAAAAGTGGATTAAATCGTTTTGGAACTATCCTGAATCAGAAGATTGAGTTGGGCGAGCTCCTTTTCACTAAGGTCTCTCCATTTTCCGACGGCAAGATCGAGTTGAATGTGCATGATACGGATCCGCTTGAGCTGGGTGACTTGGTAACCCAGGTAGCTACACATCCGGCGAATCTGCCGATTCAACCCTTGCTTGAGGATAATCCGAAACTTAAACTTGTTGATGGCTTCGACCGTACAGTGAGCGGTTACCGTATCCAAGATGGGGACGCCCGCACTCATCTGCTGAACGAAACTCGGCTGCAGTGCTTTGTCCACAGTCACCACATATTCTTTTTCGTGGTTGTTTTTTGACCGCAGGATTTTATTGACCAAATCCCCTTCACTAGTCAACAGGATCAGGCCCTCGCTGTCTTTATCCAGCCTTCCAATTGGGAATATGCGTTCGGGGTGGCCTATAAAATCAATGATGTTGTCTTTTTCCCCTAGCGTATCTGTGGTGGAGACGATACCAACGGGTTTGTTGAAGGCAATGTAGACGTGTTGCTGCTTGGGTTTGCCGACTAGCTCCCCATCTACGCGCACTTCATCCGTGGGGAAGACTTGGGTGCCCAATTCGGGAATCTTCCCATTGATGGTGATCCGCTTCTGTTCCAATAGTCCATCCGCAGCTCTACGAGAGCAAAAGCCTACTTCGCTGAGGTATTTATTGATTCGAATGGAGGATTCTTGACTCATAAAGCTAGGCTCGTAGGATTCAATTAAACAAGCAAGGTATATGCTCGAAGGGCCAAGGCTTATTTTTTTGCCTTGCTTGCACTGGCCAACAATCGATCATCCACTGTTGGATCTATTGCTGCCAAAAGCTTCATTACTTCGGCCTTTTTTTGAGTAAAAGCGGTCAGGTTGGCCTGAGAAACGGGCTCAGTTGGAGGGATGGTTTCCTTTAGCCAATCTTGTTGCTTTCCATTTTTCCAAAAACGAAAGCAGAGGTGAGGTCCTGTCGCCAGGCCGGTGCTACCGACATAGCCAATGACTTGACCCTGCTTTACCCGGTCTCCTCTTCTAAGATTTCTGCTAATTTTAGAGAGGTGTAGGTACTGGGTGGTATAGGTTTCGTTGTGTTTGATCTTTACATAGTTCCCGTTTGCAGCGGAATAGCTGGCATCCTGCACGGTTCCATCTCCTACCGTTCGTATTTCTGTTCCTGTGGGTGCGGCATAGTCGGTGCCCAAATGTGCTTTGTACCTTTTTTGTACGGGATGAAAGCGGTTTAAATTGTAACGAGAGCTGATTCGGGTATATTTTAAGGGGTTCCGAAGAAAGGCTTTTTTGAAACTTTCACCGGCCTGGTTAAAGAAGGTAAGTTGCCCATTTTGTTCGAAAGGAATGGCATGCATCTCCTCTCCTTTGTGGTTAAAATAAGCGAAATGAATTCCAGAGATGGATACGACTTGGTCTTCGATCACTTTTTCTTCAAAAACAACTTTGAAAACATCCCCTTTTTGTAAGGACTGAAAATCCACCGACCATCCGTAAAGATCTGCAAATTCATCAATTAGTTCGGGAGAGATGCCCTTGTCAACCATGGCATTGTACAGGGAGCTGGTAATAATGCCTCCCACTTCTCGTTTACGAGTTAGGGCAGGCTTTTCTGCCCGATAGAGGGTTGCGGAGTCCAAGTTGAAGACTACAAACTCAGAGGGGTTGGGCTCATAAATAAAAAATTGTGCCTTGGACGAGTTGGCTGGAGTGATCACCGTAAATTTTTTGTCGGTGGCGATCCTACGTACATCAAATACCTCAGCAGATTTTTTGGCTAGCTCATCAATGATCTGGTAGGGCACATTGAAGGGTGTGAGTAGGGTGGCAAGGGTTTGATTTTTTGCGACTGTCCCTTCCACAATATTCAATCCGGTGACATTGATGCCGTAGAGAAACTGTTCCTTGGGAGTAGAAAGGCTATCCGCATTGGATTCCTTTTGCCCTGAAAACCATTTTGGAAACAGCCCCAAATCGGTTTGGTACACTCCGATGAGAAGTATAGACAACAGCAAAGTGATCGAACCAATCCAATTTTTTTTCATTAGCAACTAACCTAGCCCATCGGGCCACAATTTTTTGGGCCTCCAAACAAGCCAAAAGATGTCTTTTTTCCTAGAAAACAGAAACAAATTAGCCACAAAGGCTCTTTTTTAACGATAATTGACATTTTTCGAAAATAGGACTCGATAGAGTTAATGGATGCTGATGCCAGAGTTTTTGGGCTTCAATGTCAAAAAAGAAAAGAAAAATAGACTTCAACAGGTGAATCTTAGGATATAGCTATCGTTCTGTGTCGCATTTATTTATCTTTGAACTCCCAAAAATTAGGAATAAGTCATGTTAAGAACGCATACCTGTGGCGAACTTCGCCTTCATCATGTCCATCAACAAATCACTTTGGCCGGCTGGGTACAGCGAGTTAGAAATAAAGGAGGCTTGATTTGGGTAGACTTGAGGGACCGCTATGGGCTCACCCAGTTGATTTTTGAAGAGGGCTCTACCGACAAAAGCTTACTAGAAAAAGCAGCCCAGCTCGGAAGAGAATTTGTGGTGCAAGCCACAGGCAAGGTGGTAGAGCGAACTGCCAAGAATGATAAAATGCTGACAGGAGATATTGAAATCAAGGTGGAGGAACTCACCGTTTTGAATCCTGCCAAGGTGCCCCCTTTCATTATTGAAGATGAGACAGACGGTGGTGATGAGCTTCGCATGCGGTACCGCTACCTAGATCTTCGTAGAAACGTGATCCGCGAAAAACTCCAGCTCCGCCATCGCATGATGCAGGAAACGAGGAGCTACATGGATAAGCAACAGTTTATTGAAGTAGAGACCCCTGTCCTAATCAAATCTACTCCTGAGGGAGCACGGGACTTTGTGGTGCCTAGCCGAGTGAATCCAGGCGAATTTTACGCTTTGCCTCAATCTCCCCAAACCTTCAAGCAGCTGTTGATGGTCAGTGGCTTTGACCGTTATTTTCAGATTGTCAAATGCTTCCGGGACGAGGATTTGCGTGCGGATAGGCAGCCAGAGTTTACGCAGATTGACTGTGAAATGGCCTTTGTCAACCAGGAGGATATTCTAAACACGTTTGAAGGATTAATTAAACACCTTTTTTTATCAGTTAAGGGGGTGGATTTGGGTCATGTTCCTCACCTGACCTATGCAGATGCCATGAAGTACTATGGCAATGACAAGCCGGACCTGCGGCTCGACATGAAATTTGTGGACCTAACTACTCTTGCCAAAGGGGCTGGATTTGTGGTCATTGATCAAGCGGAAATAGCTTTGGGCATCTGTGCAAAGGGTGCTGGAGAATATACCCGTAAGCAATTGGATGAGCTGACCGAATGGGTAAAAAGACCACAAATAGGTGCCAAAGGATTAATCTATGTACGCTACCAGCAAGATGGCATACTCAAGTCCAGTGTGGATAAATTCTATTCTCAAGAGCAATTGAAATCCTGGGCAGATGCCCTTGGAGCCGTTCCAGGAGATTTGCTGCTGGTGCTGAGTGGAGATGAAAAATCTACGCGCAAACAGCTCTCTGAATTACGACTTAAAATGGGGGAAGAGCTAGGATTGAGAGATAGAACCGTGTTTGTACCACTCTGGGTGGTCGACTTTCCGCTACTGGACTGGGATGAGGAGTCGAAGCGTTTCCATGCTATGCACCACCCCTTCACCTCACCAAAGCGAGAAGATATTCCGTTGCTAGAATCTGACCCTGGTTCTGTGCGTGCCAATGCCTATGATTTAGTCATCAATGGGGTAGAAGTGGGAGGTGGATCCATCCGTATTCACGATCGCGCTACCCAGCAACTGATGTTTACACACCTTGGATTTACCGAAGAAGAGGCGCAAAAGCAATTTGGCTTCTTGTTGGAAGCCTTTGAATTTGGAGCTCCTCCACACGGAGGCATTGCCTTTGGCTTTGACCGATTATGCGCCATTTTTGGAGGCTCTGATTCCATTCGAGATTACATTGCCTTCCCAAAAAACAATTCAGGCAGAGACGTGATGATTGATTCACCAAGCACACTGGATGAGGCACAGCTGGCGGAATTGTCCATTCGGGTAGCTCTAAAGAAATAATTTGTCAAGGGACCACAGTACAATGTACCAAGTACCCACCGCGGCGGGCAGGCCAGGTACGAAGTATGGATTCTAAACCTGGTAACACAACGACTCGACTGTCGTCAGTGGACGGTTGACCGTTGAAAATGACCTTATTCTATTTCGTTCCTACGAGGTAGGAACGAATTCCCATGACAAGTAAGAGTTGCGCCGTAGCGTAGGTGCCCATGATCAGAATTCCTGCCTCTGGAAAGTCATTGAAAAACCGAGCGACAGCAAGTATTCCATCTGAAATTAAAAAAAGTAGGGCTCCCACAAATACCTGCCAAAAAGAGGCTGCATTCGTCTTTTTAAATCGTGCTCTGGCGGTAGTAACCATCCCAACAATAACCAGGATGTAAGCAATTACGGGGATTTTTAAGCCTCCCAAATTGGGATAGATCAAATAAAATACAAACCCAGCCAGGAAGTAAATGGGTAGGTTGTAAAAAAAGGAACGGATAAAGTGCCAGGAATCTAGATGGCCCTCAGGCTGCTGAGCAAGTCGAAACCCAAAAATGTAGCAAATATGAGCCATCAAAAACGCGCCTAACCCATAGATAAATAGCTGAGGCCAAAGGAGTAAGAAATCTCCAAGCCAAGAAAACAGAAGTGCCGCCAAGATGGTCTTGGCGAGTAATGTGGACCGTATGGGTTTGCTGATAAAAAAGAAATAGAGGATCAAACCGGCTAAGATAAGGGGCTTGGAGTAAAGCCGCATTTCTTCGTTTTGCTCCATTACGAAGCCCAAGTCTACTAGGGTGGCTAACAAAAACAGGTAAAGCCAGATGATGTTCTTATCTCTCAAGGGATTGGATGGATTTTTACTAAAGCTAAAAATAAAATGAGATTAGCCGTAATGCGAAGGAAAAATAGGGTCTTTGAGAAAAGGGTAGTCGGCTAAAACAATTGACTTTAGGTTTTGGTTTATTTAAAAATCCATTTTTAAAAATCCTAAAACATTGATAAGAGTAGAATTTTAGTCAAAAACCTAAAAATAATTTGGTTTCAATGTTAAGCTTTCGTTAAAAAATGTGAAATTTGACAAGCAAAAATTAACCTACATTCTTAGTACCCCAACCAAGGTGAGTTTACCTTTGCATTGATTTAAAATCAAAAACCAACTTTACCAAACAAAAATTTTATGAGGCAAAATTTACTGAAGAATTTGTTGGCCGTATTTCTACTCGTGATGAGTACCGGTCTAGCAATGTCACAGGGAGTTACGACTTCCGGTATCACTGGAGCTGTAACTGAGGCTAACGGACAGCCCCTTCCAGGAGCAAACGTGGTCGCTACACACCTTCCTTCAGGTACTCGCTATGGCGCTGTATCTAACGTAGAAGGTAAATATTCTATTCCAGGGATGCGTATTGGAGGTCCTTACAGACTTTCTGTATCCTTCATCGGATTTTCTACACAAGATGTAGACGGTTTGATCCTTTCTTTAGGAACGTTTTCAAATGTTAACGTTACCTTGAAAGAAGATGGTCAGGAACTTTCTGAAGTGTTGATCACTGCAGATCAAAACAGCCTTTTCTCTAGTGAGCGTACAGGGGCCAACACTGCTATAAGTAACAGCATGTTGAACAAGCTTCCAACCATTTCAAGAAGTATCAACGACTTTACTAGATTGTCTCCACAATCCAATGGCCAGTCTTTCGCAGGTCAGGATTCTAGATTGAACAACATCACTGTTGATGGTTCTTACTTCAACAACTCTTTCGGCTTGGGCTCTGGTTCCAACCCAGGTGGTAGAACAGGCGTGTCTCCAATCTCTTTGGACGCGATCGAGCAAATCTCTGTAAACGTGGCTCCGTATGACGTGAGACAAGGTAACTTTACAGGAGCAGGTGTAAATACCGTAACTCGTTCAGGTACCAACGAATTCTCTGGATCTGCTTACTATTTCACTAGAAATAACAAAAACGTAGGTAAAGAAGCTGGAGAAAATCCTTTCAATCCTGGCGATTTCAGCTACAAGCAGATGGGATTCCGCGTAGGCGGTCCAATCATCAAAAACAAGCTATTCTTCTTCGCTTCTTTTGAAGATGAAGCAGAAGCAAGACCAGGCACCACTTGGACAGCAAATACAGGGACTCAGCCAATCACTGGTAACGTAACTCGCGTATTGGCTTCTGACCTTGATGGATTGAGCTCTTACTTAAAAAGTAAGTTTAATTACGAAACTGGTCCTTACCAAGGATACGACAACGAAACCTTGGGTAAGAAGTTTTTGATCAAGTTGGACTACAACATCAACGAAAAGAACAAACTTAGCTTGAGATACAACCAATTAGATTCTTCTACTGATGTGTTGATGTCTGGTTCGTCTTCTCTAGGTTTCGGTAACCGTAACTTCAGACCGGAAGCCTTGAACTTCCAAAACTCTAACTACAGCATCATGGAGAACATCCGATCTGTAGTCGCAGAATTGAACACGCGTATCAATAGCAACATGTCCAATAACTTGATCATTGGATACACCTCCCAGGACGAAAGCCGTGGGTACAAAGGAGAGTTCTTCCCTATGGTGGATATCTTGAACGCTGGGGCTACTTACACTTCTTTTGGATTTGAGCCTTTCACGCCAAACAACGAGTTGAGATACAAGACTTTCCAAATCCAGGAAAACTTGCAAATCTTCAAAGGAAACCACACCATTACTGCAGGTTTCAGCTATGAAAACTACCAGTCTGAAAACGTATTCTACCCTGGTTCTCAGTCCGTATACGTGTACAACTCTTTGGCCGACTTCTACAAGGATGCGGATAATTTCCTTGCAAATGGAAACGCTGTAGCTTCAGGTGTAACCCAGAGAAGATTCCAGGTACGTTGGAACAATATCCCTGGTTCTGAGAAGCCAATCCAGCCTTTGGAGGTGAACTACGGTGGTGCCTTCATTCAGGACGAATGGCAGGCTAGAAAGAACTTGAAACTAACTGCAGGCTTGAGAGTAGATGTTCCTTTCTTCGAGAAGACGGCGCTAAGAAACACTCAAATGGAAAATTACTCTTTCAGAAACCCTGCTGGAGCTTATGTAAACTTCAGAACAGATGCACTTCCTGAAGCGAACCTATTGTGGTCTCCACGTGTAGGCTTCAACTGGGATGTGTTCAACAACCAGAAGACCCAAATCAGAGGGGGATCCGGAGTATTCACCGGTCGTCCAGCTTACGTTTGGATTTCCAACCAAGTGGGTAACAATGGTATCTTAACTGGATTTGCTCAGTTGGACAACACCACCACTAGACCATTTAATCCTGATCCAAACAAATACAAGCCTACCACAGTAACTGGTGCACCAGCATCTTCTTACGAGCTTGCCTTGACTGAGACTAACTTCAAGTTTCCTCAGGTATGGAGAACCAACATCGCAGTAGATCAGAAGTTGCCTGAAGGAATTATTGCTACGGGTGAATTTATCTACAACCAGGACGTAAACGGGATTGCCTATTACAATGCTAACCTACCTGTTGCTTCTTCCCAATTTACTGGAAATGACAACCGTCAAAGATGGACTGCGGGTACCTCCCCCAACCGTATCAATGCTAACATCCCAAATGCAGTAACCTTGTC
This sequence comes from Spirosoma fluviale, assembly GCA_945868725.1. Lineage (GTDB taxonomy): Bacteria > Bacteroidota > Bacteroidia > Cytophagales > Cyclobacteriaceae > Algoriphagus. Next base: position 34,988 of record CAMBMU010000013.1, read on the forward strand.
TAACCAGGCTGTTGGATACTCATGGGTTGCATCTTTCTCTTTGGAAAGACCATTTGCTAATGGATTATTCTTGAAAGCTGCTTATAGCTACGGTGAAGCCAAAAATACCGTTGATGCAGGATCTATCGCTTCAGGTACTTGGTTTGGAAACCCAATAACTAGGGATCCAAACAATCCAGGTCTAGGTTATTCTTCCAACTTCATGGGACATAGAGCATTTGCTACTGCATCTTACTCTAAGGACTTCTTCAAGTTTGGAAATACTTCTTTCTCTATCTTCTGGGAAGGTAGAACTCTTGGTAACGCGAGTTACGTGGCTGGTGGTGACTTGAACAATGACGGTGGAACTTCCAACGATTTGATCTACATCCCTGCTACCAAAGCAGAAATGAACTTCCAAGCATTTACGGCGAGCGGTGTGACCTTTACTGCTGCACAGCAAGCTGATGCATTTGAAGCGTATATCCTTCAGGACAAGTACTTGAGCGCCAATAGAGGCGGATATGCTGAAAGAGGTGCCGTGATCATGCCAATGGTATATCGTGCTGACCTTTCTTTTGCGCAACAGTTGTTTACCAACATTGGTAGCAAGAGAAATACCTTGGAATTCCGTGTAGATATTCTAAACGTGGGCAACTTGCTTGATTCTGACTATGGTGTAGGCAAGACCTTCAATTCTACTCAGCTTCTTGTCGTTCCTACTACTGCTCAGGGTGGCGCTGCAAGTGCAGATGGCAGACCTCAGTACAGAATGAGAAATCTTGGTACAAGTCTAGTAACTGAAACGTACAGATCCACCGCTGGTGTAGCTGACGTTTGGAGAATGCAGTTTGGCTTGAGATATATCTTCAACTAAGATTCAATCTTGATTCTTTGAAAGCGCCCCGAACTTCGGGGCGCTTTTTTGTTATCTCTAATGGACTCTCCAACTCCTTTATTTTTAGATTTTTTGGGGGATATCCCTTCTATTTTCCTTTGATGTTAAGGATTTGCCATCCTTATGTTTTTAAAGAACTGCAAGAAAACTAAGGTATATTTGTATTTGGTTGGAGAAAAATTCTCCTTGCTTTCATTCTTGTATGTTATACTTTAAGCAATTTCTGCATTCTCAAAGTAGCGAGTGGGTCGTATTTATCCACGGCGCAGGAGGGAGCTCTGCGGTATGGCATAAGCAGCTGCGTGATTTTCAGAAGGATTTTAACCTGCTGTTGATCGACCTTCGCGGTCATGGTAAATCAGCAGACATGCCTGAAGCTATCTGGAAGCAGCACTACACATTCGAGGCAGTCACCAAAGATATTTTAGAGGTATTGGATCACCTCAAGCTTCCCCCAGCACATTTTATGGGGGTTTCTTTGGGTACAATCTTGGCAAGACAGCTTGCAGAGATGGCTCCTTCACGGGTCAAATCCCTAGTAATGGCAGGAGCTGTTACTCGATTAACCGTGCAAAGTAGATTACTAGTATTTTTCGGAAATACCTTTAAGCGCATCATTCCCTTCATGTGGTTGTATCGTCTTTTTGCTTTTGTGATCATGCCTCGAAAGCAACATGCAGAGTCGCGCAACCTCTTTATTCATGAGGCTCAAAAACTTTGTCAAAAAGAGTTTATTCGCTGGTTTAAATTGACCAAGGACATCAATCCACTGCTGCGGTATTTCAAGGAAAAAGACCTAGGAATTCCCACACTCTACGTCATGGGTGATCAGGATGTGATGTTTTTGGAGCCAGTCAAAAATTTAATTCGGACTCACAAGAATTCGATCCTTCGTGTTTTGGATACCTGTGGGCATGTCGTCAACGTAGAAAAACCAGAGGAGTTCAACCAGCTCTCTATTGCTTTTATAAAAAACCAACAGTAACTGCCTATTCTTCCAATGAAAAAACAAACCAAAATCTTTCTAGTTCTTGGCATCATTTTGCTACTGGCGGTAGCTTATTTTTATCCAAGACTCGGCACGCAAGCGGATGGTGAAGGTGCTGCACCTTCTGGCCAAAAAGGTGGGGGTAATGGAGAGCCTTTAGTGGTGAATGTAATTCAACTAAAAAAGGAAACGCTCAATAACCAACTCCAAGTTTCAGGGACCATTTTGCCGAATGAATCGGTAGATATCAAGCCGGAGATTAACGGTTTGGTAACCAAAGTGAATTTTAAAGAAGGCCAATACGTGACGAAGGGAACCCCTTTGCTGTATCTCAATGATAACGAGCTTCAAGCACAGTACCAGCGGCTTCAATACACCCAAAAATTAGTTCAGACTCAGGAATCTAGACAAAAACAGCTCTTAGCTCGGGAGGCAATTAGTCAGGAAGAATACGATATTGTGTTAAATCAGTACAATACCGCCCTTTCTGATATCAAACTCGTGCAGGCTCAGTTGGAAAAGACAGTGATACGAGCGCCTTTCAATGGACTCTTGGGTCTTCGGCAAGTTTCCGAAGGCGCAGTAATCAATGCTGCTAACATCATCGTAAGGATCGTAAATATTGATCCAATTAAATTGGAGTTTTCTATTCCAGAACGCTATGCTGGCCTAGTGACTGTGGGCTCTTCCATCTACTTCAGTAGTGAATCTTCCACCGAAGAAGTGGAAGGAAAAGTGTATGCCTTTGAGCCTCAAATCGACGCAGCCACCCGAACCCTCAAATTGAGAGCACAAAGCCCCAATAAAAGTAGCAAATACCTGCCGGGTATGTTTGTGAAGATTCGATTTGTATTGGATGTAAAAGAAGATGCCCTATTGGTTCCAGCTGAAGCTGTAATTCCTGAATTGTCTGGCTACAAGGTATTTGTGGTAGGTGCGGATGGAAATGCGGAACAGCGGATTATTGAAATCGGTACCCGAACAGACACACAAGTTCAAGTAATCTCTGGCTTGAAAGAGGGAGATTTGGTGCTCACTACCGGTGTGATGCAAGTAAGACAGGGCATGCCTGTCAAGCCTACAACCATTAACTAAGCGATCTTATGGCTAGTCTTTCAAGTATAAGTATCAAAAGGCCTGTTTTGGCCATTGTGATGTCTCTGGCCATCTTGCTTTTTGGTGGGATAGGGATATCGCTTTTAGGGGTACGGGAATATCCCACCATTGATTCACCTGTTATCAGTGTGAGTACTTCCTATGTAGGAGCCAACTCAGATGTAATTCTGGCCCAAATCACGGAACCTCTCGAAGAACAAATTAATGGTATTCAAGGAATCAAATCCTTGACTTCGACCAGTTCTGATGGGCGAAGCAATATTACAGTAGAGTTTGAAGTAGACGCAGACCTTGAGGCTGCAGCAAACGATGTGCGAGACAAGGTTTCAGGTGCGCAGCGCAATTTGCCGCCTGATGCTGATCCTCCTGTGGTATCGAAATCAGACGCCGATGCGCAGTATATTATTGGAATCAATTTGAAAAGTGATCAGCGCGATTTGCTTGAGCTTTCGGAAATTGCGGATAATGTATTTAAAGAGCGCCTTCAGACCATTCCTGGCGTAAGTAGGGTTCAGATCTGGGGCGAAAAAGAATATGCCATTCGACTGCGAATGGACCCCCTCAAAATGGCCTCCTATGGAATCACACCTATGGATGTATTGAGTAAAATTCAGACTGAAAATGTGGAGTTACCCTCAGGAAGAATTGAAGGGCAATCCATTGAATTGTCCATTCGTACCAAAAGTAGGCTAAGTTCTCCTCAGGAATTCAATGAGCTAATCATCAAGGAAAGTGAAACTAATTTGGTACGCTTCCAAGATATTGGAACAGCGGAACTTTCTCCTTTGAATGAGAAAACATTGTTGCGTCATAATTTAGAGCCTTCTGTAGGCGTGGTTTTGGTCCCCTTACCAAACGCGAATAACATTGAAATTTCGAATGAATTTTATAAAAGATTAGCCTTTATAAAAAAGGACTTGCCTGCAGATGTTGGAGTTGAGGTGGCCTATGACAGTACTCAATACATTCGCCAATCTATTTCCGAGGTAGAAGAGACCATCATTACTGCATTTATACTGGTGGTAGCGATTATTTTTCTCTTTTTGCGGGATTGGCGCACCACCTTTATTCCGGTAGTGACGATTCCTATTTCGCTCATCGGCGTGTTTTTTATCATGTATTTGATGGATTTTTCCATCAACGTGCTTACCCTTCTCGGAATTGTACTTTCCATTGGCTTGGTGGTAGATGATGCCATCGTGGTTTTAGAAAATATTTATACCAGAATTGAAAAGGGAGAAAAGCCAATGGAGGCTGCCGCCAAAGGCTCGGAAGAAATATTTTTTGCAGTAATTGCGACCACAGTTGCCCTAGCGGCAGTATTTCTACCCGTAATTTTCCTTACAGGCACCACGGGAAGGTTATTTCGAGAATTTGGAATTGTTGTTGCCGGCTCGGTAATCATTTCTGCATTTGTTGCGCTTACGATGACCCCCATGCTTAGCGCAAAAATGCTGAAGCACCGCAGCAAGCAAAATGCATTTTATCGATTTACAGAACCCTTCTTTGTTCAATTGAATCTTTTCTATGGACGGACGCTGACTCAATTCATGAAGGTGAAATGGATTTCTTTTCCCATCATCGGCGTCATGGGTCTTGGGATTTATTGGCTGTTTTCTAATTTACAATCGGAGCTGGTGCCAATCGAAGACCGATCTGAGTTAACCATCAGGCTGACTGGACCAGAAGGGGCTACTTTTTCCTTTATGGATCAAGTGATTTCTGACCTAAATTCTCAGCTTACGAAAGATTTGCCAGAATCCGAGCTTAAAGGACTGATGAGCATGACCTCCCCATCATTTTATGCAGGATCCAATACCAATTCAGGCTTTTTAAGGGTCTACTTAACTAATTCTGACCAACGTGCTAGGTCTCAACAACAAATTTTCTCTCAAGTGAATGGGTCGCTTTCCGGAATTACTGCAGTACGCGCCTTTGCCCAGCAATCTGCATCTATTGGAGACCGACGTGGAGGACTTCCAGTTCAGTACGTGATTCAGGCCCCAACTTTGGAAAAATTAAAAGCAGTCATCCCGAAATTTATGGAGAAGGCTGCGCAAAACCCTGCATTTATCTTTACCGACATCAACCTCAAGTTCACCAAGCCGGAATTAGAAGTTGAGATTGACCGGGAGCGAGCACGGAATATGGGCGTTTCGGTACAGGAGATCGCGCGAACCTTACAACTTTCCTATTCTGGACAACGATTTGCCTACTTTATTAGAAATGGCAAGCAATACCAGGTAGTAGGTGAAATGCAACTTCAGGACCGAAACGAACCGGTGAATTTGCGCATGCTCTATGTTCGAGGAGATAATGGGCAACTGGTTCAATTGGATAACTTGGTGCGTGTAGTAGAGAAAAGTACACCTCCCCAACTGTATCGATTCAATCGATTTGTGAGTGCGACCGTTTCAGCCAACTTAGCGGATGGGGTGACCATCGGTGCAGGCTTGGATGAGATGGACAAAATTGCTGCTGAGGTCCTAGATGAATCGTACGCAACCGATGTTTCTGGCCCCTCCAAGGAATTTAGGGAGAGCTCCAACAGCTTATTGTTTGCCTTTATTTTTGCCTTGGTCTTGATCTACTTGGTGCTTTCTGCTCAGTTTGAAAGTTTTGCTGATCCATTGACCATCATGTTTACAGTGCCATTGGCCATTTTTGGTGCCCTGGCAACGCTTTGGATATTTGATTTTACACTCAACATTTTTAGCCAGATTGGAATCATCATGCTAATAGGTTTGGTGACTAAAAACGGCATTTTGATTGTGGAGTTTGCCAATCAGCGGAAAGAAGAAGGAATGGATATAGATGAAGCGATTTTTGGAGCTGCCATATCTCGACTTCGACCGATTTTAATGACCAGTTTGTCTACCATTTTAGGTATTCTTCCAATTGCTTTGGCCTTAGGTGCTGGGGCAGAGAGCAGGGTTCCAATGGGAGCTGCAGTTATTGGAGGGCTAGCTTTTTCTACGGTATTGACACTTTTCGTTATTCCAGGGGTGTACACCTATCTAACTTCCAAAAAAGGCGTTTTAGCAAAAACAGTATGAAAATAGGAACACTTTTACTTGCATTCTTGCTACCGATCCTACCGGTATGGGCTCAAGTACAGGAACCGCTAGATCTTGAAAAAGCGTTGCAACTAGGGTTGGAGAATAACCTTCAAGTCAAAATTGGCGTCGAAAACCGGAATCTAAGAGAACTCGATAAAAAAATAGCTGCAGGAAGTTTATTCATGCCTTCCCTGAACGCTAACTACCTCCGTACTTTTGCCACAGAAGATGTTACCCAGACTTTTGTCAGTGATCCTAATAACCCTCGAGAAATTGATGCCGCCAAATCCAAAAACAAAGCGTATAGCTTTGTAGGGATTTATGGATTTAGACCTGAGTCCTTGCTGACCATTCGCCGACTAGGGATGCTGGAAGAAATTAGTGACTTGGATGCAAAAATTATTGTGGAGAACACAGTAGCTGGGATTTCTACTTCCTATTACCGCTTAATTTTAGAATTGCAGCGATTTAAAGTACTACAGCAAACCTTGTTCTTGAGTAAGGCGAGATTGGATATCTCCCAGGCACAGTATGAATTGGGCGGAGCTGGAAAAAGAGATTATCTAGCGGCCCAAGTAGATTACAATGGGGATTCTAGCTTATTGATGACCCAGTATCAAGTCATTCAAAATGCACGAGTCAACCTGAATGAATTGCTTGCGTCGGATCCAGATACCGACTTTCTGATTCAGGACAGCACCATCACTATTGGGGATCGATTGGCTCTTGATTCGCTTTACGAAAATGCCTTTTTAGAGAATAAGCAGTTGTTGGTCAATCAACGAAACAATAATGAAGCCTTCCTTCGGATCAGAGAACTTCAAGCATCAAGACTCCCAGGCATAAACCTGAATTCTAGTTTTAACAATTCTGTTTTTAACTCCGATGCAGGTTTCTTGATTCAAAACGAAAGGCAAGGTCTCAATTATGGGGGCTCAATCACTTTCAATCTATTTAGTGGGCTTACACTCAATCGACGGATTCAAAGCGCAAAAGTAAATCAGCGCATTCAGGACTATTCCTTGGAGCAGTATGAAATCCAATTGAAGTCAGATATTCAGCGTGCCTACAATACCTATGAAAATAATCTAGGATTACTTTCCATAGAACAAACGAATTACCAAGTGGCAAAAGAGAATTCAGAAATTGCTTTGGAACGATTCAGGTTAGGAATTGCCTCCTATCTTGAATTTAGAGATGCCCAAGTCAACCTCCTATCAGCTGAGAATAGACTGATCACTTCTATCTTTCAGATCAAACAACAAGAGATTGAGCTGCTCCGGCTGTCAGGAAAGATATTTTTCACCAGCAGCTTGGAGGACTTTGAGGTCCCTGCGAATTAACTGAAAAGGAGGCCTCGGCCTCCTTTTTTTTAGTTAAGTTAAAAATACAGAATATAATTTGGCACAGGCTTTGCCAACTATCTCCAAACTAAGCAGTAATGCTGTCCACTAGCATGGAAAGAAAGAAACAAATACTAGTTGTTGGAGTGCTGATTTTTTTAGGATTGGGGGCCATTGGCTACCTCAATAACTGGTTTACCCAGTCTTCAAAACAAGAGTTTATTCTTGATAAGGATGGGATTTTATCCCGAGGCACCTTGCGCGTTGCTGTTGACAACAACTCCAGTAGCTTCTACATCTATCGAGGTAGAAGGATGGGCTATGAATACGAGCTCCTCTTAGACCTTGGCAAGGAATTGGGTGTTCAAGTCGAATTTGTGGTGGCTTCGGACATTGATGAAGCCTTCAGTAAGCTGGAGGAAGGAAGAGTAGATTTAATTGCCATGAATGTCCAGCAGAATGCTGAGCGGGAAAGCTTTGTAACTTTTACCGAAGCCATTGGCTCCATGAGTACGGTACTCGTGGGAAGAGAAAAGTTGACCTCTTGGGATACCCTTGGAATGGACACCGTGGTTGTTCGTAAAGGGGCGGTGTACAAGAGCCAACTTGAACAAATAAAGGATTCTCTAAGTCTTGATTTCACTATCCTTGAAGTCCAAGACCATGAAGAAATTTTGCTTGATCGCGTTTACGAACAGGAACTGCGCTGGACCGTTGCAGAAAAAAATGTAGCGCAAACTAATGCGACCTATTACGATGAACTTCAGCTTGGGCTAGAGGTATCCAAAGAAGAGCCGGTGACCTGGGCTCTGCGAAGTACATCCCCAAATTTGCTCCAAGCAGTGAATAGTTGGCTGGTCGAAAAAAAGAAGGTTTTCATCCCACGTACCTATGCGAGGTATTTTTTGAATTCTAAAAATCAATATGAACGTACCACAAACACCTATTCTTCACTCGGGGGGAACCGAATTTCCGTTTACGATGAAATCATTCAAGAGAATGCGCAAATTTTAGGTTGGGATTGGCGCCTCCTAGCCGCCTTAGTGTATAAGGAATCGAGATTTGATACTACGGCACTTTCCTATGCAGGAGCACAGGGATTGTTGCAATTGATGCCTGTAACTGTAGAACGATTTGGGGTGACCAATCCCAATGATCCAGAAGAGTCCCTGAAAGGAGGAGTGAAATACCTACAGTACTTGGATAAATTTTGGATGGAACGAGTTCCTGAAACCAATGAGCGAATTAAGTTTATGTTGGCCTCCTACAACATTGGCCAAGGGCATGTGGAAGATGCCTGGAGGCTTACCTTGAAGTATCAGAAAAACCCCCAAAGCTGGCAGGAGGTTTCTAATTTTTTGAATTTAAAAAGTGATCCAAAATACTACCGAGATGCTGTAGTAAAAAGCGGCTATGCTAAAGGGCACATCGCGGTGAACTATGTCCGCGATGTACTTGCCTTATTTCAATCGTATAAGGCCTTGGTTGATCCTTGATGCCTTAATGCAGTTCAAATAGCCCCTCTATTTCTACAGGGATATTATCCGGTAAGGAACCCATACCCACAGCGGAGCGAACACCGATCCCCATTTCTTTCCCCCAAACCGCGGCAAAGAGTTCACTGCAGCCATTCATGACATAAGGGTGTCTTTCAAAAGAGGAGACACAGTTGACCATGCCGAGTACCTTGATTACCCGTTTTATTTTGTCCAAAGAGCCAAGCGATGCCTTTATTGTGGCCAACATGGCTAGACCTACCTGTCTTGCAGCAAGTTTGCCCTGTTCGATATCCAGATCTTCACCGATTCTACCAATAATCAAGCTTCCGTCTTGAGTCACGGTTCCATGGCCAGAGAGGTAAAGAAAATTACCTACCACCAAACTGGGGGTGTATACTCCTAAAGGAGTTGGTGCAGGGGGAAGGATCAAGCCAAGCTGTTCGAAATTTTGTTCAGGACTAGTCATAAAGGATTGCTGTTGGAATAGTGATTCAATTAAACGTGTGCAAATGGTTCAGGGTAGGCTAAAGTATGAATTTTCGGAGCTGAGTCAACACCCTTTTTGGACTTAGAGAATCAGATCCAGAAGAAGTACCCCGCCTAATCCTGCGACAGCCACTACGGTTTCCATCAGCGTCCAAGAGCGCAGGGTGTCTTTGATGCTGAGGTTGAAGTATTCTTTATACATCCAAAAGCCTCCATCATTGAAGTGTGAAAACACCAAACTTCCTGCCCCAATGGAAAGAACCAACAAATTGGGATCTACATTGAGCGTCGGCACGAGTGGAGCGATTATGCCAGCCGTGGTCAAGCCGGCCACGGTAGCGGAGCCCACAGCAACACGGATCACAGCGGTGATCAACCAAGCCAAAATTAGGGGGTGCATGTCCCAAGATTGTATTCCCTCAGCTAGAGCCAAACTCACTCCGGAATCTGTGAAAATCTGTTTCAAAGCACCTGCACCGGCTACAATCAATAGGATCATCGAAATATCTTTTGTAGCGACCGTATAGATGTCCATCAACTTGGTCATGGATTGCTTTCTCCGAAGGCCTAGGGAATAAGTGGCAAAGGCTACAGAAACCAACATCACGACACTAGGGTTGGCTAGGAAATTGAGAAGAGGTCGTAAGGGATCTTCCACAGAGACCGACAAGGATAGTAGGGTAGTGATTACCAGGAGAACCACAGGCAGTAAGGCAGTCAGCACACTTATGCCAATGCCTGGAAGTTCAGCTTCTGGCTTGGGATCTGCCTGAAATGTTTTTAACGGCTGTGAGTGGATGTTTTTAAGAAAAGGGGCGAGCAAGGGCCCTGCAAGAATGATCGTTGGAATGGCAACAATTCCTCCATAAAGAAGGGTAAGGCCCATGTTGGCTCCAAATTGACCGACCAAAGCAGCTGGGGAGGGGTGTGGAGGAAGAAATCCATGGGTGACCGATAAGGCTGCTAGCAGGGGCATACCCACATACACCGCAGGCAGTTTGTATTGGTGAGAAAGGGTAAATGCCAGCGGTACAAGCAACACAAATCCTACATTGTAAAATAAAGGGATGCCTACTACGAGGCCGGTCAATGCCATGGCCCAGGTGATGTATTTTTCACCAAAGACACCCATCAAGAACCCTGCAATTCGCTGTGCCGCCCCACTTTCCGCCACCAGCTTGCCCAGCATGGCTCCTGTGACAATTACAATCACTAGGTCCCCCAAAAGTGCTCCCATCCCTTTTTGAATGGAGCTGGCTACCTGGTCCGCAGGGAGCCCCAATAAAAATCCTGCAGCAATTGCCGAAATTAAAAAAGAGAGGAAGGGATTCAGCTTGGCCCATACAATCAGCAAGACCAAAAGGGCAATGGAAAGAAATACAAAGAGTAAGGTCATGGGTTTATTTAGGAGGGTCGTCTTAGAAAGGTAGGTAAATCTTCGAAAATCTGGCTGATCCCTTTTCAAAATATTGCCTTGCCTTCGCTTTCATTTTGTTCCACGAAGAGGGAGTACGGTTGCCTCTCGGTAGCTACCAATCGTAAATTCAGCACCGGATAGCTCCGCCCACTTCAGCCGCCTTTTTGCCCAAGGGAACCCCTCTTTTACACCGGGAACATGGAGGCCAGGAGCTGGCTGTCTCCTGCTGACTATCCGGAGGTCCCCGACTTGGTCCAGCAAGAGGCTGTCCGCTGAGATTCGAAGTTCTAGCACCTCTTGGCCAAGTTTTGGATCTACCGATACCTTAAAATGACTGTTGAGTTGATACACGATTTCTGTCCCGTCCACATCCTGAAAATTAGCGTCGTGATTGGCGCCTTTCTGTTCGATAAATTGAATGCTGAGGTTTCCTCCTGCCGGGGTTGGCCCCAGTACTTG
>CAMBMU010000014.1 GCA_945868725.1 Spirosoma fluviale
CCCCAGGCGGTTTCGTTCTTATCAGGATTCAGGCTAATGCCTGGATTGAGCAGGTCATTGAATGCTAGGCTCGGAATAGGGCCTAGCCATTTTTCCCAGTTGAGGCCTGCAGGAATGGGCTGGGCAGCAAGGTCGTAGGGCTTGGGATGTGGATTGTCTCCTACGTGAACGAGTACCTGGGAGATTTTACCAAGTTGACCGCGTTGCACGTGCATTGCTGCAGTTTGGAAGTTGACCGCGGCACGCTGCATTGAGCCCACGGCTAGAACTACGCCGTTTTCACGCACAGCTTGTACGAGGAGTTGACCCTCTTTGATGGTAAAGGTGAGTGGCTTTTCGAGGTAAATATCTTTCTTGGCCTTGCAGGCCTCGATGGCCATGAGCGCATGCCAATGGTCAGGAGAGGCGATGACTACCGCATCCACGTTGGGATCTTGGAGTAGCTCTCGGTAGTCCTCGTAGAGTTTGGGTGCAGTGACGGTCTTGCCTGCGTCAGTTAGACCTTTTTGAACGCGAAGCGCAAATCGCTCTCGCTTGATGGCATATACATCGGCTCCGGCAACTACTTCCACACCAGGGATGCGCATAAAGTTGCTTAACAAGCCCATGGCTTGGCGTCCTACCCCAATGAAGCCTAGTCGCACACGCTCGTGGGCAACTTGAAAAAGAGGTGTTGGAGCAGTCGAGGCAAAGGAAAGGCCAGGAAGGATGCTTATTCCTGCGGAGGTCAAGAGGCTGGTGCCGAGGAATTTTCGACGTGAAAAAGAAGCAGACATAGGAAATTTTGGGTTAGGGTATCATCGAACTAAAACTACTTTAAGGTAGTAGAAAATCTTTTTCTTTTCCCAATTTCTACGGTGATTGTGATAAAAGGAGTCATTCCCCTCTTGAGTGGCGATGGTTTTTTTCCACATCAGATACGCGAGTTGTCCCTAGTTTTTGCGAGATTTCCATAGATAAAATCAATCGAAATGACTATTCAACAGTTGGAATACCTGATAGCAGTCGACAAGCACCGGCACTTTGGGCAGGCTGCCGCCGCTTGCTTTGTCACCCAACCTACACTAAGTGCACAACTGAGCAAATTGGAAAAGGAGCTTGGGGTCATTCTTTTTGACCGAAGCAAAATGCCCGTCATCCCTACCGAGTCGGGGGTACAGGTGATTGCCCAAGCCAAGAAAGTGGTGACAGATAGTAGGGGGATTTTTGAGTTGGTTGCCCAACTGAAGGGAGATATTTCTGGGACGATTAAGCTGGGGATTCTTCCTACCCTTGCGCCCTATCTGCTGCACTTATTTATCCGCAAGTTTCTGGAGCGCTATCCCGGGGTCAAGTTGGTGGTACAGGAGATGGTAACTGAGGAAATTCTCAAAAAATTAAAAAACGATGAGCTCGATGTGGGGATTGTGGTGACCCCCTTGGAGCTTCCGGGGATTCTGGAGAAGCCCATGTTTTACGAGAAATTCTACGCTTATTTTTCCACGGGTCACGAGCTACTTTCCCAGCAGGAGATTGGTCCAGATCAGATCAAGAAGGAGGAGCTTTGGGTTTTGCAGCAGGGGCATTGTTTCCGGGACCAGGTGCTCAACTTCTGCGATCAAAGCCTGTCGGGCCATCAAAACTTTCACTACGAGAGTGGTTCCTTAGAAGGCCTTCGCAACATGGTCAACCGTTACAAGGGGCTGACGCTTCTGCCCGAACTCGCTACTTGGGAACTATCAAAAGAGGAAAAATCCAGACTTCGCCCCTTTGTCGGTGCTTCGCCTACCCGGGAAGTGAGCCTCATCTTGAACCGGAGTTTTCTAAAGCAAAAGTTGGTGGAGCTGCTATTCAAAGCGATCAGCGAGGCCATTCCTTACGAGATGACTTCCAAAGCCAAAGGGAAGGTGGTTCGCTTCACTTGATGCGTTTCAGGAGGTAGCGCGCTGCTTGGGGCCCTGTTATTTTTTGGCCATCGGCATCCAGGTGGAGGAGCCCATTTTCTTGGAGAAGATAGCGTCCTGGCATATCACCGATCATGCCTAGCAGCTGGACTTGGGTGCTGTCTGTCTGCCCCCAGGATATCTTCCCGGTAAACTGTTCCTCGCGTGCGTCATTCAGCCCGAGGTAGTTGGTTTTTAGTTCAAAGGTACCTCCTTCGCCTAGGGTCAGCCAGATTTCTATGCCTTCGCAGTGCCCGCAAGGCAAGACGCCTTCGTAGGCACCTATCCAGGAAGAATTGGCGCTGGCTTTGGCAGGAGGTGTTTTTTGGGCAAGGGAACTTTCTCCGAGCGGAGGGGATTCGTGGGAAGATTTTGGATTACAACACGAAAGTAGGCAGCTGGCGAATCCAATAGAAAATCCGATTCTCCAGCTACCTAGTCCTTCAATGCGCATTCTTTTGGCCATGTATTGCTGACTTAGACCCCAAACTGGTTGAGGTGTTTGTAAAGTAGGTTGTGCCATTACTTGGCGGTCATGGGGCCAAAGGATTTCAATGTTAATTCATCAAAATAGCCCATCTTTTTTCAAACCAAAAACAAGAAATAGTGCCAATATTACTGTAATAGTTAAAGTATACTACTACTAGTAAGGTCTACTTAATTACAATTCCATTGGGTTTTTTTCCAACTATAATCGTTTTTGTTGCTTTATGTAGCATCACATCCACAACCGATACGCTGCCAGCTTCTTGATTAGTCACATAAGCCGTCATGTCTTTAAAAGCAATGGCATGACTTCATGATGCCGTAGCAAATGCACCTGAACGAATCATTTTTCCAGAAGCATCTTTTGTCCACCAATGAACTTTGCCTGCCTTTGGGTCTGTTACCCACATCTCTTTCATTTCAGCTTGGTATGCTACAAAGCCTGGCATAAAGCCTAATGCAACCGTTTCAACCACCTGTAATGTTTTTACGTCAATAATTGAGACGGTTTGTCCATCTTCATTATCCACATACATTCGGTCATCCGCTCCCGTCCATGCTCCCACGGGATTTTTTCCTACGGGAATTGTTGCTAAAATTGCTTTGGACGTTGGATTAATGGCAGTAATCGAATTACTCATTCCATTTGCCACGAAAGCCACTGTCCCATCAGTTGAGAAAGTTACCTCTGCTGGTTCTTTTCCAACTACAATTGTATTTTTCAAGGCAAAAGTTATAGCATCGTAAACCAATACTTTTCCAGATTCGCCCATTTGAGAAGTCCAAATTTCTGTACCATCGCTTGAATAAACAGCATTGTGATTCATAATGGGGGTCTCGATTATTTTTACATTCAAACCCGTTGTAGCATTTAAAACTGCCAACTTGCCCGTCATTCCTGCCATAGCCCCTGTGTGACCCGCACTTAAATCCATGCCTGGCGCTGCAATAGCTATTTGCGTTTTTGAAGCATTCAAATAAATGTGATGTGGGAATGCCAATGCATATCCCATATTCATTCCTTGCATTTTAGTTCCCGAACCATCTCTTAATTTTATTACATCAGTAACCGTATTGGTAGTCAAATTGATAACTGATACCGTACTACTTCCCCCATTGACCACATAAGCGGCTGGATAAGTGATATTCAGTTGTGGTTCGTCTGAACTCATATCCGTGCAACTGCCGAAGATTAGGGCACAAAGTAAAATCACAGTCTTTTTCATGGTATTGTTGGTAATGATCGTTTGGAATATATATACTCTTTAATACTGCGCATTGTTTGGACCAGAGGTGGGGTTGACCCACAAAGGAAATGAGACTGGCCTTTTCTTCAGCAAAATTTCTTCCCGTTTTTATGAGTAAGGTAGGGGCAGTGGGAATGTTTCTTTTGTAGGTCTCTTCACCTAGACCCCAAACTGGTTGAGGTGATGATCGAGGTGTTTGTAGAGGAGATTGTTCCATTCCTTGGCAATCATGGGGCCAAAGGAAGGGGATGCCTTTCCTTCGAATCCAGATTCTCCAGCTGCAAGTGTCTGCTCTACAAAAGAGATGAGTCGCGCCTTCTCTTCACCAAAGTTCTTTTCACTTTTAATCCGAAAGGCAGGAGCTGTGGGCAGGTTTTTTTTGTAAGGAACTTCATTCACCACCCCTGGCTTGACGAAGGCCTTCAATAGAAAGCGCATCAGTGGATTTGCATTGGGATGCCTGTCAGTAAAGGCCATTTCGTAGGCCACATTGCAATGTGCCAGCATCTGGTCTACGGACATTTTGCCCCAGAGTGCATGGCTTTGCGGAGAAAGGTTTTCGATTCGATGGATCAATTCAGCGGTTACTGCTGGGTCAAATACATTTTTCATTGTGATTCTTATTAATCTAAAATTACTCGTTCTGACTTCGGGTATTTTATTTCCTAGCGAAAGCTTTTGTTGTCCTATTGGCGTGGGTAATTGGTTTCATAAAACTTTGGTTGGTGCGGAAGAAGAAAATCTTCTCATGGCGTATCATTGAAAGATGAATCAAACAAATTATTCGTAGAAACCCAAATGAAAAGGCTTCTTGGGATGAAGACGCAGAAAATCCGCTTGGGGTTCGCCCGTGATTGTTAGTTTTGTAGGGTCAAACCCCAGCCTGCATGACTCTTTTTCAAAGCATCCTGATTGCCATAGTCGAAGGACTTACTGAATTTCTCCCCATTTCTTCCACGGGCCACATGATTTTGGCCTCCACAGCTATGGGCATTCACGAGGATGAATTTGTAAAGACCTTCGAAGTATTCATTCAATTGGGGGCTATCTTGGCCATTGCCTTGATGTACATCAAGCGGTTCTTCCGAAACTTGACCATTTATTTCAAGTTGATTACCGCATTTCTTCCCACAGCGGTAGTGGGTTTTTTGGCTTACGACTACATCAAAGCCTACCTATTTAATCCCATCGTGGTGTCGGTTTCTCTTATTTTGGGAGGGATAATTCTAATCTTTATCGATAAAAAAGTAGCCGCTCAAGGCAGCACCGTGGTGGAGGTAGAAGATATTTCTTACAAAAATGCCTTCTTCATCGGGCTTTGCCAATGTCTCTCCATGGTGCCAGGCACTTCTCGCGCCGCAGCCACGATTATTGGCGGGGTATTTAATGGCTTGGACAAAAGACAGGCTACCGAATTTTCCTTCTTGCTTGCCGTGCCCACCATGCTCGCAGCGGGGGGTTATGACCTTCTCAAAACCGATCTCGCTTTTAGCAGCGAGCAGCTGATGCTATTGGGGATTGGCTTTGTAGTGGCCTTTGCCTCTGCTTGGGGGGCAGTTAAATTGTTTTTGACTTACGTATCCACCCATGGCTTCAAGGCCTTTGGTTGGTACCGAATTGCCCTCGGGATATTGTTCTTAATCTTTATGTGGGGAGCTGATTTGTAATTTATTTGAAATTGTCAACGGACGACAGTCCACGGTCCACGGCCCACTCATTTGAACCTCAAACGTTATCCTTTTCCCTTTAAAGGTAAATACGGCTTATTATTTAACCCAGGCCGTATTTCCGTGAAGTAGTTTGCTCTAATGGGAACAAAGCCTGAAGTTCGTTTCAATTTGCTGTCGACCGTCGACTGTGAACTGTCGACAACTTGACAACAGTCCACGGCTCACTCAATTGAACTTCAAGCATTATTCTTTCCTTAAAGGTAGATGCGGCTAATCACCTAATCTAGGTGGTTTATTAACTAAAAGAGGCTATCCCGTATGGAAACAGCCTCTTTTTTACCTGTATTTTCTATGTGAATTTGTCCCTAGTAGGAACTAGGATTGAGGTTCATTACAATTTGCTGTCGACCGTCGACTGTTGACCAAATTGATTGCAACTCCATCTCAAAACCAGGGGTCCTCTTACTTTTTGTTTTTCACGTACTTTTCTAGCCAGCTGTCCATTTCCCAAAGGGTATGAAGCACGGATTCCTTGCCCGCATAGCCATGGCTTTCGTGAGGGAGGAGTACCAGTCTCGTCGTAGCACCATGTCCCTTGAGGGCGTTGTAGTAGCGCTCGGATTGGATAGGGAAAGTCCCTGAATTGTTATCTGCCTCCCCATGGATTAGGAGTATTGGAGTCTTGACCTGATCTGCAAAAGAGAAGGGAGACATGTTGAAATATACTTCTGGGGCCTCCCAATAGCTTCGCTGCTCGTACTGGAATCCAAAGGGAGTCAGGGTGCGGTTGTAAGCGCCACTTCTAGCAATGCCTGCGGCAAAGAGCTGGGTGTGGGAAAGCAAGTTGGCGGTCATAAAGGCGCCATAGGAATGTCCTCCTACTGCAATGCGGCTTCTATCTCCAACACCCATTTCTACTACCTTGTTGATGGCTGCTTCTGCATTGGCCACCAGCTGCTCAATAAAGAAATCGTTGGGTTCCAGTTCCCCTTCCCCTACGATAGGCATTTCGGTTTGGTCCATGATCGCATAGCCACGGGTTACCCAATAAAGTGGAGAGCCCCAGCTGAGGCGTGTAAAGGTGTACTTGGAGCCTCTCACCTGTGCTGCATCGGCTGCGGACTTGTACTCTCTTGGATAGGCCCACATGAGCACAGGAAGTCGCCCATCACGGCTAGGATCGTATCCTTCGGGGGTGTATAAGACGGCGGAGAGGTTGAGGCCATCTTTCCGAGGGTAGGTGATCAACTGCTTTTTTATTCCTTTGAGCGTAGGATAAGGATCTGCAAAAGCCGTGATCTGCTTGGGAGCAACTCGTTTTTTGGTGTTGACCAACCAATAGTTGGGACTCATGTCGGTGCTCTCTTTCAGGGTGATCAAAAGTGAACCCTCCTTATCGAGTACTTTTGTTACTCGTTCGTAGTAAGGTGCTTGGGAGCGCCACAAGATTTTCTGCTCCTTGGTGCTGGTATTAAAGGTAGATAGAAAAGGCATGCTTCCTTCTGGGCTGCCCCCTTCGGAGGTCATAACTACCAGATCTCCATTTCTTAGGAGCACTTTTTTCCCGTAGGCATTGTCTGTAAGTACTGGACTGCCTGGATCTTGATACAAGTCGTCTGTGGACCGTTCGAAAAGCAGAACTGGGGACACCTGCGGTTGCGCGGGACGGATGAGGGATAACTTCTCTGTGCGGCTTGCTGACCAACGCTCGCTAAGCAAGGCAAAATTATCGTCTGACCAGCTGATGCCACCAAATCGCATGGTGGTACCTACTAATTTTTGCTTTTCGCCTGTAAAGGGGGCCATCAAGGTGAACATGATGTCCCTTTCGGCCACTTTAATTTTGGGATCGCCTTTGTCTTGTGCTTCTGCCCAATACAGGGTAGCAGGGGTATCTGCTCGCCAGTTGACATTTCGAATTCCACTGACGGTAGCATCAAAGCCAGTTGGCCTCACCTCATCTAGCGGAAGTTGTGCCAGGGTTTTCAAGACTGCACCTTGACTGCTCCAAATTTCTACGGTGTATGGAAATCGGTCCGCAGGTACGAGGTAGGAGAATGGCTTTTGAATGGACTCGACCAAGAGGTAATTTTTATCGGGGCTGAGGAGCATGGATTTGATCATGGCGGGTTTTCCCACTGCCGTACTGCTGCCATCAAGCTTGATGTGTAGGAGTTGAGCGTCCATAAAATAGGCAAACAAGGCCTCATCGTGGGGATTGGCAAGCAAATCCTGGTAGGTGCGGCTAGGAGCAGCTTTACCTGAGGTTTCTTGGATGGTTGGTCCGGCAGGAGCGACTGGTGCCGAAGGAACTTTTCCTCGAGCGGGATTGACCGCTTTGATGAGTAGGCTATTGTCTGCTAGCCAGGCCATGGAGTTTCCAAGAACTTGGTTAAGGATAGGACCAGTGACTGCTTTGGCAGTATAGGTACTAAGGTCGACTACCCAGAGGCTGATGCCTTTGGCTTCGGTTTGGGTAAAAGCCAAGTAGCGCTCGTCCATGGAGAAGGTAAAGCCAGACATTTTCGCTGGGGAAGGAAGTCCAGTTACCAGTATTTCTTCTCCCGTCGCTGTTTTTTTGATTTTCAAGTTGATATATCCTCCTGCTCGACTAGGGCCAGAGGTACTCGGATTTATTCGTAGCCCGGCAATACGAAGCTCCGGCTGAGCCAAGTCTTCGATGGAAGGAGATTCTGTTCGTTCCAGGAGTAGCATGAAGGAACCGTCCTTGGAAAATGTGACTGCCGGGGTGGAAGGCGCATTGACTAGGTCAGCAATGGCTGCCGGGGGAGTTTGATAGGAACTTTGTGCAGATACAGCCGAACTGATCAGTAGCACGAAGCCCAGAAAGAGGGAAGGAAGAGAGGCTATTTTCATGGATAAAGCGAGTGAGTAACAAAAGCAATGTACTAGAATAAAGCTTTTCTAAAAACAGGGAAATTAGGAATGGCAAAAAAAAGGCCCAACATCAAGTTGGGCCTTTGAAGAATTGTGTTGGATAGGATTATTTTCCTTTCGCTCCTAGAGATACCATCGCACATCGGAATCCAATGTGGTTGGTGGAGGAATCTTGGTGCATGAATCGGCGTGCTCCTGGGGCTAGCCAGTAGGTGACATCTTTCCATGAACCACCTTTGTACACACGGATGGAGTCATTGAATAAGGAAGTCCCATAGGCTTCTTTATCGTCATACACGCCATCTTTACGAAGTGGATTGAGGTCATCCGCATCCTGGAAGGAAAGTGGACGGTAGACATCATACACCCATTCGTTCATATTTCCTGCCATATTGTATAAGCCAAAATCATTAGGAGCCATGTCATACACATTGGAAGGGATGATTTCACCGTCGTTGGTTTGGTCACCTGCGATACCGGCATAGTCACCTCTACCACGCTTGAAGTTGGCTAAGAAATCACCTTGCTTGGCGCCATTTTTACCTTTACTGTCGTAAGGATTTCTTACTCCTCTACCATCCCAAGGATAAATGCGTCCATATTCTTGGTTTTCGTCTAGGTATTGAGTTCCAATCATGGCCTTGGCAGCATATTCCCATTCCGCCTCGTTGGGAAGTCTAAATTCAGCAATCACTACACCAAGCTCGATCAATTGGGATCGGGTAAGTGTCGTGTCCATTTTTCGTTCCTCAATGACTACCTTTTGTGCATAAGCTGTTCTCCACTTTGCGTAAGCATCTGCTTGGCTCCAGGATACGCCTGCTACTGGGTAAAAATTGAAGCCAGGGAACCTGAAGTAGTAGGACTCGTAAACGTCATTAAAGGACATTGCACCACGCCATACTTTTTCAGAAGGCTCTAGCTTATCCATGGAATCTAAGAGGACTTGCTTTTTCATGTCGAATAAAAATTCCTTGTAATCGTTGTTGGTCATCTCTGTTTCATCCATCCAAAAGGTAGAAATGGAGACAGTTCTTTCGAGATTGTCACGGAAAGCCATCACATCTTCTTCTTGTGAGCCAAGGATGGCTCTTCCGCCTTGAATCAATTTTAAGTTGGGGCCAGGGAGCTGTTCTGCATCCCTAGACACAAAAAATTGGGTGGAGTCTTCCAGGTCGAAGGAAAAGTCTGCACCAGTGGTCGGGCTTTTTTTGCCAGGATCTCCGGCAGTTCTTCTGCCGAAAGAATTGTTTTTCTGGCAAGAGGATAAAATGGCACTTGATAGGATTAGTAGGGCGATGGCCCAGCTCCTACAGTTGTTTGGTAGACGCATAGGTGGTAAGTGTTTGGTCTATTTCTGTTGCTAATATACAAGGACTTAGGTAATAGCACCAAAGCCGTTTTAAATTTGTTGTTTAAAGGAGTCTTGTTTACGTGAAGAAAATCAATTCAACTAGTAGTAAACGCATATAAAAGTACGATTTTTAATTAAGGTAGTTCTTCAATGTAATTTACTTAATTCATTTTCCACATGTAGATTAGACTGTATTTGTCTTCTCCTTTTTAAAGTATACAAGGAATAGGCTTAGGAAATTTTCATTTCTCTTAGCAAATGCTGTGCCTTTTGTATACTTAACACCTGATCAACGCTGAGAATCAAACGATTTTTATGTTCTTTTATTTTACAAGACTTGGGATGTAATTGTGCAAATTTCATAATATTCCCAAAAATGGGAGAATTATAGAAAGACTCTTTGCTCGACGGAAGCAGATAGCATTTCATCTGAGAAGCCTTGAGTACCAACTTTTCTATTCCCAATTCTTCAGCCTGCCAACGTAAGCGGACAGTTTCCATCAGATCTTGAACTGCCTGAGGAGCTGGACCAAATCGATCCTGTACCATCTGCCCAAATTTATCCAGCTCCTCTTCATTTTCGAGCGCATCTAACTTTGAATAGAGCCCTAGGCGCTCACTTATATTGCTGACATACCGTTCTGGAATGAGAAGTTCTAGGTCGGTTTCAATGGTGCAATCTTGAACCAGCACGCTTACTTTTTCCTTGAGGTCCTCCTCAAACAAGGCAGCAAACTCGTTTTCCTTTAGTTCTTGTACGGCCTCATCTAGAATTTTATGGTACATCTCAAAGCCCAGGTCGGTGATAAACCCGCTTTGCTCGGCACCCAAGAGGTTGCCTGCACCGCGGATATCCAAATCTTTCATGGCCACTTTGAAGCCATCGCCCAGGTCAGAAAATTCCTCTAGCGTTTGCAATCTTTTTCTCGCTTCTGCTGTCAGCCCAGAAAGAGGACTGGTGAGCAAATAGCAAAAGGCTTTTTTATTGCTTCTCCCAACGCGACCACGCATCTGGTGAAGGTCTGAGAGCCCAAACATGTGTGCTCGGTTGATTAAAATCGTATTCGCATTCGGAATATCTAGACCTGACTCGATGATGTTGGTGGATACCAAGACATCGTACTGGTGGTTGATGAAGTCCACCATGATCTTTTCCAACTTATCTCCATCCATCTGACCATGGGCGCCGATTACGCGTGCATCTGGCACCAATTTCAAAATTAGGTTGGCAATACTGTCGATCTCTCCTACTCGGTTGTGTACAAAAAACACCTGTCCTCCTCGTCGTAGTTCGTAGGAGACCGCATCACGGATGACTTCCTCCTCAAAGGTTTGTACCTCCGTAGTCACTGGCTGCCTATTGGGCGGAGGAGTGGCGATGATGGAGAGGTCACGGGCGCCCATCAAAGAAAAATGGAGGGTACGCGGAATTGGGGTGGCAGTCAGCGTGAGCACATCTACATTGACCCGTAGGTTTTTGAGTTGGTCTTTTACTTTGACCCCAAATTTTTGTTCCTCATCGATGATGAGTAATCCCAGATCCCTGAACTCGATGTCCTTGCTCACAATTTTGTGCGTGCCGATCAGGATATCAATCTCTCCAGAGGTTACTTGCTCCTTAATGGACTTGATGTCTTTGGCAGATCGAAATCGGTTGAGGTAGTCCACCTTGACGGGAAAATTTTCAAGACGTTCAGACAAGGTTTGGAAATGCTGCATGGCCAAGATTGTGGTGGGTACCAAGATGGCTACTTGCTTTCTGTCGTTGACGGCTTTGAATGCTGCACGGATGGCTACCTCTGTTTTGCCAAAACCTACATCCCCGCAAACGAGACGATCCATGGGATAGGATTTTTCCATATCTGCCTTTACGTCTGCCGTTGAAGCAGCTTGATCAGGTGTGTCCTCGTACAAGAAGGAGGATTCGAGCTCCACCTGTAATACAGAATCTCTAGAAAAGGCAAAGCCTGGGGCAGACCTGCGTTTGGCATAGAGCGCTATCAGGTCTTTGGCAATGTCCTTGACCTGTTTTTTGACCCTTGCTTTTTTATTATCCCAGTCGGGAGAGCCCAACTTAGACATGGAGGGCGCTTGTCCTTCCTGGCCTGAATATTTCGAAATCTTGTGTAGCGAGTGGATGTTGACATAGAGCAGGTCATCGTCTCTGAAAATCAATCGAACCGCTTCCTGCATGTTGCCACTGACATCGACTTTTTCAAGGCCTGCAAATCTTCCCACCCCATAATCCACATGCACCACATAGTCACCGGGATGTAATGCCTTAATTTCTTTGAGCGTGAGGGCCTTTGAGGCGGTGGGTTTACTCTTGGATTTGTAGCGGTGAAAGCGCTCAAATAACTGGTGGTCGGTGTAGCATACTAATTTGGCCTGCTTATCCACAAAGCCCTCGCGGAGGCTGAGTAACATACTTTGCACCTGTAGTGTAGGGTCCAATTCCTGAAAAATTCCATGAAGTCGGTCGATTTGCTTCTCGTTCTCTGCCACGATTAGGTTGAGATAGCCTGTCTTTTCATTGTCACCCAAGTTGGCAACGAGTAGGTCAAAATTTTTGTTGAAGGAGGGTTGTGGCTGGCTCTCCCAACTGACCTTGGTGGCATTTTTCAAGTAAAATTGCCTGCCAAATTCTACTACGGAAAACTTTTTTGCTGCCTCAACAAAATCTGTGCCTTGCTCAAACAACTGTTCGGGCTGGAGCACAAGGGCTCCCTTCTTAGTTGAACCAGCCATCTGACCAAAAGCTTGTGCAGCTTTTTGGTAGCACTCGTCCATCACATCAAGGGTAAGCTGGTAGTCCTTGATCCAGAGTAGGGCATTCTCTGGCAAAAAACTGAGGAAAGACTGCCTCACCTCTTGAAGAAGGCGGGTTTGAACATTTGGAATTAGCGAAATAAAAGGAACTGCCTGTAGCGAAAGCTGTGTTTCTGGATCGAAGGTGCGGATGCTTTCGATTTCTTTCCCCACTAATTCCAGTCGGTAGGGGAATTCATTGCTAAAGGAAAATACATCCAAGATTCCACCGCGGATAGCAAATTGCCCGGGTTCATAGACGAAGTCCGTTCGCTCAAAGTCGTAGGTGGAAAGAATCTCAGTGACAAACTCCATGTCAACAGCTTCTCCAACACGTGCTGTAAAGGTGTTTTCTACTAGAGAGCGTTTGTTGATGACCTTTTCATAGAGCGCCTCGGGATAGGTGATCACGATGCGAGAACTACCCTTGGATTCTAGTAGCTGATTGAGGAGTTCTGCCCGTTGCAGTACGTTTGCATTGTCTACCTCTTCGTATTGGTAGGGACGCTTGTAGCTACTTGGGAAAATCCGTTGATCTAGGGTGCCCAATAAATTTTGGAGATCCGAATTTAAATAGGCGGCTTCTTCTTTGTCTTGAGCAATGACCAAATGAAAGCCACCCTGCTGCGCAAAGTAGGCCGCCAATAAAACCATGTCTAAGCTCCCCGAAAGACCTTTTACCTGCAGTTGGAAAGGAGCCCCGGCACTTAATTGGTGGGCTAAAGTTTGAAAAATGGGGTCCGACTGGTAAATGGAGAGAAAAGAAGGTCTATCCACAAAGGGCTGGTTTAGGAGATTGAAGGCTGTAAATCTAGGTTTTTTTGAGGGATTCCTTTGGAATTCAATTGAAATTGACATTTTTTGAACTAAGCCGCGCACAAAATGTTTTTCACTCGATGAGACAAACCCCTCCTTCGAAAACTTGGTTCCAAAAGATAGAGAAGCAACATCCCTACGAGACCTTGCTGTACCTGGCGATGCTTGGAAGCGGCATTATTTTCTTGTTTTTGGCCCTGTCCTTCTTTTTTTCAGGGCGGGAAAACCTCCAAGGATTAAATGAGCAGGTGCCATTTGCCTTTATGGTATCCACTTTTCTTCTCGTGCTTTCTGGGTATACGGCGGTGAAAATGCGTCTTCATTACCAGGAAGAAAACATTGATAAACTGTATCGTTCGTTGAAATCCACCTTTATTTTGGGGCTTTTATTTATAGCCTTTCAAGTTTTGGGCTGGAAGGAGCTCACGGATAGAGGAATCAATTTTACGGGGATTCCCAGTGGCTCTTTTCTGTATATACTTTCCGGGATTCATGTGCTCCACCTCATTGGGGCGATGACTTTTGCAGTTATCTTATTGGTTGAATTTCGAAAAGCACAACAGGATGTCGTGCGAAGGCTTGTGTGGGCAACCAACCCCTATGAAAAATTAAGAATCCGGTTATTTACTGTTTATTGGCAGTTTATGGATGCGGTTTGGCTTATTTTATTTCTCCTATTTGTACTTAGCTTCTGATGCAAATCAACCTTCAAACGGCAGTTGGCAAGTCTCACCTTCAAGTAAAGGAAGGCTTTACAGAATCCTTATTTGCAAAGCTGGCTCCTCCCTTTCCACCCGTGAAGGTCCTCCGCTTTGATGGCTGTAAGACGGGGGATATCGTGGACTTGGAGCTTAATTTTATTTTTTTCAAGCAAAAATGGACCAGTAAAATCACAGAAGATCACTGCGATGCGAAGGAATTTCTATTTGTGGATGAGGGAATCGTCTTGCCTTTTTTCCTGGGGAAGTGGAGGCATTGCCATCGGATCTTGGCGCAGCCTTCGGGAAGCATAATTAGTGATGAAATTGAGTTTGAAGGAGCCTATACCTGGATGACTCCATTGCTCTATCCCATTTTATGGCTTCAATTTTGGTACCGAAAGCCCATTTATCGCAAGATTTTTAGAGCGGGTTAGCGGTTGCAAGATGCTCACAGTTCTTGATTTGGCAGTCCCCATATAGCACCAAGGAGTGACTGGTAATGGTGGAATCAAACTCCTTACTCATGCTTTCCTTAATTTCGGTTAACCTAGGGTCCGAAAACTCACGAATCTTTCGACACTGGTTGCAGACGTGGTGATCGTGATGGGTGTAAGTTAGGGCTTGTTCGTAAAGGGCTACTTTATCTTTAAACTGGTGTTTTACGGCGAGTCCGCTTTCAACTAGTAAATCCAAGGTATTGTAAATGGTGGCACGGCTGATGGTATAGCCCTTGTTTCTCATTTTTAAAAACAGCCCTTCCACATCGATATGCTCGTCTTCGGGGAGGAGGTACAACTCATCTAAAACGGAATACCGCTCTGGCGTCTTTCTGCTGCCTTGCCGAAGGAGGAAGTGTTCAAAAATCTTTTTTGCTTTTTCAATTAGTGCGGTATCGGCCATCTCCAAAGGGTTGAGGGATAAATATCTACTTTTCTTGAGGTTTTGACAAGGAAAGAAGAGAGTTCTTCCCTGCCTAGCGTAGTGGCAGTAGGGATAGGCACGCTCAGTATTCTCGGATTTTGTTTGAATTGAGGGGTAAAAATTCCGTACTTTAAATGAATAGACTTGTGAAGGAGATGAAGCTGAGATCCCTGTTTTTGTTTGTGCTTTTACTGGTTGGGCAGACTCTGCAAGCGCAGGTGCCTGGATTTTTTATTGCGGGGGACCAAAAAAAGGTGAAAGTACCTTTTTTAGCTTCCAATAGTTTGATACTCCTACCCGTATCGATTAATGGCAGCCCTCCGCTTTACTTTTTGTTGGACACGGGGGTAAAGGCCAACCTCCTTTTCAGTAAATCCATGGGGGATTCCTTGGGATTGACCTATTCGCGACGAGTGGGCATGGTGGGAGCGGATGGCTTTACGACGGTATGGGCTCGTGTCTCCCCTACCAATACCCTAGATTTGGGAGGAGTAGAAGGCAGGTTACAGAGTTTGTTGGTGTTGGAAGAAGATTTTTTGGAGCTTGAAGCAGTGCTAGGCCTACCGGTCTACGGGATTTTGGGCTACGAATTTTTCAAGTACAATGCGGTAAAGATCGATTACGATCAAGCCATCGTCACCTTTTATCAGCCGCAGGGCCTGGCTTGGAAGCCCCCATTTTACCGAAGACTACCGCTGCAAGTGGAAGAAGGTAAGGCCTACATCAACGTGAAGGTCCAACAGATGAAAGGAGCTACACTGAAGGCGAAGGTGCTGGTGGATACTGGAGCAAATCATGGGCTTTTGCTCAACCAAGAAACGTCCGCTGAGATTAAACTTCCCGAGCAACGAATTGAAACGCAGCTCGGGCAATCTCTTGGTGGGGTGCTTTACGGTCAATTGGGTAGAGTAGAACGCCTCTCGATGCGGGGCTTATTCTTCCAGCAGGTAATTACCTCCTATCCCGAGCCCAGCACATTCAGCGCACTCATTCAAGCTAGTGGAAGGCAAGGGAGCCTGGGAGCTGAGGTGTTGGGAAAAACCAAACTCATCCTAGACTACCCTAGGAATGGGTTTTATGTGCGACCTGGCACGACTTTTTACAATCCGTTTGAGTTTGATATGAGTGGATTGGTGGTCAAAAAAAGGCGAACCAAAGAGAAGCGCTGGTATATAGGTGATGTGCGTGAAGGCTCCCCAGCTCATCTGGCAGGGGTACTCCCCTTTGACGAAATCCTACGCATCGATTCGGTGCCTGTCCTGATTTGGGAGATGGAACAGCTGGTGAAATTACTCCGTTCCGAGCCGGGCAGAGTTGTGGTGCTTGATTTGAGGCGCTACTCCTCCCTAGATGCTACCCAATACATCGACTTTCAGGTCCGGCTGCAATTGAAAAAGCAGATTTGATTTTTATGTAGGCAAAGAAAATTTGGATAACTTTGTTCATTAACACAACGAACTAGTAAAAATTCCGTGTAACTCCTCGATTTAACCAATAAACAACATGAAAAAAATCTTAATTCCCGTAGGCATCCTTATCGTGCTAGGCATTTTAATCTATTCCAAGGCAGTAGAAACTTACAACCAATTTGTACAATTAGAAGAAGGTATCAATGGCGAATGGGCTGAGGTTCAAACGCAATACCAAAGAAGAATCGATCTGATCCCCAACTTGGTCAGCACGGTGAAAGGGTATGCGGAATTTGAGCAGGAAACCCTTACTGGTGTAGTAGAAGCTCGTTCTAAGGCTACTTCTGTACAGATCGACCCAACTAACTTGACTCCAGAAAAACTTGCCGAATTTCAGCAGGCCCAGGATCAACTTTCAGGAGCTTTGAGCCGCTTGTTAGTGACTGTTGAAAAATATCCTGACCTGAAGGCCAACCAAAACTTCTTGGAGCTACAGGCCCAATTGGAAGGAACAGAAAATAGAATCGCTGTAGCGCGAAGAAATTTTAACGAATCCGTGAAGGGCTACAATTCTACTTTGAGAGTGTTCCCTAACAATCTCTTTGCGGGTTGGTATGGCTTCGTAGCGAAAGGATATTTTGAAGCAGTTGCTGGAGCTGACAAAGCTCCAACAGTTCAATTCTAATCTTATGGCATCCAAACTATTTTCTCCAGAGCAGAAGGCAGAAATCGTTGCCGCAATTAAAGCTGCAGAAACTCAAACCTCTGGAGAGATTCAAGTGCACATTGAAAGCACCTGCAAGGGTTCTGTACTGGATCGTGCCGCTAAAGTTTTTGAGACGCTCAAAATGTACCAAACCAAAGACAGAAATGGTGTTTTGGTATACTTAGCCGTAGAAGATCACAAATTTGCAATTCTAGGAGATGCAGGCATCAATTCAGTGGTGCCTGCAAACTTCTGGGAAAGTACCAAAGACCTGATGGAAAATCTTTTTCGACAGGGAAAGTTTACAGAAGGACTTATTGAAGGCATTCACCATGCTGGGGATCAGTTGAAAACCCATTTTCCATACGATCACCAAGATGACCAAAACGAACTATCCAATGAGGTATCTTTCGGCAACTAAGCTAGTAGTAGTTCTCGCTTTATTTCTTCTTCAAGGCCTTGCATTTGCACAGGACTTTCCTACAGCCCCTAATCCCCCTCGTCTAGTCAATGATTTTACGGGCACCTTGAGTGCCGAGGAGCTTGGTAAGCTGGAGCAGAAGTTACTTGCCTATTCAGACAGCACCTCTACACAGGTGTCTATCGTCCTTCTAGGATCAGTAGGTGTCTACGAGATTTCTGATTATGCCTTCCAATTGGGAGAGCAATGGGGTATTGGAGGCAAAGGCAAGGACAATGGCATCCTCATTTTGGCAGCGATGAATGACCGTAAGGTCTTTATTGCTACAGGAAGAGGGATGGAAGGGGCTATACCCGATGCCTTGGCCAAGCGTATCGTCAACAACTTGATTCTTCCCAATTTTAAGACGGAGGCCTACTACCTAGGTTTGGATGAGGCTACTACCATGATCTTTAAGCTGGCCTCTGGCGAGTACAAAGCTGATGAGGTGATGTCGGATGGGGAAGACAATCCTATTCTGGGTATTTTATTCCTCCTCTTCTTTATTTTTATTTTTGTGGTTCTGCCGATCATCAAAAACCGGAAGGACAACAACAACCACATGGGTGGTAAAGGTGGAGGAATTAATTTTTGGACGACCCTCCTTTTGGCAAATGCGCTAGGCGGTGGTGGTAGAGGAAGCGGCGGCTCTTTTGGAGGTTCTTCTTCAGGGGGTGGTTCCTTTGGTGGCTTCGGCGGCGGCTCCTTTGGTGGGGGCGGTGCTGGAGGAAGCTGGTAAGCTTACTCCATACCTTGAGAAATTAAGGCGGACAAGGCCTCTTGAATGAGGTCTTGTTCAAAGCCTTTACTCATGAGGTACTGCGTGACCAGGTATTTTTTTTTGTAAGCGTCTTTTTCTTTGGTTTTTTCCCACTTTTTTTCTGCCTCCCGCTCGATGGTAGCGAAATACTCCTCCCCATCAATTTCTGATAAGCCCAGTTGAATGAGAGTAGAACTGATTTCCCGAAGTTTTAACTCCCGACTAATTCTCCCTTTCCCCCATCTTTTAATCCGAAATTTCCCTCGGGCATAGGATCTCGCAAAGCGCTCCTCATCTACAAATCCACTTGCAGCCAATTCAGCAAGAATGGTTTCTGTAGCGGGACCTTGAATCCCTTTTTCGAAAAGTTTTCGCCGCAATTCCCAGGCACAGCGTTCCTGGTAGGAGCAATAGGTTTCCAATTTGCCCCTTGCTTCTTCCAGACTCCAATTCTTTTTTGGTGACTGCTCTCCGTTATTTCTTCCCCAACTGGACATTTTTGGTAATTTTGAAGCAAATTACCTTTAGCTCAAGTTTTTTCAAACCTAAATAAATAGATTCTACACATGAGAAAGAAAATAGTAGCCGGCAACTGGAAGATGAACCTCAGCTTTGAGGAGGGGCAGCAGCTCACAAGTGAGCTTGTCAATATGTACATAGACGAGGCCATCAAGGATGTAGTGGTAGTCCTGAATCCTCCCTTCCCACACTTGTATCCGGTCCAGAGATTGGTAGGCGACACGGCTGGAATTTTTGTGGGAGCACAAAACTGTTCTGACAAAGAGGGGGGAGCCTTCACTGGGGAGGTGTCCGCCAAGATCCTGGCTTCTTTTGGGGTATCTTATGTTATTTTGGGCCATTCTGAGCGCAGAGAGTATTTCAAGGAAGATCAAACCCTCTTGGCTACCAAGGTCAACCAAGCTTTGGCTCATGGCCTGACCCCTATTTTCTGCTGTGGGGAGTCTTTGGAGATTCGTGAGTCTGGGACACATGAAGAAAAAGTAATGGCGCAGCTGACTGCAAGTTTGTTTCACCTGACTCCAGAAGAATTTTCCAAAGTGGTCATTGCTTACGAGCCCATCTGGGCGATAGGCACGGGCAAGACGGCATCTGCTGAGCAGGCCCAAGAAATGCATGCAGCACTAAGAGGCCATCTGGCCAGCAAGTATGGGCAGGCTATTGCTGCGCAAACTTCTATTTTGTACGGAGGATCCGCCAATCCAGGAAATGCAAAAGAACTCTTTGGCAAGCCTGATGTGGATGGCGGATTGATTGGAGGGGCTTCCCTCAAATCCCGTGACTTTATTGAAATTGTAAAATCCTTCTAAATCTAGCCCCGCAGCTGCGGAGGCTTTTTTAACAGCCTTTCCCAGGTACTGGGAATCTGAGCCAATTCATTGTATTCATGGACTACGTACAAGTGAGCATTACCTGCCTGGAGGATTACCGGGAAATCCTGATGGCTGAACTAGCTGCGGTTGGCTTTGAATCCTTTTTGGAAACAGAAACTGGGTTTGAAGCCTATGTGCAGCAAGATCTGTTTGCCAGAGATTCCTTTGACGAGGTCATCGCCACCTATCGCGAAGCTGCAGGACTCACCCTGGTGGAAGGAATCATGCCTAAGGTCAATTGGAACGAGGAATGGGAAAAAAACTACGATCCAATTGAAGTAGATCAGTTGGTGTATGTGCGGGCCTCTTTCCATGCCCCTCAACTAGGCTTCCAGTATGAAATTGTGATCAACCCAAAAATGTCATTTGGGACGGGACACCATGCCACCACCTTTCAGCTGCTTTCCATGCAAGGCAAAATTGATCACCAAGGCAAGCGGGTGTTGGATGTAGGGTCGGGAACTGGCATCTTAGCGATTATGGCCCATTTGCTCGGCGCCAAGCAGGTGGAAGCTTTTGATATCGATTCCTGGTGTGTGGACAATGGCAACGAGAATTTTGAGTTGAATCGGGTAGCCACCCGCATGGGTTTGGGTACCATCCGTGAGGTGAAGCCGCAAGGTTCCTATGCACTTATTTTGGCCAACATCAATAAGAATGTATTGCTCGATGAGCTAGAAATCTACGCAAGTTTGCTCACGGATCAAGGGCTGCTGCTCTTGAGCGGGTTTTATTCTGAAGACATAGCAGACCTGGTGCAGGCAGCTTCGATGCAAGGACTTAGTTTAACGATGCAAACCACCAAGGACAACTGGGCTGCTTTGTGCCTTCAAAAAAATTAAGATGGTAGAACTAATTGTCTATACCCTATTGCTGTTGGCTGTCCTGGGGCATGGATGGGCTGCGGCGCGATGGTACAAAAAAATACACCAGAATACCCAGCTTAACTTCAGTCAAAAGAATGCGTTGAAGTTAAGGGCTTTGGTTTTTCCTGTAATCCTTTGGTGGGCGGCTCGAGCAACACGGAAGGATTAATTTTTTTGAACCTTTTTGTGCGAATCACGCTACTAAGAAAGGTCTAGGCCCAAGAATTTGGGTTTTGCTTCTTAAATACTTGTAATATTACCCTATGGAGTACGTCTGGAAACAAAAGCCAAAAATAGGAAAAGCCGCGGTTGACAAGTTAAGCAAGGACATCAATGTGAATGCTACCCTTGCTACCATGTTGATCAATAGAGGTGTGGAAAATTTTGATCAGGCCAAAGACTACTTTCGGCCTAGCTTGAACCTGTTGCATGATCCTTTCTTGATGAAAGACATGGACGCTGCAGTGCTTCGAATAGCTAAGGCGGTAAAAAACGAGGAGCACATTTTGGTATATGGGGATTACGATGTAGATGGAACTACAGCGGTAGCCTTGATGTATGAATTTTTAAAAGGTTTTTACCCCCATGTAGATTTTTACATTCCTGACCGCTACAAGGAAGGCTACGGGATTTCCGAACGGGGGGTTCGCTATGCTGCCGAAGCTGGTTTCTCACTGATCATCGCTTTAGACTGTGGCATCAAGTCCATGGATAAAGTGGAATTGGCTACTGTGCTTGGTGTGGATTTCATCATTTGTGACCACCATACTCCAGGGGATGAAATCCCAAAGGCGGTGGCAGTGCTGGATCCAAAAAGGAAGGATTGTAATTATCCGTACAAGGAACTAAGTGGATGTGGATTGGGCTTCAAGTTAATTCAAGCGTATGCCAAAGCCCAGAATTTCGAAGAGGCTAGCCTCTACACCTATTTGGACTTGGTGGTGGTGAGCATCGCGGCAGACATTGTTCCCATCACTGGAGAAAATCGAATTTTGGCTTACTATGGTCTAGACCGAATTAATAATTCCCCGAGGCCAGGGCTGAAAGCCTTGATGCTACTTTCCAAAATTGAAAAGGAGATGCAAATCTCTGAAATCGTTTTCAAAATTGGTCCACGAATCAATGCCTCTGGACGTCTAGAACATGCCAAGGCATCGGTAGAGCTGCTGATTGCGCCGAATTTGGATGAGGCCATCGAGCGAGCCAAGCTCGTAGATGAGGTGAATGCTACGCGGCGCAATTTTGATGAACACATTACGAAAGAGGCCTTTGAAATGCTGGCTCTCCAAGAAGAAGGAGGGCCGTGGAACGCTACGGTACTTTTTAAGCAGGATTGGCACAAAGGGGTCATTGGCATAGTTGCTAGCCGATGTATCGAAAAATATTACCGCCCAACCATTATTTTGACGGAGTCCAACAACAAGGCTACGGGGAGCGCACGTTCTGTAGTTGATTTTGATATTTACGAAGCAATAGCCGAATGTGCAGATCTTTTGGATCAGTTTGGTGGACATAAGTATGCCGCAGGCCTCACCTTGGATGTAAAAAACGTACCCGCCTTTCAAAAAAAGTTTGAGGAGGTGGTTCGCAGTCGCATAAAAGCCACACATCTTAGGCCTGTCATCGAGATTGATGATGTCTTGCTTTTGGATCAGATCAATTACAAGTTTTACAATATTATCAAGCAGATGGCTCCTTTTGGACCGGGCAACTCGGAACCCATTTTTCAAATTCAAAATGTGTATGCCGAGGAAGTGACGGTACTAAAAGACAAGCACCTGCGGATTAAAATTATGCAGGACGGGCAGTTGACCACGCCTGTATGTTTGGGCTTTGGAATGGCTGACCGAACCAAAGACCCGGACCTCACCACCGTGAATATGCTGCGTGGCAAAATGCGCTTTGATCTTGTGGTGGAAATGCGCGAAAATTTCTTTCGTGACAAAAGTAGTTTGCAACTCTACGTGAAAGACATCAAATTTGACTGATATGATTCTTCGAGCTGAGCACCTCCTAAAAATATACAAAGGCCGATCAGTGGTCAATGACATTTCTGTACAGGTTTCCCAAGGGGAGATTGTTGGGCTATTGGGCCCAAATGGAGCGGGAAAGACCACCTCATTTTACATGATTGTTGGGTTGATTCAGCCCAATTCGGGGAAGATATTTTTGGAAGATCAAGACATCACAGGTCTCCCCATGTACAAAAGAGCTAAGTTGGGCATCGGCTATTTGGCGCAAGAAGCCTCTGTTTTTCGTAAGCTTTCGGTAGAAGAAAATATTTTGGCTGTATTGGAGATGACGACACTTCCCAAGGCGCAGCAGAAAGAAAAAATGGAAAGTTTGCTTGAAGAGTTCAGCTTGACCCATGTACGAAAAAACCTAGGCATAGTCCTTTCTGGAGGGGAGCGTCGACGTACCGAAATTGCTAGGGCCTTGGCCGTAGACCCTAAATTTGTGCTTTTGGATGAGCCATTTGCAGGCGTTGATCCCATTGCTGTGGAGGAAATCCAAACCATTGTAGCCAAGCTAAAGACTAAAAATATTGGCATTCTAATCACCGACCACAACGTGAACGAAACACTTTCGATTACGGACCGAGCCTACTTAATGTTTGAAGGCCGACTATTGAAGGCGGGAACTGCCGAAGAGTTAGCTGCCGATGAGCAGGTGCGTCGGGTGTATCTGGGAACCCAATTTGAACTGAAACGAAAAACCTTTTCCTAAATGGAAGTGCTCAACAGTTTCCTAACCTGGATCTTCAAAAATCGTCTAGGACAGATTGAAAAGTTTAAGCAGGAGCCCCATTTGGTGCAAAAAACCACCCTTTTTGACCTGGTGGAAGCAGCAAAGGATACTGAGATAGGCAAGTCCTATCATTTTGATAAAATCAAATCTTACGAGGACTTTGCCAAGCGCGTACCCCTTTTTGATTACGAATCCTTCACTCCCTATTTTGAGAAGAACATCAAAGGGAGGCAGCAGGTGTTTTGGCCTTCGGCCATCCAGTGGTTTGCCAAATCCTCTGGAACCACCGCAGGACGTAGCAAATACATTCCTGTATCAGATGAAAGTTTGGAAGAGTGCCATTTTAAGGGGGGGAAAGACATGGTGTCACTTTATGTGAATAATTTTCCCGACACTAAAGTATTTACTGGAAAAAGCTTGTCTGTTGGGGGAGCGCTTGAGAAAAAGCCCCTCCATTCCAAAGGAATTGCGCGTGCTGGGGATGTGTCAGCATTGATCATGCACAATCTCCCGATATGGGCACAGTTTATACGCACCCCTTCCCTAGAGGTAGCTTTGATGTCGGACTGGGAGGCGAAGATTGAGCGCATGGCTCGGGAGACCATGGATGAAAATGTGACTTCCATCGCGGGGGTACCTACCTGGACGATTGTCTTGCTCCAGCGTATTTTGGAATTGAAAAAGGCCTCCAATATCCTAGAAGTATGGCCCAACTTGGAAGTATTTTTTCATGGAGCGGTGGCTTTTGGGCCGTATCGAAATTTGTTCAAGGAGTTGATCCCTTCCGATAAAATGCGGTACATGGAAACCTACAATGCTTCGGAGGGATTTTTTGGGATGCAGGATCAGCCAGATTCGGATGAACTTTTGCTCTTGCTGGACTATGGGATTTTTTACGAGTTTATTCCTACCGAGGACTTGGAAAAGGAAACCCCTCGCGTGATTTCTCTGGAAGGGGTAGAAGTAGGGAAAAATTATGCCTTGTTGATTTCCACCAATGGAGGGCTATGGCGTTATAAAATCGGTGATACCGTCAAATTTACCAGTATCCTTCCCTACCGGTTTCGGATCTCTGGCAGAACGAAGCATTTTATCAATGCCTTCGGAGAAGAAGTAATTGTGGAAAATGCAGATGCAGCCATTTCCTATGCCTGTGTACATACGGGAGCCACGCTGACCAATTTTACCGCAGCGCCCATCTACTTTGAGGACAGTCAATCCAAAGGAGCGCATGAGTGGGTGGTGGAATTTAAAAGTCCGCCCTCAGATTTAGAAGACTTTGCAGATAAATTAGACCAGCATTTGCGTGAGATTAACTCCGATTACGATGCAAAAAGGTACAAAAATCTAGCCTTGCAGCGCCTTCAGCTCCATGCTGCTCCAACAGGACTTTTTGAGTCTTGGCTGGCCAAAAAAGGGAAGCTTGGGGGGCAGCACAAAGTGCCTCGCCTCTCCAATTCTAGAGAATTCATGGAGGAAATTTTGGCAATGCTTCCGCAATCAACAAAATAGAAAATTTATGTTTTTCAACCTTCAGCAGTTAACTCAATCGTGACTAAAGTTCATCTCATCCTCATCTACGTCTTATTGGTCCTTTGCTTAGGTTTGGCACTTTTTGCTGTTTTTAATGAGAACCAGCTGGGGGGAAAGCTAGGGCTTACTTCTTTTCCACGAGAGCAAAAAGATTCGGTAGCTCTATTTGAACTTCCTGCTGAACTATCTTTTGCGGGGGAAAAGGTGCCCCTAGAGCAAGCAGATGTTGTAGAGCGACTCGAGCGGGAGCTCTATGTGAATGCCTATTGGGAGTCCAACCTCATTTTGCTTTTTAAGCGAAGTAAAAAATATCTCCCAGAAATCGAGCGCTTGCTTCAAGAGCAGGGCGTGCCCGATGACTTTAAGTACTTGGCCATTGCTGAAAGTGGCCTATTGAATGCGAGCTCATCCGCTGGGGCAAAAGGGTACTGGCAAATTTTGGAAGAAACGGGCAAGGAATATGGGTTAGAAATCACCGAATCGGTAGACGAGCGCTACCATTTGGAGCAGTCTACTCTAGCTGCCGCGGCCTATTTAAAAAAGGCACATCAAAAATTTGGAGACTGGACTGCAGTGGCCGCTAGCTACAATATGGGACAGTCCGGCTTTTCAAAAAGACAAGAAGAGCAGTCTCATCGCAATTACTACGACCTGTACCTCAATGAGGAAACGAGCCGGTACCTGTTTCGGATTTTGGCCTTCAAACTTCTATTCGAAAATCCAAAAGCCTTTGGATACCACCTACAGGAGAAAGACTACTATTACTTTCCGGAGTTTCGAGAACTTGAAGTGACCACAGATCTTCCCGACCTAGCGATTTGGGCGAAGGAACAAGGCAGTAGTTACAAATACCTCAAACGCTACAACCCTTGGTTGAGGGCACAGGAGCTACAGGTGAAAAAAGGAAAGCGCTATACCATTCGGCTTCCAAAACTCGAAGCGGCTGCTGAAAAAAATTAAATTTTTTGAGTGAATTGTAAACTACTTGTTTCAATTATGGGTTTCGGTAGTTGTGCATCCCAATACCGGGAAGGAAGTGCTTCCAAGTAGATCACCCAAAATCAACTTGAACTAGACTTCTGAGGCTTTCCAGGTTTTACCCATTAGACTCTTGCGATCAAGAATGCGTACTTCTTCCCTTTTCGAACAAGCCCAAGAATTTCTTCAGTTGTACTATTCCGAATCCAACTTGGCCGGATTAGAAAAACGGCTGGACCAGGTTCAAGTTGAAATCTTTCAGACAGGGACCTATCGCCTGACCGAAAAAGAGCTGAGCTATGGATCGAAGCTGGCCTGGCGAAATAGCAACCGCTGCATGGGGAGACTTTTTTGGAAAACGCTAAAAGTTAGAGATCGGAGGACCCTAATAAGTGCAGAGGAGGTATTTGCCGATGCGATGGCCCACCTTAAATCAGCCACTCAGGGAGGGAAAATTCGTTCCACTATATCCGTCTATGCTACTGCCGATGCCGGAGATTCTGGATTTCGTATTTTAAATAAGCAGCTAGTCCGATTTGCAGGTTATACGCTTCCCAATGGAGAGATTTTGGGAGACCCCGATGCGGTTCCTTTTACGAGTTACTGCAGGTCCTTGGGTTGGGAGGGAAAAAACACCGCGTTTGATGTACTCCCTTTGGTCATTCAGCGTGATGGAGAGCCTGCCCGCTGGTTTGCCATTCCAGAAGAGCAGGTACTTCGAGTGAATTTAGTCCATCCGGACTATTCTTGGTTTCAAGAACTAGGACTGCAGTGGTATGCCGTACCCGTGATTTCCGACATGCGGCTGGAGATCGGGGGCATATCCTTTCCCTGTGCGCCCTTCAATGGCTGGTACATGCTCACGGAGATTGCTGCTAGGAATCTTGGAGATGAACAGCGCTACAATATGCTGCCAGTAATTGCCAAAAAATTGAATTTGGACCAACGTCAGCTGAAGACACTTTGGAAAGACAAAGCGATGCTGGTTCTACAGGAGGCCGTGCTATTTTCCTATCAAGCCCAAGGCGTGACCTTGGTAGATCACCACACTGCCTCCGAGCAGTTTTTAGAATTTTGCAAGCAAGAGGAGGCAAAGGGCCGAACGGTACAGGCGGACTGGGCATGGATTGTACCTCCAGCTGCAGGTTCGACGCTTGGGGTGTTCCATCAGGAATGGGAGAATCAAATCTTGTCTCCTAATTTTCATTACCAGCCTGCTGCTTGGAAGCAAGAGGAAGCTTCAAAAACACCCAATTTTGCTGCGGGGAAGTGCCCTTTTTCTGGCAACTAACTTCAGGGTAAAGTCTTCTGGATGACCTTTTTCGTTCGGCAAAAATAGCGTACTTTCACCGATTCCTAATTTTCGCAAAAACATGACCCAATCCCCTGCGGTACAGGAAGAATTCCTAGAAATTTTTGGAGCCCGAGAGCACAACTTAAAGAACATCGACCTGAAGATTCCACGCAATAAAGTAGTGGTGATCACTGGTCTAAGTGGGAGCGGAAAAAGCTCCTTGGCTTTTGATACCATTTATGCAGAGGGGCAGCGCAGGTACATGGAGAGTTTTTCGGCCTATGCCCGTTCTTTCTTGG
Organism: Spirosoma fluviale; assembly: GCA_945868725.1. GTDB lineage: Bacteria > Bacteroidota > Bacteroidia > Cytophagales > Cyclobacteriaceae > Algoriphagus. The sequence continues at coordinate 27,268 of CAMBMU010000014.1, forward strand.
GCGGGATGGAGCGTCCCGATGTGGACAAGATCAATGGACTCTCCCCTGTCATTGCGATCGAGCAAAAGACCACTTCCAAAAACCCACGATCCACGGTAGGCACAGTCACAGAAATTTATGACTTCATGCGTCTTCTATTTGCCAGGGCTGCAGATGCATATTCTTACCACAGCGGCAAGCCGATGATCCGACAGACGGAGGATCAAATTTTGGAGCAGCTTTTCACCAAGTTTGTAGGCAAGAAATTATACCTCCTAGCTCCGGTTGTGAAAGGGCGAAAAGGACACTACCGTGAGCTTTTTGAACAGGTGCGTAAGTTGGGATTCTCCAAGGTTCGGGTAGATGGTGTCGTGCTCGAGGTGGCTCCCAAAATGCAGTTGGACCGCTACAAAATCCACGACATTGAGATCGTCATCGACCGCATTGTAGCAGAGGAAGACGATCGTTTTCGAATTACCCAGTCTCTCAAATCCGCCTTGCAACACGGCAAAGGAGTGCTGATGTTACGGGAAGAAAGCGGAGAAATTCACTATTTCTCCAAGTACCTGATGGATCCCGAAACGGGCCTTTCCTACGAGGAGCCAGCACCCAATAGTTTTTCGTTCAACTCTCCCTATGGAGCTTGCCCCAGCTGCAATGGTTTGGGCGTAATCGAAGAAATTACTCGGGAAAGTATTTTCCCCGATCCGAATTTGAGCATTACCCGTGGAGGGATTGCTCCTCTTGGGGAGTATCGGGACATTTGGATATTCAAAAAGATTGAAGCACTCCTCAAGCATTACAAATGCAGTTTGAGTACACCGATAAAAGACCTTCCCGAAGCCGTAGTGGAGGTGCTTTTGTATGGGGACAAGATTGAGGTGGCCGTAGATTCGGTAAAGTATCCGGGTACGCAGTGGAACACGACTTTTGAGGGGATTATCAATTTTCTCCAGAAATACCAGGAGGGGAGCTCCGACAAAATCCAGGAATGGGTAGCGGAGTTTACCGTTTCCAAAACCTGTCCAGAATGCCAAGGCTATCGGCTCAAAAAGGAAGCCCTCCATTTTAAGTTGGACGGCACCCATATTGGGGAGTTGGCGATGCTAGATATCCAAGGCCTTGCAGGCTGGTTTGAAGGACTAGAATCGCGCCTTTCTGAGAAGCAGCAGCGCATCGGTGCTGAGGTGCTCAAAGAAATCAGAAAGCGCATTGGCTTTCTTCTAGATATTGGACTGGACTATCTTTCTTTAAACAGACCCTTGCGAACCCTTTCAGGAGGAGAGGCCCAGCGGATTCGTTTGGCTACGCAGATAGGGACCCAGCTGGTAGGAGTGCTTTACATTTTGGATGAACCCAGTATTGGGCTCCATCAACGAGACAATGTGAAGTTAATTCAGGCCTTGAAGCGACTCCGAGACTTGGGCAATTCGGTACTGGTAGTGGAGCATGACAAGGACATGATGCTGGAGTCAGACTACATCATCGATATGGGACCTGGAGCAGGAAGACATGGTGGGCATGTGGTGGCTTCGGGCACACCGGAGCAGCTCTTACAATCTGATTCGGTGACTGCACGCTACCTGCAAGGAAAAATTGGCTTGGACATTCCGAGTATCCGAAGAGCAGGGACTGGAGAGCAGTTGGTCTTGAAAGGCGCTCATGGCAATAACCTGAAAAATGTAACGGTAGCCTTTCCTTTGGGCACCTTAATCGTGGTCACCGGGGTATCGGGAAGTGGTAAGAGTACCTTAATTCACGAGACGTTATTTCCTTTGCTCAATCGGGAGTTTTACAACTCCAAGAAGGAACCGATGCCATTTGACCGAATCGACGGGTTGAAGCTCTTGGACAAGGTGATTGAAGTGGATCAAAGCCCCATTGGCCGAACCCCTAGATCGAATCCAGCAACCTACACGGGCATGTTTTCGGACATTCGAACGCTGTTTACGGAGCTTCCTGAGTCCAAGATTCGGGGCTACAAGCCGGGAAGATTTTCATTTAATGTGAAAGGCGGGCGTTGTGAGGATTGTGAAGGAGCAGGGATGAAGCTGGTGGAGATGGACTTCCTTCCAGATGTGCATATTCCATGTGAGACTTGCAAGGGGAAGCGATACAACCGAGAAACCCTTGAGGTGCGGTTTAAAGGAAAGTCGATCTCCGATGTGCTCGACATGACGGTAGAGCAAGCAGTAGAATTCTTTGAATTTCTACCTAAAATCCTTCGAAAGGTCACCACGTTAAGTGAGGTTGGCTTGGGTTACATTACCCTTGGACAGCATGCCACCACCCTTTCTGGAGGAGAGGCACAGCGTGTAAAGTTGGCCACCGAGTTGTCCAAAAAGGACACCGGCAAAACCTTCTATATTTTAGATGAGCCAACAACGGGCTTGCATTTTCAAGACATTGATTTGTTGATGAATGTGCTTCAAAAATTGGTGGATAAGGGCAATACCGTCTTGGTCATCGAGCACAACTTAGATGTGATCAAGGTGGCAGATTACCTGATCGATATGGGGCCTGAGGGAGGGAATAAAGGAGGGACAGTTGTGGTGCAAGGAAGTCCAGAAAAAGTGGCTGCACATCTAGAAAGTCACACCGGAAAATTCTTGAAGCAAGAATTACATCGCTGAATATAGGCTTAAAATCAAGCCGTTCGCCCTCTTATCAAATTGGGAGGCCCACCTAGGTTTACTTGGTTAACTTTGTCAAGCATGAACAGGAGCACACTCTATTGGTTATTGCAGGTACTAGGCTGGGGAAGCTTTGCTTTTGTCAATGTTTTTTTTGCTTCCTTATCTGAGGGGATTTCTCCCCTGCAAACCTGGGCCTTTGTGGCCTTGGCTTCATTTTACTTGCTTTCTACCCATGCTTTCCGGTTACTTATCAAATCATACGGCTGGTTTCGCTTAGGAATCTTCCGTTTGATCGCTCAAGTTCTTGTAGCGGTAGGCGTAATGGCGGTCAGTAATGTCTTGGCCCAGGTGCTGATTAATTTGGCTTTTGGCACGCTTAACCCTGGATTTGATTTTCGGGCTTTGGTGATCTCAGTCAACCTGTTTGTGAGCTTTCTCTACTATGGTTTTTGGGTCCTACTCTATTTTGTTTTTCATTTTTTGGATAATTACAATACTACTCTTCGCTACGAGGCAAAGATTAATGAAATACGGCTCAATCATTTAAAGAGTCAGCTCAACCCCCATTTTATTTTCAATGCCTTGAATTCGGTGCGTGCCTTGGTAGATGAGGACCCTGTCAAAGCGAAATCTGCCATTACCCGAATTTCGAATATGCTTCGTTTTTCCCTGATGATGGATAAAAAGCAGGTGATTGACCTAGCCGATGAGCTGGCGACGGTGAAGGATTATTTAGCCTTGGAATCCATTCGTTTTGAAGAGCGGCTGCAGGTGGAATACCAGATTGAGGACGGATCTTATGCCTATAAAATTCCTCCCATGATGTTACAGACCATTGTGGAAAATGCGATCAAACATGGGATTTCCAATTTGGTCAAAGGAGGCCTGATAGAAATTAAATGCCGAGAAGGCCTGCAAGAGGAACTGTATATTCAGGTAAAAAATAGTGGTCAATACGCGCCCCTGCCGGCAAGCAAACGAAGGGAAGAAGAAGGGAATGGGATAGAAAATACCCAACAGCGCTTGGCACTCTTGTATGGCGATCAGGCAAGCTTCCGAATCTTCAACTCTGGGGACCAATTTGTGATTACAGAAATAAAAATTCCAAAACAAAGACTTACTTTAGACTAATTAACTCGATTCATAATATGAGAGCCCTAGTAATTGACGACGAACGCTTAGCCCGTAAGGAGCTAATCAATTTATTGAATCAACTGGAGACTGTTGAAGTGGTAGGTGAAGCAGTGAATGTAGAGGATGCCAAAGAAAAAATTGATCAGCTCCAGCCAGATGTGATTTTTTTAGATATTCAGATGCCCGAAAAAACAGGCTTTGATCTCTTGGAGGAGCTAGACCAAGTCCCGCATGTCATCTTTACTACTGCTTACGACGAGTATGCACTCAAAGCCTTCCAAGTGAATGCACTTGACTACTTGCTCAAGCCCATTGATCCCAAGCGATTGGAGGATGCAGTGCTAAAGCTTCAAGGAAAAATGGAGGGTATTGCCAAACGAGATGGACTGGAAGGCCTTGGTAGCCAAAAGAAATTGACCTTAGAGGATCAGGTTTTTGTAAAGGATGGAGACCGTTGCTGGTTTGTGCGGCTTTCCAATGTGCGTCTCTTTGAATCGGATGGCAATTACATCAAGGTTTATTTTGACAACTTCAAGCCGATGATTCACAAGTCCTTGAATGCCTTGGATGAGCGCTTGGACGAGAAATCTTTTTTCCGAGCCAGCCGAAAGCACATCATCAATCTGGGTTGGGTAGAGGCCATTGAGCCATGGTTTAATGGTGGACTTGTAGTCACCCTCAAGGGCGGAGATCGTATCGAAGTCAGCCGTAGACAGGCGGCACGCTTTAAAGAAATGATGAGTTTGTAACAAATCAAAACCCTGAAATTCTCCCCATGACCTTCCGTAAAATTACCATTAAAGCGATTATTCTTACAGACAAGAAAAAAGCCTGGGACTATTATACCCTGCCTGAGCACATAGTAAATTGGAATTTTGCCTCTGACGAATGGCATTGCCCGCGAGCAAGCAATGAGTTGATTGTAGGAGGGAAATACTACACTCGGATGGAGGCCAAATTCGGAGAAATTGGTTTTGACTTTGAAGGCACCTACACCGAGGTGTTGCCTGATGAGGGATTTACCTTCAAGTTGTCCGACGAGAGAGAAGTCAGTGTCAGCTTTACTGAGGAAGAAGGGCAGACCCAAGTACAGGTGATTTTCGATGCCGAAACTGAAAACCCGATCAAACTACAGACTCAAGGATGGCAAACCATTCTCAATCAGTACAAAAAGTATACGGAGGCAAACTGAGCCTTCTTTAAGCCAGGGGAACTAATCTTTTAACATTTTAAGGCTGCTCCCTTAGAGTAAATCGTTTGCCAAATTGGCAAGTTCCGAACGCTCCCCTTTTTCCAGTTTCACGTGTGCATAGAGCGGGTGGTCTTTTACTCGATCGATCAGGTAAGAGAGGCCGTTGGATTGGGCGTCCAAGTATGGGGTGTCGATCTGAAATACATCCCCTGTAAAAACGATCTTCGTATTTTCTCCAGCCCTCGAAATAATGGTTTTGATTTCGTGTGGGGTGAGGTTTTGAGCCTCATCCACGATAAAAAAAATATTGGATAGGGATCTTCCACGTATGTAAGCGAGAGGTTGGATGACCAATTTTTCCTGGTTGACCAGCTCGGTGATTTTTTGATATTCCTTATCGGTTTCCTTGTATTGATTTTGGATAAACTTCAAGTTGTCCCATAGTGGCTCCATGTAGGGATTGAGTTTGGACTTGATATCTCCCGGCAAATAGCCAATGTCCTTATTGGATAGCGGTACGATGGGTCTAGCCAAGAAGATTTGTTTGTATTCTCGCCGCTGTTCCAAGGCACCTGCCAAGGCAAGAAGGGTTTTTCCTGTTCCCGCTACCCCTTGGATGGAAACCAGCTTGATTCGTGGGTTCAGGATGGCATGGAGCGCAAAAGTCTGTTCTGCATTTCGAGGCTTGATGTTGTAAGCCAGCTGCTTATCTACTCGGCTGAGGATATTTTCATCTGTATTGTAGTAGGCGAGTACGGATTGTTTTTGACTCTTTAAAATGTAAAATGCATTCGCTTTTCGCTTTCTATTTCCTAAAATTACTTTGGCCTCAATGGATCCTCGCTCATACAGTGTATTGATGGCTTGTGGGTCCATGTCTTCCAAGAGGTACTTACCAGTATTCTCCAGTTCAACAATGTTTTTGATTTTCCCTGTTTCATAATCCTCAGCGAGGATGTCTAAGGATTTTGCCTTTAGGCGGAGGTTGATGTCCTTGGAAACTAAAATGACCTTTCTATCTTTTTCATGCTGCTTGAGGTAGAGCGCAGCATTCAGGATCTTGTGGTCGTTCTTTTCCTCTCCAAAAATGATATTGGCATTCAGGTTATTGTCAGGATTCATCAAGACCTTGAAGTTCCCCTTTGTTTTCCCATTTAGGGGGGTCCACTCGTGGATCATGTGATCCTGAGATAGTTTATCTAGAAGTCGGATAAACTCTCGGGCTTCAAAATTTTTGGTATCGTTCCCTTTTTTAAATTGATCCAACTCCTCAAGTACGGTGATTGGGATGACCACGTCATGCTCGGCAAAGTTCATGATGGAGTTGTGGGTGTATAGGATCACGGAAGTGTCCAGAACAAAGATTTTCCGATCTTTATCGGATTTGGCTTTAGGCATCTGCAGGAAAAGAATAGGGGTGATTGCTGATAAAATTTAGAAAAATATCCCCAGCTCTCCGCCAAATTGTATAATAAATTATAGTTAAGAAATTCGCAGCTTAGGTTACCTTATTGACTATCAATTGAATAATCAATCGTTGGCAGACCACGGTCAACTGTCCACAGCTCACCTAATTGAACTTCAAACCCTATTTTCTTTGGTTAGTGGTGATAAAGCGGAAAATCAATCGTTGACAGACCACGGTCCACTGCTGATTTCAGTTGTAGTACGATTTGACTCATTAATTACAATTGGCTGTCATCTGTGGACTGTCAACCGTTGACTAGTTGACCATGCCCTTTTTATCTTGCAAAAACCAGGGTTTAGTGATTAGTCGAGTAATGCACGGATATCCTCATTGTCTAGGCTCTTCATAAAGCTTTCTTCATTGTTGATTAGCTCCCCTGCAAGGGCAAGTTTGCGACTTTGAAGCGCCATAATTTTTTCTTCTACTGATCCACGGCTGATAAACTTGTAGATGATGACCTTGTTTTCTTGGCCAATTCGGTGTGCCCGGTCGATGGCCTGGGCTTCGACAGCAGGATTCCACCAGGGATCCAGAAGAAATACATATTCAGCCTTGGTCAAGTTGAGGCCGACTCCACCCGCTTTAAGAGAGATCAAAAACACCTTGCAGCTGTCGTCCGTTTGGAATTTTTCTACTTGTTTTTGTCGGTCTTTGGTGGCGCCATCTAGGTAGGCATAGGGGATATTTTCCCGATCAAGAAATTCTCGAACGATCGATAGGTGGCGGACAAACTGGCTAAAAACGAGAACCTTATGGTTTTCTGAAATGGTTTCCTGAAGCATGTAGGTAATGTCCTCCAGCTTTCCTGATTCACCCGTGTAATCCTCTCGGACAAGCTTTGGGTGGTTGGCAATTTGCCGCAGTTGTGTAAGGCCTCGAAGGAGTGTAAACTGCTGGCTACCTTTTCCTGTGCCGGCAAGTTCTCCAATGATTTTTTCTCGGTAATAGCTTTTAACTTCCTCGTACACTTTTTCCTGTGCGGAGGTCATGTCCGAATATTTGATGTTGGTAATTTTTTCGGGCAGATCTTTGGCCACCTGAGATTTTAGTCGGCGGAGGATAAAGGGCTTGATCATCGCATGCAAGCGGGAGGCTTTCTCCTTGTCATGCTGCTTTTCGATGGGATGGAGAAACTGCTTTTTGAATACCAGTTGGTTGCCCAAAAGCCCTGGGTTCACAAAGTTCATCTGGGACCAAAGGTCCATGGTGCCGTTTTCTACGGGGGTACCCGTAAGAATCAGTCGGCGCTTACTTTTCAGTTTATTGACAGCTGTTGCAATATTGGAGCTTGGGTTTTTGATCGCCTGCGATTCATCCAATATGACATAGTTGAAGTAAAACTCGCTCAGTTGGTCTACGTCCATTCGCACGATACCGTAGGAAGTGAGCACTACATCGTAGCCTCGGAATTTCCATGGATCCTTGTTGCGCTGGGTTCCTGAGTACACCAATATATTTAAATCAGGAGCAAATTTTTTCGCTTCCAACTCCCAGTTGTAAATCAAGGAGGTGGGCATCACTAGCAGGGATGCAAAACCTGGGTTTTCCTCTTTTTCATAGGCCAGGAGAGCGAGGGTCTGAACGGTTTTACCTAGACCCATGTCGTCGGCAAGGCATCCTCCAAACTGGTATTCGTTCAGGAATCTGAGCCAATTGTAGCCTGCGTTCTGGTAAGGTCGTAGGGAACCTTTAAAGGTATCGGGGAGTGCATAATCATCAATGGAGTCAAAGTTACGGAGGCGCTCCAGCTTTAAACTCAGGTTGAGACGAATTAGCTCTCCATTTTGTAGCTCCCGAGCAAAGGCTAGGTGATGCTTCCGCAGGACCAACTCCTCTGCGCTGCGCTCTTCGATAAAGTTAAAAAGCTCTGAATAGTTGATAAACCAGGAGGCTGGGATAACTGCGATTTCTCCGTTTGGAAGCTCGAATTCATGCTTTCCTTGGATGAGGAGCTTTCGAAGTTTGGCAAAAGGAACGAGGTAAATTCCGAACTTGATGAGTGCCTTGACATCAAACCAATCAATATTTTCATTGACTTCAATCGTAATTTGGGCTTTGCCAATGTGGTAAGTCTTCCCGTTTAGGCCTCCTTTTTGGACGATTTTGATTTTATTTTCACGAAGGTAGTCCTCCTGATTTCCTAGCCATTCAAAAGCTTGTGTTTTGGGCAGCGCAGTCTTGCCATGCATAAACTCCAGCCCTTTTTTCTTTAGTATTGTCAGGTAGCGCTCCTCCAATTTGGTGGTACGGACCGTTTTAAAAAAGGTAAAGTTCCCATCTTTTTCCTCATAGCGACAGGAGTTTCCGCTGCCTTCTCCAGGATGGAGGAGGGTTCCAAAATCAAACTCTCCATATTTAAACCGAGGCTCCAAGACAATTATATCTTCTGAGGAAGTGGAAATCTCCTCTCCAAATAAGGTTTCCACCGATACGCCCCCCGGTAAGCCGCTGACCGTTAAAAGGGCTTCTGGAGTACCCTGTTCGGTGTGTATTTCAAAGCCTTTTGCGACTACCTCAAATTGAGTAATCAAGGAGTTGACAAATTTTCGGTAATATTCTGGCTCGAATTTCCGCTCAATTAGGATCGCATTTTTAGTTAAAAAGGGCTGTAATTTTTTACCGTCAATTCCCTTTTCAAAGTGAAAAAGCTGTTGATTGACAATTAACCATGCTGGTTCCTTACAAATTAAGTAGCCCCCTTTGTGCTGCCATGCGAGTTTTTGTCCCTGAAATTTTATGATCGGGTAATACTGGGTGTTGAACTCTCCCTTGTCGAAGTGAAACTGAATGGTAGCAGGATCTGCTTGAATGCTTATTTCTCTTCCCGTTGGATTTCCATCCGAAGCAGTTTCAAAAAAACGCTTAGTTAGCAAAAGAGGTAGAATTTTGGCCCGTTTGATCTCTAGGGTTTTGAAGAGTAGTTCTTGAATAGTTGGGTCAGCCGTCTTAGGGTCAAAGATTTTTTGGAGAAAATCCTTTGGTTTTAGATTCCCTTTTTTCATGTAAGGCTTGACCACTACATCTTGATGCATACTATCCATCAGCAGGATCAATTCATAGTCTTGTGCATCAAGGCCCGTATCAAATTCTTTGGCATTGGCAGAACTTATATTTTGATACGCATACGTAAGCCTTCCTTTATCATCAAGAGGAACTACATAGGATTCAAAAAGAAAGCCCAAATATTCGTGACTGTAAATGGAATATATAAGCTGAAAAGGCTGATCTGGATCAACAATCATCTGAAGTAAAAAATCTAGTATATATACTATTAACTAACTGAGGTTTTTTTTTCATTTACTCAGGAATACTTTTTAGATCCACGAAAACGAAAATTACGGATAAAAAGAGAATAATTGGTCATTTTCATCTATTTTTTTGCAGAAAAAAAGAGAGACCAAATCGGTCTCTCTTCTAAATATTTAAAATCAGCGGTTGATTTACTGTGCTTCTTCCGTCTCTTGTGGAGGGCTTACTTTTTCAGGTTTGGTTTCCGGAAAAAAACGATTTTGAAAAATTAAGATAATGCCGACCCCAATAAAAATAGAGGCATCTGCCACATTAAAGATTGGCCAAAGCGCGGTATATCCTCCTCCCCATAGCGGTACCCAATCTGGGATATAGCCTTCCCATATATCAAAATAAAACATGTCCACTACCTGCCCATGAAGCCAGGGTGTTGGTGCATTGTAGGGGGCGTTGTCAAGCCATACTCCATAAAACACGGAATCCACCAAATTACCAATCGCACCACCCAAAATTAGTGCGATACAATAGGTGTAGCCTACTGGGCTTCTTTTTTGAATAAGATAGTATAGGTAATAACCTATGCCAAACATCGCCACCAAACGAAAGGAGGTGAGGATCATTTTTCCATACTCCGTTCCAAGCTCCATACCAAAAGCCATCCCTGGGTTTGTAGTATAGTGCAACTTAAACCAGTCGCCGAAAATTTGAATTTGCCCAGGGCTCCCAAAGTCCATTTCGAAGTGTACCCACATTTTAGTGGCCTGATCGAGGGCAATAACCAAGAGGGCAATTCCGAAATACTTGAGGTAGTTGTTCATATTTTAAAGGTTATGCCTTAACTAGTCGTACAGCCAATTCAAAATCATCCATGTCCAAAATGGTTACTTCCCCTTCCAAGATACCTACGGAAAGTGAGATGGCCTGAGTTTCTTCTTGAATATAGCCACCAAATAAACTGATGGACGCATTCACCACTGAGTTGCTATCAGCCACCTGCAACTTGATTTTATCTTGTACTTCAAGACCCATTTCTTTGCGTAGGTTTTGGATGCGGTTGACTAGATCTCGCGCTATGCCCTCCTGCTTCAACTCTTCCGTTACGGTTACATCTAGGGCTACCGTCACTCCCTGATCAGATGCTACAGACCAGCCCGGAATATCCTGGGAACTGATCAATACTTCTTCCAGCAGCAGCTCGATTTCTTCTCCTTCTACAGTGAGTTTGAAGTGACCCTCACGCTCGATATGCCCAATTTCTGATGGCCCCCAATTTTGTAGGGCAGCTACGACGAAGCGCATTTTTGGACCTAATTTCTTGCCTAAGAGGGGTAAATTGGGTTTGATTTGCTTCACCAAAATCCCGGACGCATCATCCAGGTATTCGATCTCTTTGATGTTGACTTCCGTTTGGATCAGCTCTGCCACATGGGCTACCTGTGCTTTAAATTTTTCGGAAAGAACAGGTATAAGGATGCGCTGCAGTGGCTGACGAACCTTAATTTTTTCCTTCTTTCGCAAGGAGTGAACCAGGGAAGAAATGGTCTGTGCTAGGTCCATGCTTGTCTCTAAATCTGGATTGATCAGCGAAAGATTAGCAGTTTTCCAATCTGTCAAATGCACAGATTCCAAGTTATGCTCTCCCGCTTCGGTCAAGTTTTTGTACAACCAGTCCGCATAGAATGGGGCAAACGAGGACATCAGTTGGCTGAGTGTAAAGAGGCACTCGTATAAGGTCTCGTAAGCCGCCTGCTTGTCTGCTTGCATGTCTCCTCTCCAGAATCGCTTTCTCGCGAGTCGCACATACCAGTTGGAAAGCTGGTCTACAGTGAAGTTCTGAATGGCGCGAGTTGCTTTGGTGGCATCGTAGCCATCCATCGCTCCTTCCACTTCCAGAATCAGGGATTGCAACTTGGATAGGATCCATTGATCTAGCTCGGCGCGCTCCTGTACTGGAATGGCCTTTTCTGCTCGGTAGACAAAGGCATCTAGGTTGGCATATAAGGCAAAGAAGTTGTACGTATTCTGAAGGGTGCCAAAAAAGCGTCGCTGCACTTCGGTGACGCCGTCGACATTGAATTTCAGGTTGTCCCAAGGGTTGGCATTGCTGAGTAGGTACCAACGCAAGGCATCTGGACCATATTCCTTTAGGGCCTTGAAAGGGTCAACGGCATTGCCCAAGCGCTTGGACATCTTGTTGCCATTTTTGTCCAGCACCAGACCATTTGCAATGACGTTTTTGAACGCTACGCTATCAAATAGCATCACGGACAAGGCGTGAAGGGTAAAAAACCATCCACGTGTTTGGTCCACTCCCTCAGCGATGTAGTCCGCAGGAAAGTTGGCGGCAAAGACATCCTTGTTTTCAAAAGGATAGTGCCACTGGGCATAAGGCATGGCGCCGGAGTCAAACCAAACGTCGATGAGGTCTGCCTCTCTAACCATTTTTTGACCCGTATTGGAGATCAAAATCACCTCGTCTACAGAAGGGCGATGCAAGTCTAGTTCCTTGCCAGCGTATGGGGAGGCAGTCATGAAGCCAGCGGCCACGGACTTGTCGATTTCTGCTTGCAGCTCTGCGATAGAGCCGATGCATTTCTCTTCTGTGCCATCGGCAGTTCTCCAGATCGGTAGGGGGGTGCCCCAAAACCGAGAGCGGCTCAAGTTCCAGTCTACTAGGTTTTCCAACCAGTTTCCAAATCTACCGGTGCCTGTGGCCTCCGGTTTCCATTGGATGGTTTTGTTGAGCTCCACCATGCGGTCCTTGTAGGCGGTGGTTTTGATAAACCAGCTTTCCAGCGGGTAATACAAAATTGGCTTGTCCGTTCTCCAGCAGTGTGGGTAGCTGTGCTCGTATTTTTCGACCTTGAAGGCCTTATTTTCATTCTTGAGGAGGATGGATAGAATCACATCCGTGTTTTTGTAATCCGGTGCCGCCTCGTCATCCTGCGTGTAGTTTTTAACGTAGAAATCATTCGCTCCAAAGGTCTTGTGTGCGCTGATTCCATGTTCCTGCATCTTGGCGACGAGGTATTCTCCGACGATGGGTAAGAATTTTCCTTGGCGATCCACGACAGGGACCTCATTGCCTAATTCGTCTTGCACGAAGATGCCCGGCACCTTTTGCTGTACTAGGGTTCTAAAGTCATCCGCGCCAAAGGCTTTGGCCAAGTGGACAATACCCGTACCATCTTCGGTGGTCACGTAATCTCCTGCCACCACCGTAAAGGCAGGGTGAGAGAGGGACAAGCCGGGGATAGGGAGCAGCTGCTCGTATTCCCATCCGATCATGGTTTTTCCTTTAAACTCTTCTAGTACCTGGTAAGGAATCAGTTTGTCACCGGGATGATAGGCTTCGAGCGAGAGTTCGGCCGCTTTGGGGGAAAAGTAAGCCGATAGTCGTGCTTTGGCCAAAATCACATCCACGGGAAGGTGGGTGTAGGGATTGAAGCTGCGTACCTTGATATAGTCCAACTTCTCTCCTATAGCTAAGGCCGAGTTGGAAGGCAAGGTCCAGGGCGTGGTCGTCCAAGCTAGGATGTAGGTATTGGGCTGGTTTTTTAGTTTAAATTGACCCGTGATGGAGGTGTCTTTTACCTCACGGTAGCAGCCAGGCTGATTGAGTTCGTGGGAACTGAGTCCTGTACCTGCGGCCGGAGAGAAGGGCTGTATGGTGTAGCCTTTGTACAGCAAGCCTTTGTCATAGAGCTGCTTGAGGAGGTGCCAAAGCGACTCGATGTAGTTGGATTCGAAGGTGATGTAAGGATCTTCGAGGTCTACCCAATAGCCGATTTTTTCGGTGAGCTCGTCCCATTCGTCCTTGAAGCGCATCACCGTTTCCCGGCACTTTTTATTATACTCCGCTACGGAGATACTTTTTCCGATATCTTCTTTGGTGATGCCCAGCTCCTTTTCTACTTGCAGCTCTACAGGAAGTCCGTGTGTGTCCCATCCCCCTTTTCGTTTGACTTGGAAGCCACGCAGGGTCTTGTATCGACAAAAGATGTCTTTCAGAGTACGGGCCATCACGTGGTGAATCCCCGGAGTACCATTGGCAGAAGGAGGTCCTTCAAAAAAAGTAAAGGTCTTTGCTCCTTCTCGGTTGGAGATGGATTTTTCGAAAATCTGATTTTCTTTCCAATACTGAAGGACCGACTCACCGATATGTGGGTAGTCGACCTGCTTAAATTCCTGGTACGTTTTCACTGCGTCTATTCTGGTGTACTTGAAGAAAAGAATGTGTTGAACGTGTCCCAACAACTACTAGTTGGGGCGAACATAGCCCTAAAGGCTAGGCATCTTGCTCAAAACAAGGCACAAAGATAGAAGAATTGGGCGTTCTCGGAAAGAAAATGACGGTAGGATTCTAGTGGCAAAATCTAGGAAGCGCCTTTTTTTAGTTGAAGATCAAATTGGCTTTGGATGGATCCTTACAAGAATTTTGGAAGGAGCACAAATTTTATTCTACTTGTTCTCTTCAAATGTGGAGCAATTGGCCTCATTTTTGATTTGAAATTACAGCAGAATGATCTTTTGCTCTGAGCCTTTTTTCAACCCAAAAAACCACTGCGATGACCGAACAACAATTACTTGCCCTCGAAGAAGCCATCACGGCACTGAAAGCCAAACTTACCGGAGACATGTTTGCCGATATGGAAATCCGAGACGAGATCCACAATCTTGAAATGCAGTTTAAAGGAGTAAAGCCACTTGACTCTCATTTTGATTGCGTTGGCTGCGGTAGCTAAGTAGCATTCCTAGCGTGTATCAGTATTTTATTACCTACAAACCCTTCGGGATTCTCACGCAGTTTAGCGGGGAAGAGTTTACGCTTTCCTCTCTGGGTGATTTTCCAAAGGAGGTATATCCTGTGGGTCGACTAGACAAGGATAGCGAGGGATTGCTACTCCTCACAGACGATAAAGGGCTGAATCACCAACTGCTGAATCCTAGATTTGGCCACCAGCGTACCTACTATGTGCAAGTGGAGGGGATTCCCACCGCCGAAGCCTTGGCGCAACTTCAAGCAGGTGTCACCATTCAGGTGGGTGGAAAGCCGTATCGCACCAAGCCTGCCTTAGTTAAGCTACTGGAAGTTGCCCCTACGCTTCCCGAGCGGAACCCCCCAATTCGTTACCGTGTCTCTATCCCAGATCGCTGGTTGGCGCTTACCTTGACCGAAGGCAAAAATCGCCAAGTGCGTAAAATGACCGCTGCGGTAGGCTTTCCTACACTCAGGCTGGTTCGCTTTTCCATGGAAAAAATCACCCTAGATGGGATGGAGGCGGCTGAAGTTCGGGAACTCAGCCAAGAGCTGGTGTACCGCTCCTTGGGGTTGACGGGATTTGCACAGCCTAGGCCAGGCGTAAAAAAATACAAGTAGCTCTTAAAAATTCCTAAAAATCAGACGGACGCTCGGGATTGCGCTCGGGAAACTGTAAGATTGGGGATTGGAACAATTTCTCCTAATTTAGTCCCTCCAAATCAGTATACTTAAAGACGAGTCGCATGCATCAGGAAAAAATTGCTGAAGTTATTCAGGAAGTAAAAAAAGTAGTGGTAGGCCAGGACAAGATGATCAATCGCTTGTTGATCGGCTTGTTTACCAATGGGCATATTTTATTGGAGGGTGTGCCTGGACTTGCCAAGACCTTGACGGTGAATACCCTTGCCAAGGTGCTGCACTTGGATTTTAAACGCATTCAGTTTACTCCCGATTTGTTGCCTTCGGATCTGATTGGTACCATGATCTACAACCAGCAGACCTCCAATTTTGAGGTGAAGAAGGGGCCTATTTTTTCCAACGTAGTCTTGGCAGATGAGGTCAACCGCTCTCCAGCCAAGGTACAATCCGCACTTTTGGAAGCGATGCAGGAGAAGCAGGTGACGATTGGAGAGACCACCTATACCTTGGATCGGCCCTTTTTAGTTTTGGCTACGCAAAACCCTGTGGACCAAGAAGGGACCTATCCCTTGCCAGAAGCGCAGGTGGATCGATTCATGATGAAGGTTCACATCGACTACCCGAGTAAAACCGACGAAATGGAAGTCATGCGCCGAATGTCCAACATGCAGTATTCCGCCGAAGTAAAGCCCATACTTTCCAAAGAAGACATTTTTGCGATTCGTGATCAGATCAATGCCGTAAAGATGGCGGAGCCACTGGAGCATTACATCATCGAATTGGTCTTTGCTACCCGCTTCCCAAAAGACTATGGGCTGAAAGACGAAGCCAAATACATCCTCTATGGAGTTTCTCCTCGAGCAAGCATCAATTTGAACTTGGCGGCGAAGGCCGTTGCCTTTATGGATGGCAGAGATTATGTCCTCCCTGAGGATATCAAAGAAATAGCCGAGGACGTACTCAATCACCGAATATTGCTCAATTACGAGGCAGAGGCGGATCGCATCAGCACACGCGACTTGGTCAAAACGCTACTCGAAAAAGTGCCCATCAACAAGTCGGTAACATTGAAGTAACATGAAACCCCCATTTAAAAGGCTTTTCGAAAGAAAAGCCTTTTTTTATGCCCCGCTCGTTAAATAGAAGTTAATTGTGGCCTAATTTTTTAAACTAAGCATAATTCTATTTTTTCTTTTAGGCAATAATTAGGGTTCACATTTGTAGCGTAATCATCTCGCAAAACTTTAATTACAGACAACAAATGAAAAATTTTTCTTACATCCTCACTTTATTAACTGCCTTTACGCTGGTATTCACTAGCTGTACAGAAGAGGAGCCAGACAATGGCGTAACTATTGGCGGTATTCCTGCAACTGCAAAAATTGATGCAGGTGGAAAATTAGGTCCTGTAACCGGTACTGCCGATGGCATGGATGGCTTGGTTTCTTTGTCCATCACAAAGGACGGAGCTGCTTTATCTACGCTTCCATTGACTGGAACATCTGCTTCATTTCCTTTCGAGTATACAGCTGTAGCAGCTGATGCTGGAAAGAATTTAGTTTTTGAATTTACTGTGACTGATGCTGACGGTGACGTAGCGAAGGCTACACACGTATTGACTGTAGGCGCTGAGCCAACTACTATTCGTATAACAAGCAATATCACTGCAAACACTACTTGGGCAACTGGTAAAACCTACATCCTTGGAGCAAGAATTTTTGTGGTTTCTCCAGCTAAATTGACTATCCAAAAAGGAGTAATCATCAAAGGTGAAGCTGGTTCTGGAGCTAACGCTACTGCACTAGTTGTTGCTAGAGGCGCACAAATCGATGCACAGGGTACTGCCACTGAGCCAATCATCTTCACATCTGTAGCGGACGAAATTGCTCCAGGCATGAT
>CAMBMU010000015.1 GCA_945868725.1 Spirosoma fluviale
CAGCATCCCGACTGGTTTACCGTAGAAGTACTCACTGCACAGCACAATTGGGAACTCTTGGTGGCGCAAGCCTTGGAGTTTAAACCCAATGCGGTGGTGATCGGCAACGAGGACCATTATTCGAAAGTGAAGGAAGCCCTTTCTGGTGAACCAATCAAGGTGTTTGCAGGCCAAAAAGCCATCGCTCAGGTAGTGGAAATGGATACGATAGATGTAGTGCTGACCGCCTTGGTGGGTTATGCTGGATTGATTCCGACCGTCCATGCGATCCGAGCGGGTAAGCAAATTGCCTTAGCCAACAAGGAAACCTTGGTGGTGGCAGGGGAGCTGATCACCTCCCTTGCCAAGCAGCATGGTGTCAATATCTATCCGGTGGATTCCGAGCATTCGGCAATTTTTCAATGCCTCGTCGGTGAGTTTCATAATCCCATCGAAAAAATAATTCTGACCGCTTCAGGCGGACCCTTCCGAGGAAAAGACACGGCCTATTTGGCCTCCGTCACTCGAGAGCAAGCCCTCAAGCATCCCAACTGGGATATGGGTGCAAAAATCACCATTGACTCCGCTTCCCTGATGAATAAAGGGCTGGAAGTCATTGAAGCCAAATGGCTTTTTGGATTGAAGACGGAGCAAATTGAAGTGGTTGTTCACCCTCAAAGTATCGTACACTCCTTGGTGCAATTTGAAGATGGCTCCCTCAAAGCGCAACTTGGCCTGCCCGATATGCGTATCCCTATCCAGTTTGCACTAAGCTATCCCGACCGATTGAAAAGTAATTTTGAGCGCTTCAACTTTGCGAACTACCCGCAGCTCACCTTTGAACAGCCCGATGTGCAGACCTTTCGTAACTTGCAGCTGGCATACGATGCGCTAGCCGCTGGTGGCAATGCTCCCTGCGTCTTAAATGCAGCCAATGAAGTTGCCGTTGCCGCATTCCTCAATCGACAAATCGGCTTCCTAGAAATGTCAGACCTAATTGAAGAAACGCTCAACAAATCTACCTTTCTTGCCCGTCCCCAATTGGAAGACTACATCGAATCCGATCGGCAAGCCAGAGAACTAAGTGAAAATCTACTAACCTCAAAACGATAAATGGAAACCTTAATTATGGTGGGCCAGCTGCTCCTAGGATTGTCAATCCTAGTGGGATTACATGAGCTGGGACACTTGCTTACCGCCAAGCTATTTGGCATGCGTGTTGAAAAATTCTCCATCGGATTTCCTCCAAAAATCGCGGGATTTATGTGGGGAGAGACCGAGTATTCTATCGGAGCGATCCCCCTTGGGGGCTTTGTAAAGATTTCCGGCATGGTGGACGAGTCCATGGATACAGCCCAGCTAGCGTCCGAACCACAGCCTTGGGAGTTTCGCGCCAAGCCAGCCTGGCAACGACTCATCGTCATGTTGGGGGGAGTGATCGTCAACGTGATCACAGGAATCATCATCTTCGTGACCCTCGTGTATTCCAATGGAGAGACCTACTTCTCTAGGGATCAAGTCATTGAAAATGGAATCGTGGCCTACGAATATGGGGAAGCCATTGGTTTTAAAACCGGCGACAAGGTCCTCGATATCAATGGACAACCTTATCAAAGTATTTCTGAACTGAGCAGTGGCAGTGCCTTACTCAGCGAAAATGGCTACTACACGGTAGAGCGCGCCGGCCAGCAAGTGAAAGTGGAGATCCCTAGAGGATTCATCAATACCTTCAATTCGGAGGAGTCCTTCAGTAAATTTGTGGCCATACGCTTTCCCTTTGAAGTTGGAGCTGTAGATCCTGGTAGTGGAGCTGAAGCAGCAGGCATTGCTACAGGGGATCAAATCCTTGCAGTCAATGGGCTCCCAATCACCTATTTTGATGAGATGCAGACGGCCTTGCTGCAGGTTAAAAATCAAACCATTTCCTTGGTTCGCAAAAAAGGAACCCAAGTAGATACGCTAAGCGTAGCCGTAACAGAAGAAGCAAGAATTGGAATCGCTGTCAATCCTTTGATTGATCCGGTCAAGAGAGACTATGGCTTTGCTGAATCCTTTTCCAAAGGAACCAGTCGCGCATTTGGTGCAGTCATCGTCAATGCCAAGGCCTTGGGAAAAATGTTTACCGGTGAGGTGTCTACCAAAAATGTCAGCGGACCAATTGGCATGGCCAAGATTTATGGTGATAGCTGGGATTGGGTCAAATTTTGGAGTATTACCGGTTTGATTTCCATGATTTTGGCCTTTATGAACCTACTTCCTATTCCTGCCTTGGATGGAGGTCATGTGGTATTCTTACTCTATGAAATGGTCTCTGGACGAGCTCCTTCAGACAAATTTTTGGAAGTTGCACAGAAGGTGGGTATGGTCATTTTGCTTGGTTTGATGGTTTTTGCCATCGGAAATGATATTCTTAAACTCATCTTCTAGCCGGTCTGTCAATATGGCTAACTAATGGTTTGGCATTTCAATTGAATCTTTTGGAAGAACTTGGATCTAGTCCTGGTTCTTCCTTTATTTTAGCTATATCCTGACAGCATGCTGTCAATCTGTCTATATGAGCCAATACGAAAACTCTTTATTCCATAATTTAATGAACGGTGAATTTGCCACTGAAGGCGATTTGATTCAGTTAATTACTGATGAAGAGGATGATGCCACCTCCAAGGAGGCGTATGGGGATGAGATTCCTATTCTGTCCGTGCGAAATACTGTACTATTTCCTGGGGTAGTGATTCCCATTACTGTAGGTCGGCAACGATCCATTCGCTTGGTCAAGAAGGCACAAAAAGGAAATAAATACATTGGAGTCTGTGCGCAAATTCAACCCAACCAGGATGACCCCAACTGGGAAGACCTGTATCAGGTGGGTACACTCGCCAAAATCATCAAAATGATTGTTTTGCCAGATGGCAACACCACGATCATCATTCAAGGGAAGAAGCGCTTTGCCATTCGAGAGCAGGTCACTGACGATCCTTATTTCATAGCCAAAGTGGATTACTTGGAGGAAAATTTCCCCAAGAATTCCAAGAAAATAAAGGCACTAGAAGAGTCGCTGAAGGATGCGGCCGTCAAAATTCTTCACCTCAATCCAGAGATTCCCCGTGAAGCTCAGGTGGCCCTAGACAATATTGACAATACCGCTTTTCTCACCCACTTTTTATCCTCCAACATCAATGCGCCGGTAGAAGCCAAGCAGCGATTATTAGAACTTAACGATGGGGTGGAGCGTGCTACCTTGCTGCTGGAGTTTATGATGAAAGATATCCAGATGCTGGAGCTGAAGTCAGAAATCCACAAAAAAGTACATACCGACATCGATCAGCAGCAGCGGGACTATTTCTTGCGGCAGCAGATGCGGGTTCTTCAAACCGAACTTGGAGAGGAAGGGCCTGAAAAAGAAGTAGAGGACCTTCGCGCCAAAGGGATGCTGAAAGCTTGGCCGGCCGACGTGAAGAAGCATTTTGAGAAGGAGCTGGACAAAATATTACGTGTCAATCCTTCTGCGGCAGAGTATCCCATTGCGCTTAACTACGCCGAAACCTTGGTTGAATTGCCTTGGAATGAGTTTACCCAAGACAACTTTGACCTGAAGCATGCTAGAGCCATTCTAGATGCGGATCACTTTGGGCTCGAAAAAGTCAAGGACCGAATCATTGAGTATTTGGCAGTTTTAAAATTGAAGAATGACTTAAAAGGTCCAATTCTTTGTTTGTATGGCCCTCCTGGTGTGGGTAAAACCTCCTTGGGGAAATCCATCGCTTCGGCTTTGGGTAGAAAATACATCCGAATGTCTCTAGGTGGCTTGCACGACGAAGCGGAGATCCGTGGCCATCGCAAAACCTATGTGGGTGCCATGCCAGGCAAGGTGATTCAAAATATGAAAAAGGTCAAGATCTCCAACCCTGTCTTTGTGTTGGATGAGATCGACAAGCTTTCCTCTGACTTCAGAGGGGATCCTTCTTCTGCATTTTTGGAAGTGCTTGATCCCGAGCAAAACAGTGCCTTTATCGACAACTACCTGGAGGTGGATTATGACCTTAGTAAGGTGCTATTTATTGCCACAGCTAATTCCCTAGACAGCATACAGCCTGCCCTGAGAGATCGAATGGAGATCATAGAGGTGACGGGCTATACCCAAGAGGAGAAATTGGAAATTGCCAAGCGTCACCTGGTATCCAAGCAACGAAAAGAACATGGTCTCAAACCCAAGGAGATAACCTTTGAAAAGGCAGCCCTTCAAAAACTTATCGAAGAATATACTCGTGAGTCTGGCGTGCGAAGCTTGGAGCGGGTCATTGGAAAAGTGGTTCGAAACATCGCCAAGTCCATAGCTATGGAGGAGGAGTATGTATCCAAAATCACCCCTGAGGCGGTTCGAAAGATCTTAGGTGCTCCGATTTTTGATAAGGAGATCTACCAAGACAACAACATTGCTGGAGTCGTAACGGGCTTGGCTTGGACCAGTGTAGGTGGCGAAATCTTATTTATTGAATCCAGTTTGAGTAGGGGTAAAGGCAAATTGACCCTATCCGGTCAGTTGGGCGATGTGATGAAGGAGTCTGCCATGACGGCCTTGTCTTACTTGAAGTCCAAGGCCGAGCAATTGGGTATCGATCACCGCATTTTTGAACAATACGATCTCCACATTCACGTGCCTGCTGGAGCTGTTCCCAAGGATGGCCCATCTGCAGGCATCACCATGCTCACTGCCATGGCCTCCGTATTTACGCAGCGGAAAGTAAAGGCAAAAGTTGCCATGACTGGAGAAATCAGTTTGATTGGTAAAGTAATGCCAGTGGGCGGAATCAAGGAAAAAATCTTGGCGGCCAAGCGTGCAGGCATCAAAGAAATCATTCTCTGTCACAAGAATAGACGGGATATCGAAGAGATTGATGCGCATTACCTCAAAGGGATTCAATTTCATTACGTGACCCAAGTGGATGAAGTGCTCGATCTTGCTTTGACTTCAGTCCAAGTGGATCGTCCCTTAAAATTTAATTTGAGTCCAGAGACTACTCCTTCTGTCTAATTTGTGGTAGCGTTCTATAGTTCCGATTGTATTGATTCACCACGAATAGTTCAAGCAGATGCTTAATCCCCTTAACCTCACCCCCAGACAGATTGTCGAAGAGCTTGACAAGTACATCATTGGTCAGCAGGATGCCAAGCGCAATGTGGCCATTGCGCTGCGCAACCGCATTCGACGCATGCTGGTCACTTCGGATATCCAAAAAGACATTGTACCCAACAACATCTTGCTAATTGGGAGCACCGGTGTAGGGAAAACGGAGATCGCACGCCGCTTGGCCAAGATTGCAAATGCACCTTTTACCAAGGTGGAAGCGTCCAAGTTTACCGAAGTAGGCTATGTGGGCAGAGATGTGGAAAGCATGGTTCGTGACCTAGTCGAACAGAGTGTTCACCTCGTTCGAGATGCCAAAAAGGAAGAAGTGAAGGTGAAGGCAGCCGAGGCCGTGGAGGAAATTCTCTTGGATATTTTGATTCCTTCAATAAAAGGGATTGGATTTGCAGGAGGTACTTCTCATTCTGGAGAGGGTTCAGTGCCTTCTTCCGATGAAGAACTCAACGAACGTACCCGTGACCGCTTCCGAGAAAAACTCCGCCAAGGAGAGTTAGAGGATCGCAAAATAGAAATTCAAGTCAAAGCCCCGGCACCCATGGGAATCGGCATGGTGGGCAACGGCATGATGGACGATGCGAGCATGGCTGGTCTTCAAGACATGATTTCGGGCATGATGCCCAAGAAAACGAAAAAGCGTAAACTCTCGATTTCCGAGGCTCGCAAAGTGCTTTTGGAAGAAGAGGTATCCAAGTTGATTGACTTTGATGAAGTAAAGGAGGAAGCGATTCGATTGGCAGAAAACAATGGAATTATTTTCATCGATGAGATTGACAAAATTGCTTCCAAATCCGGAAAAGGAGGAGGAGGACCGGATGTGAGCAGGGAAGGAGTGCAGCGTGATTTGCTCCCCATCGTGGAGGGTTCATCTGTGACTACCAAGTATGGAGTCATTCAAACTGACCATGTGTTATTCATTGCTGCCGGGGCCTTTCACGTATGTAAGCCATCCGACTTAATTCCTGAATTGCAGGGCCGTTTCCCCATTCGTGTTGAACTCCAGGCCTTGACCAAGGAAGACTTTACCCGAATATTAAAGGAGCCCAAAAATGCCTTGACCAAGCAGTACCAGGCGCTTTTTGAAGTGGAGGAAGTGTACCTGGATTTTACAGATGATGCCATTGAAGAGATTGCCAATCTCGCATTTGAGATCAATCAAGAAGTGGAAAATATCGGTGCCCGTAGACTCCACACCGTGATGAGTCACCTGCTCAATGATTTTCTGTTTGATGTACCAGATTTCATTGGTCCAAATTCAAAGATTCGCATCACCCGAGAGATGGTTCAAGAACGTCTAAGTTCCTTGGTGAAAAACCGAGACCTTTCCCAATACATCCTGTAAAGCTCTTGCCTTCGATGGTTGACTAATCTTGAAGGATTAGCCAAGAGCCCCCAGTTTTTTAGGACTATCCCACCACTCAAATTTGCAATTGGCGGCACTCAGGTCCTTCCAATCATCGCTCAATACCGTAAATGCAAACTGCCCTGCGGTAGGGAGATTGTCTAGATTTACACCTAAGCGTACAATTAATTCGGTCAGCCCTGGGTTGTGTCCTACCAGTAAAAGGGATTGGACTTGATTCGACTGGGACTGGATGAACTGGAGCAAATGGCTTGCAGAAGCATGGTAAAGGGATCTTTCCCAGTGAATTTCCGCCTCTGGATACCCAAGCACCGCTGCGGTAATATTGGCGGTTTGCATCGCTCTTTGAGCGGTGGAGGAGCAGATTAGGTCTACTTGGATCCCTCGATTTTTAAGGGAAGCAGCCATTTTGGGTGTATCTTCCAACCCTCGAGCTGCGAGTGGGCGATCGTAATCTGGGAGTGAGGGATTGTCCCAGTCCGATTTGGCGTGACGTATCAGAATTATTTTTTTCATTTAGGGATAAAAAAACTGATTTTTTTGTTTTTTTTATTCGAATTGTTATTTTTAACTCTCTTTTCATTCCAATTTATCACAATTTATTATGTTTACCGGGACAGTAAAATTTTACAATGAAGCCAAGGGTTTCGGATTTATAGTTGATGACGAAACCCAAAATGACGTGTTTTTGCACGCTACAGGATTAGTAGACAAAGTTGCTCAAAACGACAAAGTTACGTTCGACATTAAGGAGGGTAAAAAAGGACCCAACGCCATCAATGTTAAAAAGGCATAAGTTTCCAATAGGACGACTTAGCTCTAAGAATCCCTCACTATTAGGTGGGGGATTTTTTTTAAGCTATTCGACATATGATTTCAGGATTTTTTGGTCGTATATTCCCTAGGAAGATAGTTGTAAAGTTACTTTGGCGCAGGAATTCCAAACTTCTCTTGCTGCATTTTGTTACCTTTAAAACTCTATTGAATCAGCTGGTTAATTCTTGTTAATAGGGATATCTTTTGGAAGAGTTAGGCGTTAAAATTGAGGTAAAATCCAGAATCTGGTTTAGAAAATAAAAGCAACAACTATGAGTAAAAAACAATTCTTTCTCGGGGTCCTAGTGGCCGCATTGGTGGGTGGAGTAGTAGCAGTTGCGGGAGTGAGTTTTTTGACGCGACCGCAAAACGCAAGCACCTTTGATGAAAAGCAAAAATCCAGTTTTGTCAATTTGCTTGGTGGTAAGGATTTCACGGTTCCTGATGGGATCAACTTTATCGCTTCTGCACAGCTAGTAACTCCTGCAGTAGTGCATGTAAAAAGTCAAGTCTCATTTTCTCCCCGTTCACGCGGACAGCGGGATCCTCTGCAGGAGTTTTTTGGGATTCCCCAGCCTGAATCAGGACCAAGAGATCCAAGACAAGAAATGCCGATGAGCTCTGGTTCGGGGGTAATTATTTCTGCGGATGGCTATATCGTTACCAATAATCACGTGATTGAAGGAGCCACGCGAGTGGATATTTCCTTGGACAATAACAAGCGCTATGAAGCCACGGTAGTGGGTACCGATCCAACTACCGACTTGGCCTTGTTGAAAATTGAAGGGGAGAATTTTCCATTCATCAAGTTTGGCGATTCAGATCAAACCAAAATTGGGGAGTGGGTGCTAGCTGTAGGTAACCCTTTTGATCTAAATTCTACCGTAACTGCCGGCATCATCTCTGCCAAGGCGAGAAACATAGGGATTCTACAGGGTGTAGAGAACAACCTTCAGATTGAATCCTTTCTTCAAACCGACGCCGTGGTCAATCCAGGCAACTCCGGGGGAGCTTTGGTGAATTTGGCTGGTGAATTGATCGGCATCAATACTGCTATCGCTTCGAGTACTGGCACTTTTTCAGGGTATTCCTTTGCCATACCGAGCTCTTTGGTAAAAAAGGTGATGGATGATTTGTTGAATCATGGAGCAGTGCAGCGCGGCCTATTGGGTGTACAAATACAAGATGTGAGTCCTGAATTGGCGGACTACTTGGGAAAGAAATTCCCTGTAGAACAAGGGGTTTATGTTGGAGGAGTCAATGAAAATTCCGCCGGAAAAGCCGCTGGTTTGAAAGAGGGAGACATCATCGTAGCCTTGGACGGCAAGCCTGTCAATACGGTAGCCAATCTTCAAGAATTGGTTGCTAGAAAGCGACCTGGAGACAAAGTAGAAGTGAGCTATCTCCGCGAAGGAAAAACCCTTAAAGTAACTGCTACACTTAAAAATTTCTCTGGAGATACCAATATTGTCAAGAAAGAAGCTCCAAAAGTATTGTCATTTGAAGGGCTTCAATTGGAAGATGTGAAACAGCAAATCAAGGATCAACTTCAAATTGAAGGAGGCGCAGTTATCAAGTCCAATGCCAACGAGGCCTGGAGAGCCGCAGGCGCCAGAAATGGATTTATCATCACTTCAGTGATCTCAGATAAGGGCCGCAAGCGGGTGACAAGCGCAGCAGAAATGATCGACTTCTTGGAGGACTCCAAAGGGGAAGAGATTGTGGTCTTGGGTATGTTCCCGGATGGTACCGAATACTATTTTGAAATCAAACCAGAGTAATTAATTTCCTCTCAAAATGGAATACCAAATTAAACCGGAGAAATCCGGTTTTTTTTGTTTCTGAATTTGCTTACTTTTTAGTGTTCAAACCCAAAATCATCATGAAAAAACTCCTTAGTTATTGCCTGCTATACCTTGGTTTAGGGGCTACAGTTTTTGCACAAACAATCAGTCCGGCAGGCAACAGCCCTGTTCCTGGGATTTCAAAAGACCAAATCGCTAAAATCGATGCCATGCTTGAAGCGGCTATTAAAGTCGAAGAGGTACCTGGCTTAGTAGCCATGGTTGTCAAAGATGGAAAGATTGTGTACCATTCAGCCAAAGGGTTTGCAGATGTGACCGAGGGTAAAAAGATGGAGAAAAACTCCATTTTCCGAATTGCTTCGCAAACCAAGGCGATCACGTCTACGGCTATCCTGATGTTGTATGAGGATGGAAAGATTCAGTTGGATGATCCCATTTCCAAGTACATTCCTGAATTTGCAAATCCGCAGGTTTTGGCTTCTTTTCGCTATGCGGACAGCAGCTATACGAGTAAGCCAAGTACCAGGGTCATCACGATTCGGCACCTGCTTACGCATACCTCAGGCCTAGGCTATGGGGTGATTGATGGAGACGAGCGTATGAAAATGATCTACCACAAAGCTGGTGTGATGGACTTATTTACTACGGAGAAAATCACAATTGGAGAAAGTGTGAAGCGCCTTGCCAAACTGCCTTTGCACCATGAGCCCGGTGCCAAATTTACCTACAGCGAAGGGTTAGATGTGTTGGGCTATATGGTAGAGATTGTTTCAGGAAAGCCATTTGATGTGTTCTTGAAAGAACGAATTTTTGATCCACTTGGCATGAACGACACGCGTTTTTACCTCAATGAAGCACAGGGTACTCGCTTAGTGGATGTGCATACCTACAAAGAGAGCAAATGGCAGGAGTATCCTGTCACGTTTTATGACCCAGCTTACCCGAAAGCAGGTGCTAAGACTTTCTTTTCAGGGGGAGCTGGCTTGTCTAGTACTACGGAAGATTATGCCAAATTCTTGCAAATGTATCTAAACGGGGGGAGCTACAATGGTCTGCGTTTACTGAGTCCGCTTACCATTCAAACTGCCATGAAAAATCAGGTAGGCGATCTTTGGAATGCCGATAAGTATTATGGTCTAGCTTTTGGTGTAGTGACTGCCAAAGGGGTAGCACAAGGGGGCCAAGGAAGCGAAGGCACTTTTGACTGGGGAGGATACTTCAATACCCAGTATTTTGCAGACCCCAACCATAAAATCATCGGATTGCTCTTCAAACAGACTTCCGGTGCTGGCAAGGGCGACCAAACAGGTTGGAAGTTTAGACAAATGCTGTTCAGTGCCATAGAGTAGTAGTTTAAATAATTGATAATAAACCCCTTAGCGAAAAAATGGATCGTTAAGGGGTTTCTTTTTGGATGCTTAAATGGTTTAAACCTAAATGCTGTCTTACTACTTTTATCTTTAGCTTAATTTGATTCAAAATACATTTTTTTTGCTTTTTTATTGAAATAAATTTAATAAAATCATTAAAAAATAAAAATAACACACCTTTTGATCGATTTTATTAGTAAATTAAATTCCTATTCAAAAAATAAATTCATCCCTATCGAATCCTATTAATTTAACCCTGTTGGAAGCAATTGTGGTTCACAAGATTAAGGAATTGGGAAGTGGTGGTGAATGCTTTGAAGCTTACCAGGTATGAAAAAAACTGAGTTACCATTTTCAACTAAATAATGGAAATAAATTCAAGTCATTTGATTGGCCAATTCAAAAAGCAGGTTGCGGATAAATACACGATTTACAATAGTTTATTTGCAGCACTTCCCTATTCCGGTGTAGCTAATGCTGGTGCATTACTACCGATTTTACTGCAAGTCTGTGAGAAAGGGTATAAGAATGGGAAATCACCCGGTGAGATTATTGATTATTTTTTTAGCCAACATACGGATGTTAGGACTGAACAAGAAAAATTGGATCACCTGTTTAAATATGTTCAATACATTGAAAGGCAAGTGGTACTTTTTGACGCGATTGAGGATGCCGCTTTTTCGAGTCTACATGATGTTACGGGTGCTGGAAGTTTAAAATCAATCCTCCGGGATGCGGTGCTATTAAAAAAATCAGCCTTAATTTCTGAAAAACTAGAAAAATTCAAGTTGAGGCTCGTTTTGACAGCTCACCCTACTCAATTTTACCCTGCAAATGTTTTAGGAATTATTCATGACATGGGAGAAGCAATCGGTAAAAATGACTTCAACGCAATAAGTCAATTTATCCAACAATTGGGCTTAACTCCATTTTTTAATAAAAAGCAACCTACCCCTGCGAATGAAGCGATCACCTTGATGTGGTACTTAGAAAACGTGTTTTACCATTCCATAGGTAATATCTATACCAAAATCGTAACTGAAGTTTTCGAAGGGGACTATTCAGGTGATACTAATTTTATAGAACTTGGATTTTGGCCAGGCGGGGACCGAGATGGAAATCCTTTTGTGAATGCAGAGACCACTCGGTTTGTAGCCAAGGCTTTACGAAGCAGTATTATTGTTTGCTATTATAGAGATATAAGAAAGTTAAAAAGGAAGTTAACCTTTTCTGATGTTGATGTTTTAATCCATGAATTGGAGACAAAACTTTATGAAAATGTCTTCACACCTGATCAAGCAAAACCAATCACCAAAGAGGAGATTTTAGATTGTTTAGAAAAAATAAAGGAATTAGTGGTGGCGCGGAATTATGCCATGTATTTGCCAAAACTGGAAAGTTTAATCCATAAAGTGAGGTTATTTGGGACGCATTTCGCATCCTTAGATATAAGACAAGATAGTCGAATACATCATCAAGTTTTAGTAGATGTGCATCAAACAATCCTTGAAAAGGATGGGGTTGGGATTTTGCCAGCCAATTACTCCAGTCTGAGTTTACCCGCTCAACTTCAGGCATTGTCTGAACTAAAGGGAAGCATAAACCCTTCAGATTTTAAAGAAACCATCACCAAAGACACGCTTCAAGCCATCTATGAGATCCAGTCGGTTCAACAAGAAAACGGAATTCCTGCTTGCCATCGTTACATCATTAGCAATACGCAATCCGCCATCCATGTGTTGGAATTGTACGCCTTATTTAGGCTTTGTGGATGGGACCAATACTTATCCCAACTAGATATAGTTCCCTTGTTTGAGACAATCGAGGATTTGGAAAATGCTGAAGGGATTATGAATATCCTATACCATGATCCCCTCTATAAAATTCATTTAGCGCAGAGGCAGTTTAAACAAACAATTATGCTTGGTTTTAGTGACGGAACCAAGGATGGGGGATACCTACAAGCAAATTGGAGTATTTATCAAGCTAAAGAACGGTTGACAACTATTTCTAGGGCAAACCAAGTCGTTGTTCTATTTTTTGATGGTCGAGGTGGTCCCCCTTCTCGTGGAGGAGGTAAAACGCATCAATTTTATGAATCTTTAGGTAATCGAATTGAAAAAGAAGAGATCCAAATAACCATCCAAGGGCAAACAATCACTTCAAATTTTGGAACCATCCAATCTGCGGAATTTAACATCGAACAATTACTAAGCGCAGGTGTCAGTAATGAACTCTTCGCTGATAATCAGCCTCAACTCAGCGATAAAAACCGTGAGACCTTGGATGCCTTGAGTCAACTCAGCTATGCAGCTTACCTAAAACTTAAACACCACCCCCAATTTTTACCCTACCTGCAAAAATTTAGCCCGCTAAATTATTACGGCAAAAGTAATATTGCCAGTAGACCCACGAAAAGAGGGGCGAAAAATGAACTTAGTTTTTCAGATTTGCGAGCAATTCCTTTTGTGGGAAGCTGGAGTCAATTGAAACAAAATGTCCCTGGATTTTTTGGTTTTGGATCTGCATTGAAGGCCTTGAAGGAAAAAGGGCTCTGGAATGAAGTAGAAGATTTATTCCGCAACAATGCATTCTTTAGAACCTTGGTGGACAATAGTATCATGAGTATGGTTAAATCAAATTTTGCAATTACCCAGTACATTGAAAATGATCCTGACTTTAAAGACTTCCGTCAAATCATTCAAGAGGAGTTTGACTTGACTCGCCAATTGTATTTAGAATTGACCCAAGAAGTGAGTTTGATGGAAAAGGATTCCTTGGGAAAACAGTCTATCCTACTCAGAGAAAGAATCGTTCTGCCTTTACTTACCATTCAGCAATATGCGCTGAGTAAATTGCAACTTCAGTCTAGTGATCCAAAACTAAAAGAGTCCTACGATAAATTAGTGACGCGAAGTATGTTTGGCGTGATAAATGCAGCAAGAAATTCGGTATAAATAAAGTTTGCGCTGGATTTTACTTAATCCAATTGAAAATTTACGCTAAAAACCTTTTTGGTAAATTTTAGTCTCTAGTGTTGCGAGGAGTACCTTTAGTAAGGTGTAGAGAAGTGGTGGATTTCATGTATTTTTGACCCATGAGTAAGCAAAGAGAAGAATTAGAACACCGACTAAGGCTCCGCAACATCAAGCTTTCCGACTACGAAGATATTCGGGAGATCATGGTGTCTATTTATAAAAATCAAGGTGGAGCCTGGACCAAAGCGGAGCTTAAAAATCAACTCCGAATGTTTCCCGAAGGCCAAATCTGTATTGAGGACAATGGAAAAGTAATCGCCGCAGCCCTAAGTATTATCGTGGATTACTACAAGTTTGGGGATAACCATAGCTACCATGAGATCACCGGTTATGGCAAGTTTGATACACACGATCCGGATGGAGACACCTTGTATGCCACGGATATTTTTGTGCACTCTGACTACCGAGGCATGCGTTTGGGACGTCGTCTGTACGATGCCAGAAAAGAGCTTTGCGAAAACCTAAATCTTCGGTCGATCATTGCTGGGGGACGTATCCCGGGCTACTCTAAGTATGCCGACGATATGACCCCGCGAAAGTACATTGACCTGGTGAAGAACAGAGAGATTTTTGATCCTGTACTTTCTTTCCAGCTTGCCAACGAGTTTCACGTCAGAAAAGTAATCACCAAATACCTTCCCGAAGACACAGATTCTAGGGCCTATGCCACCTTGTTGGAATGGATCAATATCTATTACGAAAAGGATGAGAAGCTGATTGGCAATAAGAAATCTATCGTCCGCCTGGGATTGGTGCAGTGGAAGATGCGTCGTTTTTCCAATGTGGATGACTTGATGCAGCAGGTAGAATTTTATGTAGACACTGTATCGGGCTATAAATCAGATTTCTGTTTGCTACCCGAATTTTTCAATGCCCCCATGTTGGCAGAATTCAATGACATGGACGCATCCGAGGCCATCCGAAATTTGGCGGACTATACCACCGAAATTGTAAACCGCATGAGTGACCTGGCCGTATCCTACAACGTGAACATCATCGCGGGATCCATGCCCGAGTACGACGGCAAAAAGCTGCGCAACGTGAGCTACCTCTGCCGCAGGGATGGCACACAAGACAAGCAGTACAAGTTGCACATCACTCCAGATGAGCAGGCCTACTGGGGCTTGCAAGGCGGCAATGGCATCAACGTATTCGAAACCGATGCGGGTAGAATAGGTATTTTGATCTGCTACGACGTCGAATTTCCTGAACTGGGTCGAATCTTGGCAGAACAAGAGATGGATATCCTCTTCGTGCCTTTCTGGACCGATACTAAAAACGCCTTCTTACGCGTCAACATTTGCGCGAAAGCGCGGGCCATTGAAAACGAATGCTATGTAGCCATCACTGGATCGGTAGGTAACCTGCCCAAGGTGGAAAACATGGATATTCAGTACTCACAGGCGGCGATTTTCTCCCCTTCCGATTTTTCATTCCCCCACGATGCCACGGTAGCGATGGCTTCGGAAAATGCTGAAACAACCATCGTAGCGGATGTGGACCTAGATTTATTGACCAAACAACGAAAAGCGGGATCTGTGCGTAACCTAGATCAGCGAAGGCTGGATCTTTATTCAATACAATGGAAACAGAAAAAATAGTAGCGGCTTACCTGCAGCATGTCCCGGTGGAGGTGCTAGAAAAAGCCAAGAAGATAAAAGTGCTAATCACCGATGTAGATGGGGTACTTACCGACGGGGGTATTTTGTACGATAACGATGGCATGGAATACAAAAAGTACAATGTCAAAGATGGACTCATTGTGCAGCACCTGAAAAAGGCAGGCTTCCTCGTAGGAGCCATTACAGGTCGCGCATCTCAAGTGGTGGAAAATCGTTGTGAGGAACTCCGTCTTGACTTCCATTACCATGGCGTGAAGGACAAGTACAAAAAGTTGACCGAATTACTAGAAACGATGGAGCTGACACTTGAGGAGGTAGCCTACCTGGGTGATGACTTGATTGACTTACCCGTGTTGACCAAAGTAGGGCTATCTATCGCTCCTGCAGATGCCTTACCCTATGTCTGTGCAGCGGTGGATTATGTGTCTCCTTTGGCCGGAGGAAAAGGCGTTTTCCGTGAGGCAGCAGACCTACTGCTCCATGCAAAAGGGCAATTGGTTCCATTAATTGAGCAATTCGCTAAAAAAGAAGCATGAAAAGAACAACGAATACGATGAAAATCCGAGAGGGGATCGAATTAGGATCCGGTAAGCCCGTACTTTTTTCCGGTCCCTGTGCCGTAGAAAGCTTTGACATTTGTTTGGAGATAGGTACCAAAGTAAAGGCTTGGGCGGAAGAGCATGGCTTTTCCTATGTATTCAAGGCATCCTTTGACAAGGCCAATCGAACCTCTTCTTCCTCTTTTCGAAGTATTGGCATGGACGCCTCCTTGGAGGTGTTGCAGCGGGTAGGAAAGGCATTAAACGTGCCCTTGGTTACCGATATTCACGAGAGCTACCAAGCTGCCGAGGTGGCGGAAGTGGTGGACGTGCTTCAGATTCCTGCTTTTCTTTGCCGACAAACCGACCTACTTCTTGCAGCTGCAGCCACAGGGAAAGCAGTGAAAATCAAAAGGGGACAGTTTATGGCTCCTGAAGACATGGCCTATGCCGTCAACAAGGTTCGTGCCGCGGGCAACGACAATGTGTGTTTGACCGAAAGAGGCTTTTCTTTGGGATACCACAACCTAGTCGTAGACATGCGTGGCTTACCGATCATGCGGCAGTTTGCTCCTGTGGTTTTTGACATCACCCACTCGGTGCAGCAGCCCGGAGGACAGGGTGGAAGTAGTGGAGGGCAACGTGAGTTTGCCCCGGTTTTGGCTCGCGCGGCAGCAGCTACAGGTATTGATGGATTTTTTATTGAGACTCACCCCGAACCGAGCAAGGCACTAAGCGACGGTCCTAATTTGATTCCTTTGCACCGTATGGGGGATTTTCTGCAGATGCTGAAAGCTTCCTGGGAATTGGGGCAACGCTACCAAGATTTTAACGTAGAGTAAGTGCCTGTGCTATAGGGATTCTAACTTGAATAATCATCAAAGAGTTTCCTTCTTTAGGTGCATAGAGGTAACCTTTGGAATTCCTTTTGTGAGAGTAGCGGTATTGTTTTGTTTGGGCAACCCTAGGATTATCTCTATTTTTGCAACCAACAGTTAAATTAATTGGTTGACCTGCAAGGATTTGATGTTTTGTTTAATAAATATTGATTAAAAATTAAACAAAAAATAAAATTCTTCTGTTCCTACAACAATGAAAGTAGCCATCTTCCGAAAAGAGCATTTTAATGCAGCACATCGATTATTCAATCCGGCATGGTCTGATGAAAGGAATGATGCCATTTTTGGCAAATGCAATAATCCCAATTACCACGGACACAATTACGAATTGATTGTGCAACTCAAGGGTGAGATTGATCCAGATACAGGCTACGTATACGACATGAAAGTGCTCAGTGACTTAATCAAGGAGCATGTGTTAACTAAATTTGACCACAAAAACTTAAACCTAGATACCGTTGAATTCAAGAATCTCAATCCCTCTGCCGAGAATATTGCGGTAGTGATATGGACTATTTTGAGAGAAAAGATTGATCGGAAATACGAACTAATCGTACGACTCTATGAAACCGAAAGAAACTATGTTGAATACGATGGGAATTAACCTTGGTCAAGCCCCTTTTGACGAAATTGGGGACGAGCATGTAGGTACTTCTCTTCAAACCCCCTTGAGAGACGATGCCTTCAAGATGGATGATGAGCTTAAGGTAGAATTGATTGAAAAGCACTTTAAGGAAATCATGCATATCCTAGGTCTTGACCTAAGTGATGATAGTTTGCGGGGTACCCCACACCGTGTGGCAAAAATGTATGTCAAAGAAGTATTTGCAGGATTGAATCCTAAAAATAAGCCTGAGCCAAAGCTTTTTGAAAATAAATACAAGTACAAAGAAATGTTGGTGGAGAAAGACATTACCTTCTTCTCACACTGTGAGCACCACTTTGTGCCCATCTATGGGAAGGCGCATGTAGCCTATATTTCCAATGGAAATGTAATTGGACTTTCAAAAATTAACCGCGTTGTGCAGTATTTCTCAAAGCGCCCACAGGTTCAGGAGCGATTGACGATGCAGATTGGTAACGAAATTCGTGAAATTCTGGGTACCGAAGATGTGGCAGTAATCCTAGATGCTTACCACATGTGTGTGAGCTCCAGAGGCATCAACGACACCAACAGCTCAACGGTTACCTCGTTTTACTCTGGTAAATTTGAAACAGACGAGCAAAGCAGAAACGAGTTTTTGAAATACCTAAGCTTGAAAAAATAAGTGAATTGAGGGTACGATTTGTACCCCCATTTTTTCTAGAACAGCGTAAATTAAACCAACGAAAAAGCCCAGCAAAAAAAGCTGGGCTTTTTTTGGGTGTAGTACAAACAAATTGATGACGGATTGATTTACCTATTTAGATAAACTTGTACACAGATGAGGGGAAAGAATATTGTTCTAGTAGGAGGCAACTCCGGAATAGGGAAAGCAGTAGCGAGCCAACTGCAGGAAAATGGAGCAACGATTTTTAGTTATTCTAGGACGGGTGAAGGAACCGCTGCAGTAGATTTTGCAACTGATTTTGAAGAACTTCTGGGACTTCCAGAAATTATCGATGGGGTAGTGTATTGTCCAGGCACCATCAACCTGAAACCTTTCCATCGAATTAGTATATCCGATTTTAAACAAGAGATGGAGGTTAACTTTTATGGAGCAATACGCTTGCTTCAGGCTTGCTTGAAAGGTTTGAAAAAATCAAGCTCCCCATCAGTGGTGTTGTACAGCACTGTAGCTGTTCAAACTGGAATGGGATTTCATGCCGGCATTGCCTCTGCCAAAGGTGCCATAGAGGGACTTACGCGTTCCCTCGCCGCAGAATGGGCGCCAAGCAAAATCAGAGTCAATGCGATAGCTCCTTCACTTACAGAAACTCCCCTTGCTTCAGCCTTACTTTCTACCCCTGAAAAAAAAGAAGCTTCCGACAAGCGGCATCCGCTCGGTAGGGTGGGGAGACCAGAGGATATTGCTGAGGCTACCGTATTTTTACTATCTGAAAAATCTTCCTGGATGACAGGTCAGATACTTCATTTGGATGGAGGAATGTCCAATCTAAAATAAGTTAAACAATTTCCCATCCTTTTTTGTCTATTAATCGGGTATGGTCCCTAGATGAAAGTAATGTGTATATGAAGACACCACCTGAATCATTTTTATTATTTAAGGAAGAACTAAAAAAGGTCCAACTTGAAAAAGAAAGGCTTATTCTGTATTACGAACAGCAGCTTTCCGAAGTCAATCAAGAGTTGTACCGACTCAAGGAAAAGATTAATTCTCAGCAAGATATGATGAAAACTACCCTAGAGTATGCCTCCAATCTGGAGATTCGATTGACAGAAGTAAAAGAAGAAGTAGCTCAAACTACTTCTGCGTACAGAAAATCAATTTATTAACTTTCCACAATGTCAGCCATGAACGAAACACTACCCTCTTCTGGAATTTTGGAATTTAAGGTTGCATTCGAGCAACGCTATGCAAGAGTTTGGTGCAATCCAGCTCGAAAAATCATTATCTGTGAATTGCTCACTGACTATGTGCCTATAGAGGATTTTAAAGAAGTTTTTACCGAAATTGGAGAACTAGTAAAATCAGGCGACTACACTAAGTTTATTTTTGATAAGCGCGCATTGAGAGCGTTTCACCAGCCCACCATGGAATGGTATTTTATCCATTGGAAAAAAGAGATGCTAGGCTATGGGGTAAAAACCCACCGTAAAATCCTTCCTGAGGAAAAATGGTTTGAAAAGATGGTGCAGATAGCCAAAGCTCAAATCCTCGCTCAATATCCCGATCACATCATCCATCAATTGGATATTGCTTACTGCGATACCTTAGAGGAAGCAATTCTGGCCTAATGCGGCAGTTTGATTCGGAACAACTGGCGCAGCTAGATGCTTCTTTCCGAAGAAATCTGATCAATTGCCTTCCTGGATACAAACCTCTTCAGTTGATTGGTACCCAAAATGCAACAGGGGTAACCAATCTGGCCCTCTTCTCGCAAATTATCCACCTCGGTGCAGCGCCTCCGCTAATTGGGGTTTTATTCCGTCCTCATACTGTCAAGCGGGATACCCTGGAAAATATTTTAGAAACCCGAAGTTTTACCCTGAATCAAGTTCTTCCAGAATGGCATGTCCAAGCCCATTGGACAGCTGCGAACTGGGAAGGAAGTGAGTTTGAAGCCACAGGCTTAAAAGAAGAGCGAAAGGCAGACTTTCTTGCGCCATTCGTTGAAGGTAGCCCGATTCAACTCGCCTGTGTACTTGAAGAAGTGCAAACCCTCCAAATCAACCAAACGGTATTGGTCATCGCACGGATTGAACAGGTTTTTGTAGCTGAAAAAGGTCTCCGAGCCGATGGCACGCTCGATTACGATGCGCTGGGAACCGTTGCAGTGACAGGATTGGATGAATACCACCAAGGGCAATCCTTGGGGAGACTTTCCTACCCAAAGCCAGGGATTTATCCTTCCAAAATTTAAGTTGCTTGTGTTCGGAAGTATGGGTTTATTTACCAACACATGACTATTCTCGAACTCACCGATTCTGGACTTTATTGTCCTCCTGCCGATATTTTTATCGATCCCTGGAGGCCTGTAGCCAAGGCGGTAATCACCCATGCCCATTCGGATCATGCGCGCAGAGGGATGAAGCAGTACTTGGCACATCATCAGTCCCGAGAAGTGATGAAGTTGCGCCTAGGAAAGGATATCAACTTGCAGACAATTGGGTATGGAGAGCCCATTTTAATTCAAGGCGTACAAATTTCCTTGCATCCTGCGGGGCATATCCCAGGTTCGGCACAGGTTCGATTGGAATACCAAGGAAAGGTGGCCGTAGTGAGTGGAGATTACAAGGTGGAGGATGATGGTCTTTCTACTTCGTTTGAACCAGTCAAATGCCATGAGTTTGTATCCGAATGTACCTTCGGGATGCCGATTTATGACTGGGAACCGCAGGAAGAAGTATTTAAACAAATTAATGAATGGTGGAAGAGTAATGCGGAGCAGGGGCTTAATTCCATCATTTTCGCCTACTCCCTAGGCAAGGCCCAGCGTGTCTTGACCCACCTGCAGCCCGAAATTGGGGAGATTTTTGTGCATGGAGTGATTGCGAATACCAACGAGGCTTTGGCAGCGGATGGACTTATTTTACCGGAGGCTACCCGGGTCAATCAAGACTTGCCCAAGTCCGCGTTCAAAGGAGCGCTCATTATTGCTCCCCCCGCGGTCATGAATACTTCTTGGATGAATCGTTTTGCCCCATACCGCACGGCCAATTGCTCAGGCTGGATGAATGTGCGTGGCATTCGTCGCAGGAGTTCACTCGATCGTGGATTTGTGCTTTCAGACCATGCAGATTGGAAGGGATTGATCTCTGCAATTCAGGCCACCGAAGCCGAAAAAGTTTATTTAACGCATGGGAGCACGGCTATTTTTGGAAAATTTCTCCAAGAGGAAAAAGGAATCGATGCAGTGGCACTGGAAACGCTTTTTGGAGATGAGGAAAAAGAGTAAGTCTTGAATTCCAATTTTGGAAGAGCTAAGTGCACCCCCCAACTTGATTTGGATTGATTTTTCAAGCCAAAATGATTTATGATTATCCGCTTTTTCACCTCAACTCAAAGAAAATAAGGTTTGAGGATCAATTAAGTGAGCTGTGGACTGTTGACAGTGGTTTGTGAACGATTATCCGCAGTGGTAAACAGGAAAGTTGAGCAACAGGTGTAATTACGGATAATCAAAAAATGATTTTATTTTTTAGTTAAGTTCCTGATAATCAATTTAAAAAACTGAATTAAGAGCCTCTTAACCCAAAATTTCATCCCCAGGTTTTAGCAAGCGGGAAGCAGTGCTTACCTTTACGCATGGCCCAACAGATCCTCATCCTAGATTTTGGTTCCCAGTACACCCAACTCATTGCTCGTCGCGTAAGAGAACTCAATGTGTACTGCGAAATTCACCCCTACAACAAAGTTCCTGAAATCACTTCCGACATCAAAGGAATCATCCTTTCAGGTTCTCCCTGCTCGGTGCGTGACGAAGGTGCTCCCGATGTAAATACGGATGCTTTTCGAGGCAAATTGCCCTTGTTGGGCGTATGCTACGGAGCTCAATTGCTAGCCAGCAAGTATGGAGGAGAGGTATTGCCATCGACCATTAGAGAGTATGGCCGAGCAAATCTAGATCAGATCGATTTGCATCAGGATTTGCTGAAGGAAATGACCCACGGCTCCCAAGTATGGATGTCTCATGGAGATACCATTAAGGAGGTTCCTGCGGGATTTGAAGTAATCGCAAGTACGGAATCAGTCCGAGTGGCGGCATTCAAGGTGCAGGGTGAGTCTACCTACGGCATCCAATTCCATCCCGAGGTTACCCACTCACTGGAGGGCAAGAATTTACTTCGCAACTTTGTGGTGGGGATCTGTGGATGCAGCCAGGACTGGACTTCCGACACCTTTATTGATTCAACTATAGCAAGTTTAAAGAAAAAAATAGGTGCTGATAAGGTGGTGATGGGCCTTTCGGGTGGAGTAGACTCCTCCGTGGCTGCTACCCTTATTCATAGAGCTATTGGCGAGCAGTTGACCTGTGTCT
The DNA here is from genome assembly GCA_945868725.1 of Spirosoma fluviale. GTDB lineage: Bacteria > Bacteroidota > Bacteroidia > Cytophagales > Cyclobacteriaceae > Algoriphagus. The sequence goes on from CAMBMU010000015.1 coordinate 22,218, forward strand.
TTGTGGACAATGGCCTGCTTCGCAAAAATGAATACGAAGAGGTACTCGATTCCTACATGCACTTGGGGTTGAACGTCATTGGTGTCAATGCGAAGCAGCGTTTTTACGATGCCTTGGCAGGATTGACCGATCCAGAAGCGAAAAGAAAGGCCATTGGCCGCGCATTTATTGAAGTATTTGACGACGAAGCACATAAGATTGATGGCGTAAAGTGGCTTGGCCAAGGCACCATCTATCCGGATGTAATTGAGTCGGTTTCGGTCAAAGGTCCTTCCGCTACCATCAAGTCCCACCACAACGTGGGCGGTCTTCCAGATTTCATGAAGTTGTCTGTAGTCGAGCCCTTGAACACCTTGTTTAAGGACGAGGTTCGGGTAGTGGGTAGGGGACTTGCTATCCCAGAAAAAATCATTGGCAGACACCCTTTCCCAGGCCCTGGTTTGGCTATCCGTATTTTGGGCGACATCACTGAGGAGAAAGTAAAGACCCTGCAGGAAGTAGATTATATTTTTATTCAAGGACTCAAAGAACATGGTTTGTACGATCAAGTCTGGCAGGCAGGAGCAATTCTCTTGCCTATTCAATCTGTAGGAGTCATGGGCGATGAGCGTACCTACGAAAAGGTGGTGGCACTACGTGCCGTTGGTTCCGTAGATGGGATGACTGCAGACTGGATTCACTTACCTTATGAATTCCTTGCCAAGATGTCCAACGACATCATCAATCGGGTAAAAGGAGTCAACCGTGTGGTGTATGATATTTCCTCCAAGCCACCGGCAACCATTGAGTGGGAGTAAAATTGTTGGCTAACAGTTGACGGTTGACTGTCCACAGCCTATTGTTGTGACTTCAAGCATTCTTCTTCATTCATCAATCGGAGTTGGATATTCAACATTACCCGCCGCGGCGGGCAAGTAGTATCAAGTAAGGGGTACCAAGTACCAAGTTTTGTATTCTTGTAGTTAGAATTCACCTCTAACCCGAATCACTACTTGGTACCTGGTACATTGTACAATTATCCGCATTGATTCACACTCCTTTTTAGCCATTGGCAGGGTTGCGGATAATCAGAAATTGACTCAAGATTTTTTAGGCTTCACCAGCTGCTTTGGAGCCTTCTTTTTAAGGTAGGCAATAAATTCCGTGTAGGCCTCGTGCTCGTGGTTGGATACGGCGATGGACTGCTTGTCACTGAAGACTACCGTTACTTGTTTGAACTCCCGTTTGTTGGCTAGGACGGTTTCCTCTTCCCAAGCTAAAATCTCAGTGACCGGATAGACTTTGGTACTGCCACGCAGGGGAAGTTTGATTACCACATGCTCCTTTCCGGCCGTTATAAACCGCCATCCCGCCATCATTTTGACCAAAAGCATCAAGAGCACAAGCGTAAGCAGTGAACTCGCAACCAAGTAAAACCACAAGTCATAGCTTCTGCTGTAGGCAAAATCCCGGAGAATTAGGACTAGCCCAAGAAGTAAGATGAAAAGTACGGCTCCTAAGGAAATGTAGGTCGATAGCTTGGGTTTAAGCAGGATCATGGTTTTGGATTAGTTCTGCAAGGGTTGTGGAGGCAAAAGTCTCCAAATCTTTGAAAAAAGCGAAGAAAATCGCTTCAATTTCTTCTTCTTTTTCCCAAAGCACTTGGGTGGACTCATTCATTTTGGAATCGAAACGCGCCCTTCGGCTCAGCCCATCCAAGGCAGCTTGAATGCCCGCAGGTGTGCGGTAGGCATAAAGCCAGTTTTGCATTTGCATCCAGTGAAGCATCCGAAGGAAGGTTTCGGGTAGCTCTTGGGGAGATGAGGATAGGATTCGGTAGCTGTCTAGGCTAAATTGTTCTAAGGGGATACCTGAATAATTATTCCAATTTTTGGCCAAAAAATAATCGAAAAAAATATCGCTAATTACTCGAGAATAATGTCCAAAGCGAGGGATCAAGAAGGATTGCACCTGCTTGACCAAGGTATGTGAATCGGTATAGGTATCGATAGCTCGATGCAGGCGTATGCCGAGTTGCACTTTTTTTGGGTATTTTTCCAGCTCCTTTCCTCGGACAAAGTCGGCAATAAAATTGCCGACCAGGATTTCCTCCTGACCAAAAGAAAGATAGGCATGCGCAAGAAAATTCATTTAAAACCCAGGATAAGCAAACACTAGGGGTGTTCCCTAGTTTCAAGGCTAAAGTACAATCATTCATGCGTAATTCCCTCGAAGAAATTAAGGTAGGCCTCAAGCTCTTGCAACTGGAGCGTCAAGAGGATCTGGCTCAGTACAAAAAGAAGTTTCTCAACACCACCATCGCGGACAAAAAGAAAGAGGGCATCACCTGGCATCCGATCTTACTCAAAAAAACGAAGATAGGGTTGGGCGAGCGGCTCATCATCGAAGTGGAGCGTACCGATACCAATTACCCTTCTTCCTTCAGTTCAGGCAAGTCTGTTTCTTTTTTTTCCACCCAGGATGGTTGCCATAGCCCTGAGTTTCGAGTGAATGGAGTAGTCAATCAGGCCAAAAAAGATACCCTCATCGTCACGCTGCAGGCGGATGAGGTGCCGGAATGGATGGATTCAGGTAGGCTTGGTGTGGATTTGCTTTTTGACGAGGCCAGCTACAGAGAGATGGAGTCCGCACTGAAAAAACTGCTGGTAACCGAGGAACCACAGCTCCTAAAATTTAGGGATTTGGTCTATGGGGAAGGCCGTCCTGTTTTTGGGGATGAAGTAAAAATTGACCTACCCGAATTGAATTTTTCCCAAGTGCTGGCCTGCCAAAAGATGGAAGCTGCCCAAGATATGGCGGTAGTTCATGGCCCTCCAGGCACGGGCAAGACCACCACGTTGATCGCGGCGATTTCTCGTGCGACACGGTCTAATCAGCGGATTTTGGTTTGTGCTCCCAGCAATGCAGCCGTAGACTTGCTCGTAGAAAAGCTGATCGACCGTGGCATTTCTACCCTTCGATTAGGTCACCCTGCTCGCGTGGAGGAGAAAATCCTCAACCAGACCCTAGATGCCAAGATTGCCTTGCACGACAGCTACCGTGACCTGAAGAAGCTACGTAAGGAGACCGAGTCCTATCTGCAGTTGGCCAAGCAGTACAAACGAAATTTTGGACCCGAAGAGCGGGCGCAGCGCAAGCTCCTCTATCAGGAAGTGAGCCGTATCCGAGAACTTGCGGAGCATCTGGAGGACTACATTCGATCTGATGTGTACCAGAAGACCCAAGTATTTGCAAGTACCCTGGTGGGTGCAGGATCGCATCACCTCAAAGGGATGGTTTTTGATTTGGTATTTATCGATGAAGCGGCGCAAGGCTTGGAGGCCGCAACCTGGATTCCGATGCTAAAAGCTAGGAAAGTGGTTTTTGCCGGCGACCATTGCCAGCTTCCTCCCACCATCAAGTCCATCGATGCGGCTAGGCAGGGGCTCTCCACTACCTTGTTTGAAAAAATGATTCAGCGGCATCCCCAGGCTGCGCAAATGCTGCAGGTGCAGTACCGCATGCCGGAAGTGATCATGGGTTTTTCGAATCAGCAGTTTTATGAGGGAAAACTCCAGGCGGCAGAGACGACTCAAGCGCATGCTTTTTCTCCGGATGAACACGTAATGGAGTGGGTCGATACGGCAGGGGCGGGTTACAGCGATCAGGTAGAATCCGAAAGCCTCAGTACCTTCAACCCCGAGGAGGCACAGTTTGCTTGCCAGTACCTCAATGATACTATTCTTCGCTTAGGATTTGGACTTTTTAAAGAAAAGGGATGGACTATTGGCCTGATTGCCCCGTATTCCGCTCAGGTGCGGAAGATACGCCACTTGATTTTTGAGACCTATGAATTCCCCAATTTGAAGGCCTTTGCGGATATGATTACCATCGACACGGTAGATGGATTTCAGGGGCAGGAGCGGGACCTTATGCTGCTTTCCATGACGCGTTCCAACGAACGGGGAGAGATTGGTTTTCTTTCTGATAAGCGCCGCATGAACGTGGCCTTGACCCGAGCGAAGCGTAAACTGGTAGTGGTGGGGGACAGCAGCACCCTGGCACAGCACCCATTTTTTGATTCCCTGCTTCGCTATGTCGAGGAAAATGGAAGCTACAAAAGCGTGTGGGAATTTCTATAAGTGCTTATTCGCTGGGAGCTTCTTCTGGCTCCGAACTTTCTTTACCAAAGGCTTCGGCAGGCACCAAAGTCACCCACTTCCCCATTTTCTTTTGAATAACCTTGAAATGATGTTGCTCCTCTGGGGTAATGAGGCTAATCGCATGGCCAGTGGCTCCTGCTCTTCCCGTACGACCGATCCGGTGGATGTAATCCTTTGGTGAGCGAGGGAGTTCGTAGTTGATCACTAGGGGCAATCCTTGAATATCGATGCCTCGCGCTGCCAGGTCGGTGGCTACAAGTACTCTTGTTTTACCAGATTTAAACTTGGCCAGGGCTTCTGTGCGTGCTCCTTGGCTTTTGTCTCCGTGAAATGCAACTGCCTGAATGCCATTTTTATTCAATTTCACGACCATATTATCCGCAGTGCGGATGGAAGAGGCAAAAACTAAGATTTGTTTCCAATCTCCTGACTGAATCAGCTGACGCAAGAAGGGTCCTTTGGATTCGGGACTTACGCGGTAAGCTTCCTGATGGATGGCATCTGGGGTGAAGTCCGTCGGCGCAACTTGAATTTCAACAGGGTTTTTGAGGAGTTGCTGGATAAGAGAAGCTAGTTCCTGGTCTTGGGTAGCAGAGAATAGAAGCGTTTGTTTCTTTTTTGGAGTCAGTTCCAGGAGGTGATCCATCTCTTCTCGGAAGCCCATCTGCAGCATTTTGTCGGCTTCGTCAAGGACCAATGTTTGAATGCGTCCTATGCCTACCGCATTTCGGCCTACCAAGTCAATGAGTCTTCCCGGGGTAGCAATTAGGATTTCGACACCCCCCAATTTCATCATTTGGGGATTGATCGATACGCCTCCAAAAATAGCGAGGGACTTGATGCGTCGGGGAAGGAATCGACTGAAGTTTTCGGTCACTTCTGCCACCTGTATCGCCAATTCCCGGGTGGGCACGAGCACCAAAACGGGTACCTGTCGGTCTCGAGGAGCTTCATGGGGAAGAAGCAGTTGGAGTATAGGAAGGATGTAGGCTGCAGTTTTTCCAGAGCCTGTGGGTGCTAGACCTAGGATGTCTTTTTGTTGCAAAACTGCAGGGATTGCCTCCACCTGAATGGGATAGGGGGTATCGTAGTTGGCTCGTTGAATAGCCGTCAACAGTGCAGGGGAAAGACCTAGGTCGGAAAAATGCATAATAGGTATTTTGCACAAAGTTAGGAGAAGTATGGAGAAGCCTTTCCTTTTTCCTCTCAGGTGAATCAAACTATGCGTTTGCAAATAGGAATACTTCCATTTGATGATTTCTTCTTGTAAATCAGAAGAATAAAAACCAAATTAGTTTTCTTCTGAATGAGTTGGATTCATTCTTTCTCATTTGCTCAAACCCAAAATACCTGATTGACTATGTTTCGAGGTTCCCTGTTGACTTGTGCGGTTGGTGCGATACTTTGTTTGTCCTGTAAAGATTCCGGACCTCTTCCGGAAACACCAGACAGTCCTGCCCGGACTGCGGAGGAGGAGTTGAAAACTTTTCAAATTGAATCCGGATTCGAAGTTCAGTTAGTGGCTTCAGAACCTTTAGTCGAATCTCCTGTAATCATTCATTTTGATGAAGACGGACGACTTTGGGTGGTAGAAATGCGCGGCTACATGAGTGATATTGAAGGCTCGGAGGAGAATCAACCTGTTGGTTCTGTCGCAATTCTAGAGGATACCGACGGCGATGGCCTGATGGACAAGCGGACGGTATATCTGGATTCGCTGATTATGCCGAGAGCCTTGGGTTTGTTCAAAAATGGAGCCTTGGTTGCAGAGAACAATAAGCTGTGGCTCACTCAAGATCTCGATGGAGACTGGAAAGCAGATTCCAAAATTTTACTAGATTCGACCTATTCTGCCAATGGAATTCCCGAGCATTCCGACAATGGTTTTGTGCGGAATTCCGACAATTGGTATTACAGTGCCAAATCACGTCTTCGGTATCGCTTTCAAGACGAGGCGTGGATTCGTGACACCACTGAGTTTCGTGGGCAATGGGGGATTTCTCAGGATGATGAGGGTCGTTTGATTTACAATTACAACTGGTCCCAACTTCATGGAGATCTAGTACCAGCCAATTATTTATCCCGAAATAAAAACCACAAACCTTCCACTGGCATAGACCATGGCTTGACGATTGATCGAAAGGTATTTCCCATCCGATCCAATCCCGCTGTAAACAGGGGGTATATTCCCGGCACGCTAGATTCTGCTGGACGTCTTTTTGAATTTAGTTCAGCCTGTGCACCGACGGTCTATCGCAGTCAGCTTTTCCCCAAGGAATATCATGGGAATGTCTTCGTGCTAGAAAATGCCGGAAATATCGTCAAGCGGAATGTAGTGACCGAAAAAGGAGTTTTTCTTGAAGCACATGACCCAAATCCAGGTACTGAATTTTTTGCTTCCACAGATGAGCGATTCCGTCCTGTGTATGCCACGGTTGGGCCAGATGGCGGATTTTACCTCGCTGATATGTATCAAGGAATTGTCCAGTATGGCTCTTACATGACTCCATATTTAAAAGAACAAACCCTTAAGCGAGGTTTGGATTCGCCGGGTCATATGGGGCGAATTTGGAGGGTAGTTCCTAAAGGATTTGATCCCAAAAAGGCTCCAAAGCTTTCGCAAGCAAGCATACAGGACTTGGTCCAATATCTTTCCCATCAAGATGGCTGGTTTCGGGATATGGCACAGCGGCTTTTGGTAGAAAAAAATGATCCTAATTCTGTGGGGCCTCTAGAAGATCTGGTAAAAAATGGAAAATCTGAGTTAGGGCGATTCCATGCACTTTGGACCTTGGAAGGAATGGGGAAAGTCAATGCTCCTCTTTTGCTCGAAGTATTGAAAAACGGGACTGACCTGCTCAAGACTACAGTACTGAGACAATTAGAAATTTCGGCTGCAAAAGATCCCGGGATTTTGCGCCAACTGGAAGCTATCGCAATTGATCTGGCTGACAAAGCTTCTGACAAACTTGCACTACAATTGGCGCTGAGTTCGGAGATTTTTTCACCCGAAGTCAAGATTAATTTTTTAAGCCAAATCATCGACGACTATAGTCATTTAGCGTTGATAAGGGATGCCGTTATGAGTAGTCTGGAGGATCAAGAGTATCATTTTTTACAAAAAATAATGACTACTAAAACCTGGACAGAGGCCAATCCAGATCGGGAAGTTTTCCTAGAAATGCTCACCTCAGCCATCATTAATAACAGGGAGCAGGCAGAGATTACTGGACTTTTGGCTATTTCGGATTCAAAGGAAATGGGCTGGAAAGAATCTGTCATCCTTGCAGGTATGGCTATTCAGGCAGGGGACATTGATCAACCCGGTCTGGTGGTACTACAAAGCGAACCTTCCATTTTCAAACGGACTGATTTGCCCATTAATCAGAATAGAATGGCGATGTTGAAGCGCCTTTTCTCCTGGCCTGGCTATCAGCCTTCCGCAAAATTAATTTCTACTGGAAATTTGGATGAAAAAGCCATGAAGCAATTTGCCGACGGACGCCAGAAGTATTTGGTCTCCTGTGCAGGTTGTCATGGAAATAATGGAAAAGGTGCGGCTCGAATGGGCCCTCCATTAGCAGGTTCTGAATGGGTGGTTGGAGATGAAGTCCGGCTTTCGCTGATTATGCTGCATGGATTGGAAGGTCCGGTCGAAGTGGCCGGAAAAAAATATGATGCCCCTGAGATTTTGCCGGTAATGCCTTCCCATTCGACGATGGATGATGCGGTGATTGCCTCTATTCTTACCTACATTCGAAATGAATGGGGCAATGAAGCACCACCTGTAAGCGGTAGGACAGTAGGTTCCACCCGTCACTTGAATCAGGGCAGGGTATATCCTTGGTCTGCTGCCGAACTCAAAAAGCACATGGAAAGACTTGTATCCAATTCCAAACCCTAACCCAAAATGTCCCAGCCAATGGAGTCTATTGTTAGCACTAAAGAATTTTCCTCTGGTAGGAGGGAGTTTTTGATAAAGTCGGGACTTGCGACTGCCGCCATGAGTTTTCCTTTTTCGGTTTTGCCGCAAAGTTTAAAAGGTGTACCGATGGGAGTAGTCGTTCATTCCTATGGGAATCGCTACGGATCCAAGGTGGAAAGTACCAAGTATCCAGGATTCCAAAATGCACTAGATTTCATGTGGCATTGTCATTCAATTGGTGCAGGAGGAATTCAGACCCTAGTAGGCGGATGGTCGGAAGACTTCGCTAGAAAAGTCCGGGGTGAGCGAGAAAAGCTAGGAATGTATTTGGAGGGAAGCATCGGTCTTCCTCAAAGTGAAACCGATGTTTTGAGATTTGAAAAAGAGGTTCTTTTAGCCAAAGAAGCCGGGGCAAGTATATTGAGGACGGTTTGTTTAAGTGGTAGACGCTATGAAAATTTCAAGTCGAAACAGGAGTGGAATGAATTCAAAATAAATGCAACGAAGGCACTTCAATTAGCAGAACCCATAGTTCGAAAACACAAAGTGAAGCTAGCAGTAGAGAATCATAAGGATTGGAAAGCTGCCGAACTCGCTCAACTCATTCAAAGCCTTGGAAGTGAATGGGTAGGGGTTACCCTGGACTTTGGAAACAATGTCTCGCTGCTCGAGGAACCCATGGAAGTGATCCGGACTTTGGCTCCTTTTGCATTTTCCACCCATGTGAAAGATATGGGAGTTAAAGCATACTCGGATGGATTTTTGTTATCAGAGGTGCCACTGGGGGCGGGAATTGTAGATTTAAAAGAAGCGATAACCTTGTGCCAAAAATACAATCCTGCGATGACCTTTAGTTTGGAAATGATTACTCGAGATCCTTTGCAAATCCCCTGTTTGGAAGAAAGTTACTGGACAACTTTTGAAAATCCATCCGCACAGGATCTGGCAAAAATCTTGAGGTTGGTACGTGACAAACCTTATCCTAATTCCCTTCCTGAGGTAAAAAACCTTAGCGCTGAAGAAAAGCTTGCCTTCGAAGAGGAGAATGTGTTGAAGTGTCTTGCTTATTCTAAATCCCAACTTCTGTAAAAATTCATTTTGAGTGGTGAGTAGTAACCATGGACTTTATGAACTACTTACAATTTACGCTTCATCCTAGTTACAAATTCAAAAGAACAAAACCATGCTCCAATTCGACCTATCCCAACTCCCTGGAATCGCTCTTTTTTCACTCAAAGGTAAATCTGCCATTATCACCGGAGGTACCAAAGGCCTTGGATTAGCTATGGCTGCCGGACTGGCTTCAGCTGGTGCCAATGTAATGCTTGTGAGTCGCATGGCTTCCGATGGGGATGCCGCTGCTGCTGAGATTGCTTCTCAGTATGGGGTCAAAGCGATGACTTTCGCTGCAGATGTTGTAAATAAATCCGCCATGGAAGCCATGGCAAAAACAGCTTTTGAGGCTTTTGGATCAATTGATATCCTGATCAATTCAGCGGGGATCAATATTCGGGGAGCAATTGATGAGTTGAGTCATGAAGACTTTACCAGTGTGATGGACGTAAATGTCACCGGAACCTGGTTGGCCAATCGTGCAGTGACTCCCTATATGAAGGAAAAAAATAAAGGGTCAATCATCAATCTCGCCAGTACCTTAGGCTTGGTGGGACTTTCTAACCGAACCCCTTATGCTTCGAGTAAGGGAGCGGTGGTACAGATGACTCGCGCTTTGGCTTTGGAATTGGCACCATGGAAAATTACCGTAAATGCGATTTGTCCGGGTCCATTTTTGACTGAGATGAATATTCCGATTGCGGATACCGAGGAGGGAAAAAAGTTTATAGTCGGTGCCACTGCCTTGGGACGTTGGGCTGAACTGAAAGAAATTCAGGGAGCAGCGATTTTTCTAGCTTCAGATGCTGCTACTTACCTTGTAGGATCAATGCTCACTGTGGATGGGGGATGGACAGCCCGATAAAGCGCGAACTGTGCGGTGAGAAACCTCAATTAACACATGGCATTCAACTTATCATCGGTCATCTTGCATCTGACCACTATCATACCACTACTAAAGTCAAGACAAAGATTAATAAAATTGCAGTTACTCCAGCGATTAAGGTGCCTAGGCTATGAGACATATTTCCCTGCTTGATGCTCATGCCTGAAAGTTGAGTGACCACCCAAAACCCGCTGTCATTGGCGTGGGAAATGCAGAGCGAGCCTGCCCCAATTGCAAGTGCAGTGAAGACTTTCATTGTTTCAGAATCTAGTCCTAACTGCCCCAAAATTGGCGCTATAATTGACGCGGTGGTGATCATTGCGACGGTCGTCGATCCCTGTGCTGTTTTTAGTGCAAACGCAATCAAAAAAGGTAGAAATATCCCCCAATTTGCATCACTCATGTTAGAAGTGACTAGGTCGCCGACTCCTGAATTTTGGAGCATTTTTCCAAATACTGAACCTGCTCCGGTAATCAAAATAACCGGGGCAGCAAGGAGTATTGATTCCCCAATCCAACCCGAGGAGGATAGAAGTTTGCGGTCAAACTTTTTTGGTAAAGTGAAAGACAAAAGCGCACCAATCAACAAGGAAATGACCGGAGAACCTATGAATTGAATCGCCTGGGTATACGCGCTTTCCCCAAAAGGCTTGGTAGGATAATTCGCGATAGAGGCCAGAATAATCAGGATCAATGGAATGATTACAGGAAGCAGCGAATTGAAAAATGTTGGGAGTTCTTTCTTCTCTAATTTTTTTTCATCCGCGATTAGTTGTGGTTCAAGGGGAATCTTGACCACAAACTTATTGACAAAGAAATAAAGTGGGATAAGTGTGATCAGTGAAACAACCATTCCCCAAATTATCATTTGACCTAAATCTGCACCTAAAATTGCTGCAGCAGCAATCGGACCGGGAGTTGGAGGTACCAATGCGTGACTTGCCATAGCCCCAAGTGAAAGAGCTACAATTGTTGCTGCGTAGGAAATCTTACTTTTTGAAGCTAATGATTTGGCAATTGGGTTCATCATGATGATGGTACTATCCCCAAAAATCGGAACAGATAAAACCCACCCACTTAGCATCAAGGAAAGGTTGACAAATTTCTCTCCAATCCATTTCAGAATCCGGTCTGCAATGACGATAGCACCACCCGTTTTTTCTAGAAAAGTTCCCATGATTACTCCCAAAAGAATCAAAAGACCCACACTTCCCATCACACCACCAAATCCCTCAGAAATTGATTTGACGATAAGTTCTGTTGGCATTCGCATCATCAGCCCGTAAATAATTGCCCCTACAAAAAGTGCAAGAAATGGATGAATGTCGTATTTGACTATGGCGAGTAGGATCAAGGCCAAAGCAACCAGGAGAATCAGAAGTGTAAGCATTTTGGGGTTTTGTTAGGCTCGAAAGAGTGGGAAGGAGAACAATTACTGTCCTACATCACCGAAAATAAAATAAATATGCAGAAAACCCAACGATTCCGCAGATTTATAGGATGGATGATTGGATGAGTGGTGTTAATTAGTTGGTTACCCAATACAATTCCAATTCTAATTTTTATTCCTTAGGTAAAAGACCAATTTTCCATTAATTTGATAAGTCAGAACAAAAAAATGTTCATAAGAGCATTTTAAATCACCTTTTCAACAAACCCAACTGATGCGATCTCCAATCTTGCTTTCATTCTTTTTGATTTTGGCTCTAATGGCTTGTCAGCCAAAAACAAATTCAAAGGTGCAATTTGTGCTTTTACCAAGTCCGACAACTTTCACCATCAGCGGAGAGTCAAAATTGAAAGCGGCAGATTTGGAATCCAGTTTCCAAAGTGCCAAAAACCATTTTACAACAGGTAAGCTCTTGTCTGATTTTCAAGATGAAAATTTTGATTTTACGATCGATTCTGGGATTCAGCTTGCGCCTGAGGGCTATTCTCTTTCAATTACGGCACAAAAAATAGAAATTAAAGCATCAACAAATGCCGGACTTTGGTATGGACTGATGACTTTGGGTCAGTTGCTCCAAGATGCTAAAGATCAAAATGCTTTCCTTCCCCTATGCAGTATTGATGATGAGCCCGCACTTGCTTACCGTGCAGTTCATCTGGATGTGAAGCACCATTTGGAGAAAAAAGAATACTACTTAGAACTAATGGATCGCTTTGCTGCACAAAAGATCAATGCGGTGATTGTGGAAATCGAAGACAAACTGAAATATAAACTTCAGCCAAAAGTCGGGGCATCGGATGCTTTTTCAATTGAAGACTGGAAAGCAATCAGTGACTATGCTATGCAGCGAAATATCCGGATTAGTCCATTGGTTCAAGGCTTGGGGCATGCTTCATTTATCCTGAAGCACAAGGAGTATGAGCCTTTGCGGGATGATCCGAAAAGCGATTGGGCTTTTAATCCACTGAATGAAGAAACCTATAAAGTACAGTTTGACCTCTATGAAGATGCACTGAGGGCATTTCCTCATGCCAATTACCTCCATGTGGGAGGTGATGAAGTACATACCACGGGAAGAAACAGCGGAAAATCCCCTTTAGAACTTCAGTTGATCTGGCTGAATCGAGTAAGCGAATATGCTTCGCAAAAGGGCCTGACTCCAATCTTTTGGGATGATATGCCTTTGCAAAATGCTGGCGTATACCGTTCCATTTATGATGGTAAACTGACGACTGTGCAAGTCGATAGCATCTGGGCTGTCAATGAGCCTAACTTGAATAAATACATTGATATGTTTCCCAAAAACTGTGTGTACATGCGCTGGAACTATGACATGCCGGAATCTCCGGGAAATATCAGGGCGATGAAATGGTTTTCGGATAATGGCTTTAATGTCATGGGTGCTACCGCAGGACAAACGCGCTGGAATCTCATGCCGTTGGACCAAAGCAACACCAACAACATTCGGGATTTTGCTTTGATCTCCATTCGAAATAAGGCTAATGGCTTGCTACTGACGCTTTGGGATGATGATTCTCCGCATTTTGAATTGTACCAGAGAGGGATCTCCATTTTTGCTGAATACACTTGGGCAGGGGAAAAAAGATCAAGCGATGAACTTCATCAGGCTTATCGTCAACGGGCTTTTGGGCCAGCTTTGGCCTCTGCAGAGCATGAGTTTATCAATGCCTTGGAAAGTCCTGTCGCTGATTGGAAAAATATGCTGTTGGATAACCGAACAGACCGAAATAGCCTGCGAACAATAGATGACCCCATCAATCAGGCAGTAATTCCCTTTCCCAATTTGGATTCTGCGGGGGCATGGAGTCAAAAATACCAAGACAAAATTACCAAAGCTGAGGCAAGCAGGCTTCAAGTCGATGAAGTGTTAAAGCAAATCCAACTCGCAAAAAAATCCGCTCTTCGTAATACGTATCAACTTGAAGTGTATGAGCAGGTGGCCCAGGTGGTGCAATTTTCCAATCGGGCGATTTTGACACTCGCTGAATATGACGAGCCAAGCGGAGAGAAAAGAGCACAGGCTCAAGCCAAACTCGCGGCAATGGAGGAGGAGTGGGCTTCTATTCAATCTAAAGTGGAGGAAGTTTATGGCAAAACCCGACAGATCAATAAACCCGCTGACTACATTTTGGATCAGGACCACCACAGACACTTAGCCAACCAGGCGCTGAAGTTCTCTGATTGGCAGTTTTATGTGGAGGGATTGTTTTTGGATAAAGTAAAAATTAAGGAGAAGTAATCAGTTTCTTTCAAACATTCCCTCTGAATTTGCAATTTCCCTACTGCAGTTAGGAAGGAGTATGTCTGGTTTTTGAGTATCAAAAAAGGTTAGAAATATCCCCTTCTGAATCGATATCGGCATAAAAAGCGCTACCTATCGTAGACTCAAAAATATCCCAATTTGCCTAAAAGGTGGAAACAAAAAAGGAGGCCGAGGCCCCCTTTTTCAGTTTAGATTTTTCCTGAAAAATGCAATGGTTTTTTCCCAAGCTGCTTTTGCCGCAGGTTCGTCGTAGCGAGGGGTTGTATTGTTGTGAAATCCGTGGTTTACTCCTGGGTAGTTGATCATCTCGTAGGTTTTTCCCTGAGCTTTTAAGGCGGCTTCATAGGCAGGCCAACCGGCATTTACCCGCTCGTCCATTTCGGCATAAATGACCAAGAGTGGAGACTGAATCTGTGCTACCTCAGCAGCTTCGGGCTGGCCACCGTAATAGGGAACTGCTGCTTTCAGGTCAGGAATTCGGACTGCCATCATGTTGGAGATCCATCCGCCAAAGCAAAATCCGACCACGCCAACTTTTCCGTTGCAGTCGGGATGGTTTTTTAGGAATTCATAGGCTGCGATAAAGTCTTCGAGCATTTCTTCGCGCGTACGCTTGGCCTGCATGGCACGGCCCTCGTCGTCATTGCCTGGGTAGCCTCCAAGGGGAGTCAGGGCATCGGGAGCAAGGGAAATAAATCCGTCTACAGCACATCTTCTGCCCACATCTTCAATGTAAGGGTTGAGGCCCCTGTTTTCATGAACCACTACGATGCCGGGAAACTTTCCCTTACCAGCAGGAGTGGAGAGTAGGCCTTTGATTTGCCCACCACCTTTGGGGGAGGGATACATCAGGTAATCAGATCCTTGAAGTCGCTCGTCGTCTGGAGCGACGGTGCGGGTGCTGTGGTAGTCCGGCATCATGCTGCCCAGCAGGGCCGCAACGGTGATGCCACCGACGGCATAGACGGATAGCTTTTCGATGAAAGTTCGTCGGTCCAACTTGTTGTGGCAGTAGTAGTCGTAGAGGTCAAAGGCCTCCTGAGGGATATCGGCTTTGTTGAGTTTTTCCATAGTCTAGTTGAATAATAAATTAAGATAAGAAGAAAAATGCTAAAAAATTAAGGAGCATCCAATTAGAACTCGGGCTGTATTAATTTGTTTCTGAAGGAGGAGGGCTTGTACTCTGGTGATCGTAACTCAGTACTTCAGTCAGTTTCCAGTTTTCCTTTTCTAAGATCCAGAGGTGTGTAAACCTTGCAGTGCTGGTCCAATAGTCTTTCTTATCTTTTTCTCTGATGTAAAAATGGTGGATGCCAGTTTGAATGGCTCCGTAGATTTTACCATCCGAATACAGTGGAAAAACGTCCAAGCTTTCTGCGTCGACTTTCCGGATAGGCTTTTGTGCAGGGGAACCACAGATATTGTTTGCGGTACTTTCTAGGAATTTAGTTTTGTCCTGGATGCCGCCTTGGTCGTGGTAAAAGCGCAAGTCATCCGCCACCTGATTTTTCAAGTAGTCTAGGTCGCAGCGGTTAAATCCTCGTTCAAAGAAAACACTGTCTTGGGCCTTTAATTCTAGGAACAGGGAACTGTTCTCCTGGACTTGGGCCTTGGCCAAGTGGATAAAAGAGAAGAAGCAAAGTAGGAGGAGCGTTTTCATTTTTTTAGGTAAATGGATGTAATTGATATCCTTTCTTGAAGGACAAGGGGTATTTATTTGTTGGCAAGACCGTGTAATCACTACGGAAGTTTGACAAACCGATCGTCC
This sequence comes from Spirosoma fluviale, assembly GCA_945868725.1. Classification (GTDB taxonomy): domain Bacteria; phylum Bacteroidota; class Bacteroidia; order Cytophagales; family Cyclobacteriaceae; genus Algoriphagus. The sequence goes on from CAMBMU010000015.1 coordinate 37,786, forward strand.
AGCTTTACGCTGAAATTAATTTCAGCCTTTAGTGCAGTAAAAATTTTCAAGAGGGTGTCTACCGTGGCACTGTTAGCGCTACTTTCAAGCTTTGAGATTTGGGCTTTTTGTACGCCTACCAATTGGCCAAGCTCCTCCTGGGTCAGCTTCCGCTCTTGCCGGGTGGATTTGATCATTTTGCCCAATACTTCCATACGAAGTTCGTACTCGTAGTGGTTGCGCTCCTCTGAACCAAGTTTTCCGAGGTACTTGTCTTTCATTTCGGAAAGCGAATGAAGTTTCATTTCTGTCCCAGGCATCTGTGTTTCTTTCTTCTGAATTGATTTAAAAATGGTATAAAAGTTTCTAAATATAGAAACAAAAAAATAACCTATTAAAAAAATTATTTACGCTTCGGCCTCAGCTAAGTTGTTCAAAGAGAAAAAATAAACCAGGTCTAGCAATCTTATCTCTCAGTTCTTAAAATTTTTTCCATTTTTCTCCCTTTTGCCAATTCATCGACCAACTTGTCTAGGTACCTGACTTTTCGAGTCAATTCATTGTCCAATTCTTCAATTCGGTAACCACAAATCATCCCTGTGATCATCGGTGCATTGGGATGCAGTCGTGCTCGCTCAAAAAAAGTGGCGAAGGTTGCCTTTTCAGCGATTAAGTCTTGCCATTCCTTTTGGTCAAAACCCGTGAGCCATTCAATGACCTGGTGCAATTCCTCCAGACTTCTTTGGTGCTTTAGGACCTTGGTGCAATAATGCGGATAGACCGAGGCAAAGGTTAGCTCAGCAACTCGTCGATGGTGTACTTCAGTGGCTTTCATATCCTGAGGTAATTATTCCGTAACTTTTTTGATCACCCGAGCAGGCACTCCTGCCACTACGGTATCGGCAGGTACATCTTTAGTAACCACTGATCCTGCTGCAACCACGGAATTTTCGCCAACCGTCACACCTGGTAGGATGACGGAATTGGCGCCGATCCAACAATTGCGCTTCAGGACGATTCGCTTGAGATCGAGCATTTTTCGCTGCTCTGGGGCTACGGGATGGTTTTCGGTAATCAAACTCACCTTGGGTCCTACGAGCACCTCGTCTTCAATCACAATGCCTCCCAAGTCCAAAAAGGTGCATCCATGGTTGATAAATACGTTCTTACCCAGCTGGATGTGTTTCCCAAAGTTGGTGTGGAAAGGGGTGAATACGGTAGTACTCTCATCCACTGGCTGCCCGATGACCTCCGATAAATGCGCTCGTATTTGGGCTATATCAGTCGAGGTATTTAAGGAGAGGGATTGCTGGAAAGTCTTGGATACCTCCTCAAAAATCTTAGGGTATTCCGGGTCTGCAAAAGAAATCAGCCCTCCGGCTAGCATTCTTTCAAAAATGGAGGTTTCGTTTGGATTCATTCAACTTGGTTTTGGTCTCGAAACCTACGGAAAGTTTGGGTACCACACCATTATTTTTCTGCCGCTCCTTCTATACCATTAGCTAGGGGACTTTCCTTCTCCCCGGTACTTCTCTTGCAGCCCCATCAAAAAATTGCGGAGGACCTGGTCCTTGCATTCGCGGTACTGTGCCTGCGAAGGATTTCTAAAAAAGGCACTCAGTTCGTGCTTGCTCAGTCGGAAATCGCGCAAGCCAAAGATCTCCAGCATCCCTTCTTCCTGGAGATTCAACGCAATCTTGAGTTTGCGCAGGATCCCATTGTTGTTCAGTGTCTTTTCGATAACCGGTGCAGCCCCCTCTTTTTTGCCGCGATTTGCCACAATCAGCCCATCTAGAAAGTGGGCCAAATCCTTGTCGTACAGCTTCACGAAGTCAGCATCCTCCTCCTTTTTGAGCCAAAGAGCCACTTCCTCAAATGAAATATCCTTGCCACCAAAGGCAAAAATCTCCTTCATCTTGTGATCGTGGTAATGGAAGGTGTACCGCAGGGTACGCAGGATGTCGTTGTTGCTCATGTAGGCAAAGATCGAAATTTTACCCACATCTACCCCAAACTATCCTTTCTTCCTCCCTTGGAAACTCAATCTTCCAAAACCAGGCTTGATTTTTCCTTCATTCCATGAAAAAAAGCTAGAAAATCTCCTTTCTTTACGACCTTTGTACGAGCCAAACCCCGCTGACCCTTGTCCACCCAAGTTTTATTCATCACCCCACCCTTTACCCAGCTCAATACGCCCTATCCGGCGACCGCTTACCTGAAGGGGTTCTTGAATACACTTGGGGTACCTTCCAAACAGGCAGATTTGGGGATCGAGGTGATGTTGGCCATCTTATCTAAGACCGGCTTAACTCATATTTTTGAGCAGGCAGAAAAAGTAGAATCCCTCTCGGATAATGCCCTTCGCATCCTTCGGATTCGTGCGCAGTACCTACAAACCATTGGTCCAGTGGTGGATTTTTTGCAAGACAAAAACCCCACGCTTGCCTACCGTATCGCAGAAGGTGATTTTCTGCCGGAGGCAGGGCGTTTTGAACAGGTGGAGGACATGGATTGGGCTTTTGGGGCCCTAGGCATCCGTGACAAAGCACGCTACCTCGCTACACTATACCTCGAAGATCTCGGCGACCTGATCACCGAAGCCATTGACCCACATTTTGGATTTACGCGCTATGCCGAGCGCCTGGGCCTATCGGCTAGGTCTTTTGACGAACTACAGGAAGCCTTGCAGCAGCCCAATAGCTTGGTGGATGAACTCTTACTTCGACTCCTCGAGGAAAAAATCCAAGCTTATCATCCCCGCTCAGTTGCCTTTACGGTGCCTTTTCCTGGCAACCTCTATGCGGCACTCAAATGCGGGCAATACATCAAGGTCCATCACCCCGACATCAAAATCTGGATGGGAGGAGGCTACCCAAATACAGAATTGCGTTCCCTCAAAGAGCCTCGGGTATTTGATTATGTGGATTATATCTTGCTCGACGATGGGGAAGCTCCTGTGGTCTTGCTATTTGAGTACCTTGCAGGGAAAAGATCGCATGCGGAACTGAAACGTACCTTTCTACGCATGGATGGGCAAGTGACCTACGTGAATAACCTAGCCATCAAAGACCTTCCCCAGCGGGAACTGGGCACTCCAGACTACAGTGATCTTCCGCTTTCTTCCTACCTATCGGTCATCGAGGTGGCCAATCCCATGCACCGACTGTGGAGTGATGGGCGGTGGAACAAGCTGACCCTAGCACATGGCTGCTACTGGGGCAAATGCACGTTTTGCGATGTTTCCCTCGACTACATTGGTCGCTACGAACCCATCACTGCCGCGCTGCTCTGTGACCGCATTGAAGAGATTATGGCCCAAACGGGGACCAATGGCTTTCACTTTGTAGATGAAGCCGCTCCTTCCGCCTTGATGCGTGAGCTAGCCTTTGAAATTCTCCGCCGAGAACTCGTGGTGGTTTGGTGGACCAATATCCGTTTTGAAAGCAGCTTTTCGGCAGACCTTTGCCGCCTCCTGCGTGCCTCAGGTTGCATCGCCGTGTCTGGTGGACTAGAGGTGGCTTCCGATCGGCTTTTGGACTTGATCAAAAAGGGAGTAACCGTGCCCCAAGTGGCACAAGTTACCCAACATTTTACCCAAGCAGGGATCTTGGTACACGCCTACCTCATGTATGGTTACCCCACTCAGACGGTTCAGGAAACGGTAGATTCTCTGGAGATGGTTCGGCAGCTCTTTGAGCAGGGGATCATTCAATCGGGTTTCTGGCATCGCTTTGCCATGACCGTGCACAGCCCAGTGGGTCTAAATCCCTCCGCTTTTGGAGTGAAGCGTCTGGACAACCAACTGGGAACATTCGCCAATAATGAGGTGGACTTTGAGGATCCCATCGGGGTGGATCATGGTGCTTTTTCGGAAGGGCTACGCAAATCCTTGTTCAACTACATGCAAGGAGTGGGTTTGGATCTCCCCTTGAAAAATTGGTTTGACTTCAAGATTCCTCCGACAAGCATCCCCAGTACCTACATTGCGCAACAGCTGGAAGAACTTTCCGCTAAGCCTATAAAAGACCACCACCGCATCTGTTGGTTGGGCAGCACTCCCATACTTGAGGAACTGGAGGAGGGGCTATGCGAACTGCTTTTTTCGGGTAAAAAAGAGGATTTTGCCCTCGAGCTTCCCCTCGAGCTGGGGCATTGGCTCTTCCGTCTTTTGGAAAAAGCGAGTTTCAGGCAGTCTACCACCATTGTGCTTCGGGACGTTCGCAAGGACTACGAACAGGAGCTAGGAGATTTTGAAGAGCTGATTGACTCCGAGGTTTGGGAGATACTTGCTGAAAATGGACTGTTGGTCTGTTGATGTTTTTTTATTGCGGAAG
>CAMBMU010000016.1 GCA_945868725.1 Spirosoma fluviale
AATCAGGCTGATTTCCCATCCTTGGTGTTCGTAGACGGTAGCATCATCCGTAAAAATTGCCAACTCCTCCACGGCAAATGCTTGCAGGAGCGGTTTCAGTTGAAAGGTTTGGGGTGTCTGAACCAGACGAAAGTGGGCTCGATCTTGAAAGCTACTTTCACCACTAGTTTCTACTTTCCGCAGCGAATCCTTTAAGGGGACCACCGGGATCGAACTTCCTTTTTCCGCTGCCTGCTCAAAGCTGTTTTGAATTACTTTTTCGCTCACGAAAGGCCGTACCCCATCGTGAATTGCTACAAGGCCCTCTTGAAATGGGAGTGCCATCAATCCGTTTTTTACAGATTGAAAGCGACTTTCTCCACCTGGAACCAATTCATGGGGAAGCTCAAAGTGGTGGATGCTGCACAAACTCCTCCAGTACTCAAAGTCATCCTTGGGCAAAACTAGGATCAAAAGAAGGCTTGGATCTGCGCTAAAAAATTTTTCTAGCGTATGCATCAACACTGGCTTTCCTGCTAAAGGAAGGTATTGCTTGGGTAGGGAAGTTCCCATCCGCATCCCTTTGCCACCTGCGACGAGTATTGCTGCTTTGTTCATGCGCGTTGAATTCTTACAAAATTAAGGTCCTGCTCGAGACACCCACTATTTTTCAAGGAATTTGTATCGCTGTGAGAAGGTAAATAAATCCAAAAAAAAGTCCCGTAGGTACGGGACTAATTCGATTTACAAGATCAACATGGCGTCTCCATAGGAGAAGAACCGATACTTTTCTTTAATGGCTTCTTTGTAGGCCTTCATGATCAACGGATAGCCACCAAATGCGGAGGCGGTCATGAGTAGCGTTGATTCCGGCAAATGAAAATTGGTGATCATCGCATTGGCAATTTTAAAGTCGTAGTGTGGAATGATAAATTTATCCGTCCATCCGCTACTTTCCTTCAATCTTCCTCCTGCAGTAACTGAGGATTCTATTGTTTTTAGGGAAGTGGTTCCGACTGCAACTACACGCTTTTTATTGTCTAATGATTTATTGACCAAATTCACTGTTCGCTCGGATATGAAATAATTTTCTGAATCCATTTTATGCTTGGTCAGATCTTCTACATCCACTTGGCGGAATGTACCTAGGCCCACGTGAAGGGTGATCGGTGCTATTTCTATTCCTTTCAATTCCAAGCGCTTTAGCAGCTGTGGCGTGAAGTGCATTCCTGCGGTTGGAGCTGCTACTGCGCCTACATTCTTTGCAAAAACGGTTTGGTAGCGTTCTCTATCTTCTGGTTCGATGGCTCGCTCGATAAATTCTTTCAAAAGCGGCGTTTCGCCTAGGGTATCGATTGTTTTATGAAATTCCTCGTCGGTGCCATCAAACAAGAAACGGATGGTTCTACCTCTTGAGGTGGTGTTGTCAATTACTTCTGCGACAAGGTCACTGTCCCCAAAATAGAGCTTGTTTCCCACTCTGATTTTTCGAGCAGGGTCAACCAAAACATCCCAAAGTTTGAATTCTGGGTTTAGTTCTCGTAATAAGAAAACTTCAATTTTGGCACCCGTTTTTTCCTTATTTCCGTATAGACGAGCAGGAAAAACCTTAGTGTCGTTCGTCACAAATACATCCCCTTCAACAAAGTAATCTAGGATGTCTTTGAAGGTACGGTGCTCAATTTCTCCAGTTTTTCGATGAACAACCATCAATCTAGACTCATCACGGTTATCAGCGGGGTAGAGTGCGACCAGTTTTTTGGGAACTTCAAATTTGAAATCAGATAATTTCATAGGGGATAGTAAAGAGTGTTTGGGATGTTCAAAACTCGATTAGGAGATACTTTAAAAAATGCAAAGATAATAACAAAAATGCCCAATTTCAGCTAACTTGACAAATTGTTTTTAACCAACTAGTTATTCTATGCTATTTATAAAGCTTTCTTGGGAAAGTTTTAGGTTTGCCATTACGGCCTTAAAATCCAACCTTACACGGACCATTCTTTCCCTTTTGGGAGTCACAATTGGCATTTTTGCCATCATTGCTGTATTCACTTTGGTGGATTCATTGGAGGGGAAAATCAAGTCATCCTTTGCCTTTCTGGGAACCAATGTGATGCGTGTGGACCGATTTCCTTTTGCGAATGGACCTCAAGACTATCCCTGGTGGAAGTATTTTCAGCGCCCTCCTGGATCCTATGCGGAATACAAATTTTTGGAGGAGCGATTAAAAAATGCGGATGGAGTTACCATTTCCGCCTCCTCATCTGCGACCATACAGGCAGGTAGCAATTCGTACCAAGGCACCTCCCTATCTGGGATTGCCTATAGTTACCAAGATGTGTTTGAAGTAGCCTTGGAAGAAGGGCGTTACTTCTCTGAGGCAGAGATCAATGCATCTCGAAACCTGATTATCATCGGAAAAAAAATCGCCACTACCCTATTTCCCAACGAAGCCGCTTTGGGTAAAGAAGTAAAAATCAAGGGGATGAAATTTACCGTCATCGGTATTTTTGAAGAAGAAGGGGAAGGATTTTTAGAGCTCCCTTCCAAAGATGAGGCCTGTTTGGTACCTTTTGGGGCATTTAGTAAAATGTACTATACCGGTCGTGACGGGCTTGAACCTACCATTTCTGCCAAGGGTAGAGATACCGATGTGGGACTAGTGGCCTTAGAAAATGAGATGGCTGGCTTCCTCCGTGCCAAACGGGGATTGAAGCCTTCCCAAGAAAATAACTTCGCCCTCAACAAAACTGAATTTATTCAAAATGCCATTGGATCTATTTTTGATGTAATCTCAGTTGCCGGCTGGGTAATTGGCGGGTTTTCTATTTTGGTAGGTGGCTTTGGAATTGCCAATATTATGTTTGTATCCGTCCGAGAGCGAACCAATATCATCGGAATTCAAAAATCACTAGGAGCCAAAAATTATTTCATCCTCTTTCAATTCCTCTTTGAAGCGATCTGCTTGAGTTTGATTGGTGGGGGCTCCGGCATCCTACTCGTCTACCTTCTGAGCTTCATTCCTTTGGGAAGCCTTGAACTGGTATTGTCCTTCAATAATGTAATATTAGGCTTGGGGGTATCCTCTGTGATCGGTGTGGTAGCTGGAATCGTGCCCGCTACACTTGCCGCTAGAATGGATCCTGTAGAAGCCATTCGGACAAACTAAAACAATATGATTATCCGCAATCATGCCAGTAGCTCAGTCCTCCTATTTATAACTGCGGATCGTTGACAGACCACGGTCCACAGCTCACCTAATTGAACCTCAAACCTTTTTTTCTCTGGCTAGTAGTGAAAAAGCGGATAATCAGATAAAACAAAAAAAAAGGTCCCGTCCCGCACATGCGGGACGGGACCTTTTTTTTACTTGTTGCTCTTCCTTAATCTTCTAAAGAACTTGTCGGTTCGGTAGGAAGCAATCCTGAAGCACCTTTGATTTTTCCTTCGAGCTCATCGAGTAATTCTGGATTGTCTAACAATAGGTTTTTTACTGCATCACGGCCTTGACCTAGTTTTTCTCCATTGTAGGAAAACCAAGACCCTGCCTTTTTGATGATTTCTAGCTCCACTCCAAGATCGATGACTTCGCCAACCTTGGAGATGCCCTGACCATATATGATGTCGAATTCAACCACTTTAAAAGGTGGAGCTACCTTGTTTTTAACCACCTTCACTCGCGTTCTATTGCCCAAAATATTGTCTGGGCCATCCTTAATCTGTCCTACTCGACGGATATCCAAGCGTACGGAAGCATAAAACTTCAAGGCGTTACCACCCGTAGTTGTTTCAGGACTTCCAAACATGACTCCAATTTTGTCACGAAGCTGATTGATAAAAACGCAGGAACAGCCTGTTTTGTGGATCGCGCCAGTAAGCTTGCGAAGCGCCTGCGACATCAAACGAGCCTGCAAGCCCATTTTACTTTCGCCCATTTCACCTTCTAATTCTCCCTTGGGCACCAAGGCCGCCACGGAGTCAATGACAATGATGTCAATCGCTCCCGATCGGATCAAATGTTCTGCAATCTCCAAGGCTTGTTCCCCATTGTCAGGCTGAGAAATCAGCAGGTTTTCAGTGTCAATCCCTAGCTTTTCTGCATAACTTTTGTCGAACGCATGTTCTGCGTCAATAAATGCCGCCATACCTCCCGCCTTCTGTGCTTCGGCGATGCAATGCAGGGTCAAGGTGGTCTTTCCAGAAGATTCTGGACCATAAATCTCAATGACTCTACCTCTAGGAATACCTCCAATACCCAAGGCCATATCCAAACCTAAGGAACCCGTGGAAATGGCGGGAATATCCAATACTTTATTGTCGCTAAGCTTCATGACAGCACCCTTGCCGTATGTTTTTTCAAGCTTGTCAATGGTGAGCTGTAATGCTTTGAGTTTTTCTGCGCTGATCGTACTCATGTTGAGTTTGGGTATAGGTTAAAATGTTCAAGTTACCAATTTGCTGTACAAATAACAAGGTATAGGCCTGCCTTGTTTTCGCTGTGCAAATTTGTACTTTTAACCTTCAAAACCGCATATTTGGTAAAATTTATCCTAGTATTATTTCATTTTTGTCACAAATTGTCAGTTATCTAATGAGGCGCTATTTTCTGATCCTCTTACTCGCCTATTTCCCCCTTACCGTAACCTGGGCACAATCTCCAGGGAAAACCGTTCCCTTCACTTATGGAGAGGAATTACTTTTTGACGTGAGCTATGGCTGGGTTGATCTAGCTGAGGGACGTATGCTAGTGGGGAAAACCCCAATTATTGAAAATGCCCAGCCTCATTTTAAAATTGATGCGTTTGGAAACACCATAGGTGCAGCTACCCTTTTTGGAAAAGTGAACGACAACTGGGGCACTCACCTGAATACCCAAAGTTTATTGCCTCGGCTCTCGTACCGCTACATCGAAGAGGGACGCTACCGAAGGAACGAAAAGATTTATTTTGATCAACAAAATAAAACGGCCACCCTAGAGCTTTACGATCGGGAAAACAAAAAAATCAAGGAGGTTAAAGTGTTTTCCCTTCCAGGTACGGTACAAGATTTGGTTAGCGGATTTTATTATTTACGCACCTTAGACATCTCTGACATGCGGAAGGGACAAGAAATTTTAATTCGAGGTTTTTTTGACAAAGAAATATATAACCTAAAATTAATATTCGAGGGAACTGAAACACTGGAGACAAGCCTCGGTAGGAAGGAAACCTATGTCTTTTCGCCTCAAATACCTAAAAATAGCCTATTCCGAGGGCAGTACCCCGTAAAAGTCTGGATCACCAAGGATGCACACAAAATCCCAGTAAAAATCAAGGCCAATCTATTTATTGGCTCGTTGAACATCGATATCCGAAGCGCCAGGGGGCTGAAAAATTAGAATGGCTAAACGATTAACACTAACTTAACAAAGCGCAAGGAAAAGCCGCTATTTGAGGCGCTTTTGGTTTGGTCCTTGAAAGGTTACTTTACTATTTAATTTGAAGCCGTAGATATTCATTAATTTTCACAAACATTTCGGAATTCTTCCCATGGCAGATAAGCAAAAAATCAAGGTATTGGTCGTCGATGATGAACCAAGCATCGTAGAAATTTTAAAGTATAACCTGCAAAAAGAGGGGTATGAAGTAGCTACCGCTGAAGATGGTCTCAAAGCGGTAAAAACGGCAATCAAATTTCAACCTGATGTCATTCTTCTAGACATCATGATGCCCAATCTAGACGGAGTAGAAACCTGCCTTCAAATACGGCAAATCCCAGAGCTAAAGCATGCCTTTATTATCTTCCTCACCGCACGATCAGAAGAGTACTCGGAAGTAGCCGCTTTTGATGTTGGAGCCGACGACTACATCACCAAGCCGATCAAACCACGCGCTTTAATGAGCCGCATCGCAGCCTTATTCAGAAGAGATTCCAAAAAGGAAAAAGAAAAAGGTCATATAAAAATACGAGATTTGAAAATTGACCGCAGCAGCTATACCATAGACAAAGCGGGAAGAACAATTACCTTACCTAAAAAAGAATTTGAACTCTTGCACTTTCTAGCCAACAATCCCAATGTAGTGTTTAGCCGAGACGAGCTTTTGCACAATATTTGGGGATCTGATGTTTTCGTTTTAGCTCGGACAGTGGATGTTCACATCCGAAAAGTGCGCGAAAAAATCGGGGAAGAGTACATCACTACGGTCAAAGGAGTAGGCTATAAATTTGAATTGGGTTAACATGCCAACAGGGTCTCGGGGCATATCCTTAGTACTAGCAATTGCCATTTCTGGATTGTTAACGGCTTTTTTATTCCTGATTCCCTCCTCCAATGCGTCAACTCTTTGGGCGGCGCTACTTTTATCCTTTTCCATTTCCTACCTACTTATAAGTATTTCGTTAGAGTTTCTAGTCTTTCGCGAAATCGGAAATATTTATGGCCTCTTGGAAAAAATTCAGAAAAAAGACCTGACAGAAATTCAAGACAAATCCATACGATCGACACTCTCTCCTTTAAAAAAAATAAACAAAGTAATCAATTCCTATGCGCTCGCGAGACAGAGCGAAATTGATACGCTAAAGAAAAACGCGGAATTCAGACGGGAATTTATTGCAGACATCTCTCACGAGTTTAAAACTCCAATTTTTGCAACGCAAGGCTACATTCATACCCTTATTGATGGGGCCATAGATGACAAGCAGGTGCGGATGAAGTTCCTCAGAAAAGCTGCAAAAAGTTTAGATTCCCTAGACCACCTGGTTCAAGATTTGCTCACCCTCAACCAAATGGAATCTGGAGTCATCAAATTTTCATTCACAGAGTTTGATCTTCTAGAGTTGGTAATGGAAGTAATCGATGAGTTAGAGCATAAGGCAGGCAAAAGAGAGGTAAACATTACCGTAGAGGCTGATCTGACTAAAAGCTATGCCACTATCGCGGACCGACAGAAAATTTACCGGGTATGTCAAAATCTAATTTTCAATGCCGTCAAATACAACCATGACGGTGGAGAGATAAAGGTTAGCTTAAAGTTGAGCAAAAATCAAATTCAGTTAGAAGTCAAAGACACTGGTCCTGGTATCCCTCCTGAGGATTTAAAACGCATTTTTGAACGCTTTTACCGCGTAGAAAAAAGCAGATCTAAGGGCAAAGGAGGTACAGGGCTTGGGTTGGCCATCGTCAAACATATCCTAGAAGGCCATAAAAGTAAAATCTCTGTTACCTCAGTGGTGGGAAAAGGATCTATTTTTAGCTTTGAACTCCCCTTAGAAAAAAAGAAGAGCGATTCGATCGAAGAGATTTGAGTACCCCTCTTCCTGAAAGCGGTTTACCTCGCCAATTTTCTCCTTCCATTCGCTCAGCTTTTATCTCATTTGAGAAGTAATTCTACCAATACTTTTTGGACCGAATTGGAATGGCTAGTTTTGTCGCTCCAAACTGGGCCAACTCCTCCATGAAAAAAATAACGTTTGAAGACCTGATTCTTTTAGAAAATTCGGATTTCATGGTCATCAACAAACCACCCTACCTATCGAGTTTGGATGACCGGCACGAAGCTCAGAATATCCTAGACTTAGCCAAAACCTATTGGGAGGAAGCACAGCTTTGTCACCGGTTGGATAAGGAAACCTCCGGCTGCCTGGTTATCGCCAAGCATCCCGAGGCCTATCGCCATTTGGCCATGCAGTTTGAAAATAGGGAGGTGGAAAAAATTTACCATGCGGTAGTGGAAGGTATCCAAGACTTTCAATCCCTACTGGTGGATCGCAACTTAGCTGCCAATAACAAGGGAATTGCCAAGGTAAGCAAGGATGGTAAACCTGCTCAAACCCTTGTCACTACGCTTAGAACCTATTTTGCACACACCCTACTGGCATGCAGTCCGATCACTGGCCGTCTACACCAAATACGAGTTCACCTAGCCTACTTAAAAGCTCCTATTTGTGGGGATACGTTGTATGGAGGCAAACCTTTATACCTCTCGGCATTGAAGCGCCGATTCAACTTAAAAAAAGAGACGGAGGAACTTCCCATCATGCAGCGGGTGTCGTTACATGCCTTTAGTATCCAATTTTTAGGCCTTGATGGCAAGAAAATAGCTGTTGAAGCCCCTTACCCCAAAGATTTTCAAGTGTTGGTGCAGCAGCTCGAAAAGAACAGGTAGCGCAAGATTCCAGCCCAATTGGGAGATTGAGCTAAAAAAAAATTAGCTAAACCAATGAAAATTAGGGTTTAGGAATGCAAATAGTTTGCATAGAAAAATAAATGCTCCTATCTTTGTGTCCCTTTTTGGGGTCGATAATTAATTAATAAGCTAAAAATTAAACAGTTACAAAGTGGATACTCTGAGCTATAAGACCATCTCAGCCAACAGCTCCACCGTAGAAAAGCAATGGGTGATCGTGGATGCCCAGTCTGCAATTCTAGGACGCTTGGCTAGTGATGTTGCGAAAATCTTGAGAGGAAAGACGAAGCCTAGCTTCACTCCTAACGTTGATTGTGGTGACAATGTCATCGTAATCAACTCAGACAAGGTTCGATTAACGGGTGACAAGTGGGACGCAAAAATTTATGTGCGCCACACTGGATACCCAGGTGGACAGCGAATCTCTACTCCTCGAATGTTGAAGCAGAAATCTTCAACTATCCTGATAGAGAAAGCAGTCAAAGGCATGTTGCCTAAAAACAGATTAGGAAGTAAGTTGTACGGCAACTTGTACGTGTACGAAGGATCTGAGCATCCTCACGCAGCACAGCAGCCGAAAGCCATCACACTTTAATTGCTGACGCATGGAAACAATCAATACCATCGGTAGAAGAAAGACTTCGGTAGCCCGAATTTACATGACGCCAGGTAACGGTAAAATCACCGTTAACAAAAAATCAATTGAAGTTTATTTCCCATTTGAGCTACACCAAATTGTAGTGAAGCAGCCTTTAACGCTTGTTGGCGTAGAAGGAACTTACGACTTACAAATCAATGTAGACGGTGGTGGAATTACAGGACAGGCGGAAGCCGCTCGTATGGCCATCTCTAGAGCACTTTGCGAAGCAGATGGGACACACAGAGGTCCATTGAAAAAAGAAGGTTTCCTTACTCGTGACCCAAGAATGGTAGAACGTAAGAAGCCAGGACGTAAAAAAGCAAGAAGAAAATTCCAGTTCTCGAAGCGTTAATTAGAATTTTACTTCAATCAATAGAAACCAATTTCATTCATGTCAAAAATAGAATACAAAGACTTACTGGATGCTGGTGTTCACTTCGGACACTTGACGAGAAAGTGGGATCCAAGAATGTCTCCATACATCTTTATGGAGAAGAACGGTATCCATATTATCGACCTTAATAAAACGCTTGCTTGCCTCGAAGAAGCATCCAACGCAATCAAGCAAATTGTACGTTCCGGCAAAAAAATCATGTTTGTCGCTACAAAAAAACAAGCCAAAGACCTCGTTGCTGCAGAAGCACAACGTCTCAACATGCCTTACGTGACCGAAAGATGGTTGGGTGGAATGTTGACCAACTTCGCTACTATCCGCAAATCTCTTAAGAAGATGTCTTCCCTAGAGAAGTTGATGAAAGAAGATGGCTACAAAAACTTGGCTAAGAAAGAGCGTTTGATGGTAACCCGTCAAAAGGAAAAAATGGAAACGATCTTGGGTGGTATCGCCGACCTAAGCCGACTTCCAGCTGCGCTTTTTGTAGTGGACATCAAGAGAGAACACATTGCCATTGCTGAAGCGCAAAAATTAGGAATCCCTGTTTTTGCTTTGGTAGATACCAACTCCAATCCAAACGAGGTGGAATTCCCAATCCCAGCAAATGATGACGCATTCAAGTCTGTGTCTCTTTTAGTACATGCATTCGGTGCAGCCATTGAAGAAGGCCTATCTGAGCGCAAGAGAGATAAGGATGATGCCAAAATTTCTGAAGAGGAAGAGGCAAAAAGAGCCGTGGACGCCGAAACAAAAGAATAATCCACTCATGTATTGCATCTAAAAAAATTGAACATCTGGCGTAAGTCGATGTTCAATTTTTTGTTTTAACTAGGCGCTTGCGCCAATTCTAATTACAACAGGCCCTATTCATGGGGTCCGATTCCTACGAACTATCTAAACGAAACATCCCATGGCAATTACTGCACAAGACGTAAACAAACTGAGACAAATGACCGGCGCAGGCATGATGGACTGCAAAAAAGCGCTAACCGAAGCCGATGGCGACTTCGAAAATGCAGTGGACATCCTCAGAAAAAAAGGTCAGAAAGTATCTGCTTCTAGAGCTGACCGCGAAACCAAAGAAGGCTTAGTAGTCACTCGTTTGACTAACGGCAACGCAAAGGGCATCTTGCTATCCCTAACTTGCGAAACTGACTTCGTAGCCAAAAACGAAGGATTTGGTGTTTTTGCCAACTCCCTAATTGATGCGGCAGTAAGCAACGGCGCCACTACCACAGCTGAAGTGCTTGCCCTACCTATGGAAGGCAGCACCATTGCAGAAAAAATCATTGAAATGACTGGTAAAATCGGAGAGAAAATCGAAATCTCTCACTTCGAAGTCATCAGTGCTGATCAAGTAGTGACTTACGTACACTCCAATGGAAAATTGGGCGTATTGGTAGGCCTTGTGAACACTTCTGGTAACAACGTAGAAGAAGCTGGAAAAGACGTGGCTATGCAAATTGCTGCCATGAATCCAGTAGCAGTAGACAAGGATGGCGTAGATGCAACTACCATCGAACGGGAAATCGAAATCGGTAAGGAGCAAGCTAGAGCCGAAGGGAAGCCAGAAGACATGCTCGAGAAAATTGCCCTTGGTAAACTTCAGAAATTCTACAAGGAAAGCACCTTGCTTAGCCAACTATTTGTGAAAGACAACTCCAAGTCTATTGCTCAATACCTAGACGGTGTTAACAAAGGCCTGACTGTCAATACATTCAAACGAATTTCTATCGGGTAATTACTTCCGAGAACTTCCTTCTAAGTAAAAAGGGCTGGTCTAAACCAGCCCTTTTTTTTGCGTCCAACAAGACTTTATTCATCCCCCAAAGGCCCCTATTTTTAAAGAAAAAAGAATCGAATACCTTTGATTGATGCGATGGATCTCCCTTATCCTTTTTCTTGTCGGCTTACAAACAACCTGTTTGGCCCAAATCTACCTTACGCCAGCTGCCGATACCGAGCGAATCAAACAAGCATGTTCCCTTCTACAGACCTACACTCCTGAGATCTACGAGGCAGTCGTGCAGCATGCCACCATGCAACTCCAGGTAAGCGAGGATGGGGAAATTTTTGCAAGCACCAATTGGATTGAAGGAGGTGACCCAAAAATCCTCTGGATTTTGCTAGGCACAGGATCTGTTAGAGAAAGAAGTATAAACCGTCTAGCAGGAACAATTTTTCACGAATCCTTACACCTCCTACTTGTAGAAGAACGGATCCGAAATGGGATCACAGGTTTTTTTAAGGAACTTCCTGAGACCCAACAAAAAGAAGAGGAACTTCGAATTTACCAATTAGAAATTGAGTTGCTCACCAAAATGGGCACATCGAAGAAAGAGATTGAAGCGTTGGATGGAACCCTACAAGGATCCCAACTAAGCAGCCTATTTACCTATTCATCAGCGACTCAATCTCCTCCGCTTCAACCGGAATGTTGCGCATTAAATCCAGGTATCCATTCTCCTGGACCACAATATTATTCTCAATACGAACTGCAAATCCTTCCTCCGGAATGTAAATTCCTGGCTCTACTGTAAAGACCATGCCTGCTGAAATCGGGAAATGCATCGTGCCCACATCGTGTACATCCAAGCCCAAGTGATGCGAGGTGCCATGCATGAAGTATTTTTTGTAGGCAGGCCAGGCTGGATCTTGATTTTTGATGTCCGTTTGGTCAATCAAACCCAAGCCAACTAGCTCCCCTTGCATCACCAAACCCACTTCTCGGTGGTAGTCTTGGATGGTTACTCCAGGGCGTAACATGCTCGCTGCTTCTCGCTCCACACGCAACACCGCATCGTATACCTGTCGCTGCCGCTTGGTATACCTACCATTCACCGGAATAGTTCGGGTCATGTCTGCATTGTAGTTGCCATACTCAGCAGCCACATCAAGAAGGAGGAGTTCTCCATCTAGACAAGCCTTATTGTTTTCGATGTAGTGCAATACGCAAGCTGATGGCCCCGAAGCAATGATGGGCTCGTAAGCAAAGCCTTTGCTTCGGTTACGAACAAACTCGTGGATAAATTCTGCTTCAACTTCGTACTCCGTAACTCCTGGCTTTACCATCCCAACTACACGTCGGAATCCCTTTTCGGTGATGTCGCAGGCCACCTGCAACTGCTGGATTTCTTCAGGCTCCTTGACCCCACGGAGTTGATGCATCACAGGTGCTGCCCGCTCCACGATATGCAAGGGGTACTTCTCCTTGCAGGTCTTGATAAAGCGTGCATCTCTTGTTTCTACCACTACTCCGGCCCTCAGGTGCTCGTTGGTATTCAGGTAAATGCGCTCGGAGAGGTTGACCACCGAATTGAAAATGGAATCAAAGGTCGGAAGCCACTGAATTGTTTCAATTCCTGAGGCTGCATGTGCCTCCTCTTTGGTGTATTTATGTCCTTCCCATACCGCGATGTGGTCGTTGGTCTCTCTGAGAAATAACACTTCCCTCCAAGCGGGATTTGGGCAGTCCGGAGCTAAAAGTAAGATGGTCTCCTCCTGATCGATCCCGCAGAGGTAAAACAAGTCGTTATTTTGCCTAAACTTCATGGTACCATCCGCATTGGTAGGTAAAATATCATTGGCATTGAAGATTGCTACCGCGTTTTTCGCCATTTTTGCAGCAAACTTGGCTCGATTGCGTTGGTAGATTTCTTTGGGTAAGGGAGTATATTTCATTGCAGACAAATTATATTGCCAAGATAGTAAAATAGGACGTTTTTTAGAATGAAAATTCTAGGGACAGTTTAGATTGCGTGCCCATCATTTCACAAACCCGGAACCACAGCGTATGCAGTTGACTTGTAAAGAGCTTCCCAATGGGATTCGGATCGTCCATCAGGAGATCCCGCATACCCGTATGGTGCACTGTGGCTTTATCCTCAATATTGGCAGCAGAGATGAGAGCCCAGAACAAGAGGGCCTGGCACATTTTTGGGAACACATGGCCTTCAAAGGCACCCAAAAACGAAAAACCTTTCACATCATCAACCGCCTTGAATCCTTAGGGGGAGAACTAAACGCCTATACAACCAAGGAAAAGGTCTGTTTCTATGCATCGGTCCTCAAAGACCACTACGGCAAGGCTGCAGAATTGCTCTACGACATCACCTTCCACTCTACCTTCCCAGAAAAGCAAATTGAACGGGAACGACAAGTGATCCTGGAAGAAATGGCCATGTACCGAGACTCTCCGGACGATGCCATCCAGGATGAATTGGATGCACTTGTTTTTGAGCATCATGCCCTCGGTAGAAATATTTTAGGAACTGAAGAGACGGTATCCAACTTCCACCACCATGACTTCATGGACTTTATCTCCTCACGATTGGACACCTCCCAGCTGGTATTTTCCGTGGTGGGCAATATTACCTTCGAAAAGGCGCTCCGCCAAATCGAAGGCCCCTTACGAGAAATACCCACCAAAAGAACCCTCTATACCCGAAGTGGATTTCAAACCTACCAACCAAAGCACAAGACCGTGAAGCGTGAGGTCACCCAATCCCTTTGTGCCATCGGAAGGCCCGCCTATTCTCTGCACGATCCCAATCGCTACAAGCTGTTTTTGCTGAACAATATCCTAGGAGGCCCAAGCATGAATAGCAGGCTCAACCTCTCCCTTCGAGAAAACTATGGCTATGTATACAGTGTGGAGTCTACCTACCAGCCTTTCTCTGATACCGGATTTTTTGGAATCAATTTTGGCACCGAAGAGAAAACACTGAAGAAAAGTTTAACGATAGTTCACCGTGAACTGGAAAAACTGCGCGCCAATAAACTAGGTAGCCTTCAGCTTCATACCGCCAAAGTCCAAGCCATTGGACAAATGGCGATGGCGGAGGAAAACTATGCCGGATTGATGCTCGTATATGGGAAAAGTATACTTGACCATGGGAAAATAGACCCATTGGACCTTATTTTTGATCAGATTCGTTCCACCACCGCTGCTGAACTTCAGGACATTGCTCAGGAGATTTTCCAACCCGATCAGCTAACGCAGCTTATTTATACCCCTGCTTGACATGGAGTTTATTGCGCCAGAACTGCTCGCCTACTGTGAGGCACATACCCAAGCAGAGGATCCACTGCTGCTGAAAATCACGCGTGAAACTCAGGCAAAGGTCCTACTTCCTCGCATGCTCTCCGGACATCTGCAAGGGAAAACCTTGGAATTTTTTGCAAAAATGCTGCAGCCTAGCTCCATTTTGGAAATCGGCACCTTCACGGGCTACTCCGCAATTTGCCTTGCTCGTGGCCTTGCTCCCGGTGGAAAATTGCTCACACTGGATATCAATGATGAGCTGGAAAAAATGGTTCGTGGATTTTTTGAAGAAAGTGGCCTTGCTTCACAGATTGATTACCGCCTTGGAAATGCACGCGAGCTACTGCCTTCAATTCCAGGTCCCTTTGACCTGATTTTTATCGATGCGGATAAGTTTTATTACAGTGCCTATTACGAGTTGGTCATCGACAAACTACGGACTGGAGGAATCCTCCTAGCAGACAATGTCTTGTGGTCAGGGAAAATCCTAGTGGAAGAAGGCCAAAAAATAGACAAAGACACGCAAGCTTTGCTGGACTTCAACCAAAAGCTCGCCCAAGATCCACGCGTAGAAACCCTCCTTTTACCCATTCGTGATGGAATATTAATGGCTCGAAAGCGGTAGGCTGTAAAAATGGGTCTCATTTTTGCTAGGTTGTAGGTAGCGCCAAACTCTTTTCATTTTAATGAAAGCCCAACTTCGTTTTCAGCTCTTATTTTTTGTCCTTTTTTCTGGAACTCAGCTTGTTCAGGCACAGATTCCCCAGGTTCCTTTGGAAATGGAATTCGCGGATTTAACCCTGAAAATCCACCCGCAAGCCCAACGAGAAATTCAATTGGATGTCGATGCACTCTACCGCAATGCAGCCTACTTTAAGGTAAAAGCAGAACGCATCAACCTCTACCTACCCCTGGTAGAGCGAGAACTCCGGAATCAAAATATCCCAGACGAAATCAAGTATTTAGTAATCCAAGAAAGCGGATTGGTTCCTGATGCCGTATCTAGTTCCAATGCGGTTGGCTTCTGGCAGTTCAAACAGGGGACAGCCGAAGAGGTGGGGCTTCGTGTAGATGGACAGGTGGACGAGCGGAAAAGCATTGTAGCGGCTTCACGTGGTGCCGCAATCTACCTTAAAAAACACCATGCAACCCTCAACAATTGGATGACTGCGCTGGTCTCCTATCAAATGGGTTTGGGTGGAGCAAAAGCCTATTTTGGCAGCCAATATGCAGGCCAAAAAGTAGTGAATATTGACCGTAACACGCATTGGTACTTTAAGAAATATTTGGCCCACAAGATAGCCTATCAGCCTTCAATAGCTATTTTAACCTCCAATTCCACACGCCTTTCTGAGGTTCAAATTCAAGGCCCCAATACGTTTGCTGCCCTTGCAAAGCAGTTTGGAGTCTCTGAAGCACACTTGATCGAATACAACAAATGGGCGGTAAGCGGGAAAGTGCCTGCTGGCTCCTTTACCCTTTTCTTTGTAAAAGGAACTGGACTTCTAGAGGGTCCTGTAGCCAATCAAAGTCCCGTGACTACTGCACAAGCAGCACCTGCTAAAACTTCGGCAGCACCAAAACCGGCTAGCTCCTATCCAAAAATCACAGGAAATACCGGCAAAGCCTCCCAGCGCAAGCAAATTCTAGTGAATAACTTGGAAGGGGTACAAGCAGCAGCCACGGCGTCTACTAGTACATTTTCGGAAGAAATTGGAATCCGCGAAAAGCGATTCATTAAATTAAATGACCTCCCCGAAACAGAGCAGATCGAACAAGGGGCCTATTACTACACCCAGCGAAAGCGTCCAAATGCAGAAGTAGCTACGCATGTAGTGGAAGCTGGGGAGACACTCTGGTCTATTTCCCAAAAATATGGCATCCGTCTGGCCGCATTAAAATCTAAAAATAGAATTCGAAAAGACTCGGAGCTTCGCCCCGGTATGGTACTGAATCTGAAGGAATCCCGAAAAAGAGGTGTAGAAATCCCTACCTATTCAGAGCCCAAACCAGTAGTCACTAGTCCTACCCCGCCTGCTCCTGAAGTACAGCCTAAAGTAGAACAGGCTCCCCCACAAAAAGTACAGCAGCCCCAAACACCTTCCTACTCATTCCACACGGTGAGCGCAGGCGAAACTCTGTTTTCCATTTCCAAAAGATATGGAATGTCGGTAGAGGAACTCAAACAACTCAATAGCATCGGTGCTCAAAACTTGATCACGGTAGGACAAAAATTACGTATTTTGACCCCTTGATCTGATCAGCCCAATCCCATGCGGAATTGCATTTTCCTAATCGGCCTGTTACTCTTTAGCAGTTCCCCCTTTGTAAAGGCACAGGACAGGAAAATAGTACCGGATACGGTAATCATCGATCGGGATACCTTGATCATGCTGGGAGACTCCTTACTCATCCAGGAGCCCGTAAAAGAAACTTTCTGGAAGAAGGGAGGAACATACACGCTAAATATTCAACAGGTTACGTTGAGCAATTGGGCGGCAGGAGGAACCGGATCCTTTGCCCTGAATACTGGCGCCACCCTGTTTGCCAATTACAAAAAAGACAGCAAGGTTTGGGATACTCAGCTTACCGTCAACTTGGGTTTTAACCGGCAAAATGAGCGGGACTACAAAACCCGAAAAACCAATGATAACTTTATTTTCGTGAGCAACTATGGGCGGCAGCTTTCGGAAAAATTCTTTTTGACCACCCAGCTAGATGCCCGTACCCAGTTGGCCTCAGGATATAAATATACCAAGCCTGCTGGGTCAGAAAACGAACTTCGCACCAAAATTTCCGACCTCCTTGCCCCAGGATACCTCCAATCCTCTACCGGTATCAACTACCGAAGAAGCTTTGAAGACAAGGGCAAGATTTCGGTAATTCTATCTCCATTTACTGGACGATTTACCCTAGTCTTGAATGATTCCTTAAGTCGAGCAGGGGCTTTTGGGGTGATCCCAGAGGAGAATGTTCGGGCAGAAGCAGGAATGTCCCTCGCCCTCGGAGGGGTGGATGTGGTGCTGATGGAAAATGTAACCTGGAAGGCCGATCTGAACCTTTTTTCCAACTACGAGCGATTTGGCAACCTGGTAGTCAACTTCAACTCACTCATCCGAATGAAGGTCAATAAGTACATTTCTACCCGAATTGAAACCGCGCTCATCTACGATGAACAGGTCCTCATCAAGCAGGACGATGGCAGTAGCAAGCGGGCGATTCAATTTCAGAACCTGATCAACTTTGGAATCTCTCTCGATTTTTAAAAATCTACATCCAGGTCAAACTTCCGCTGTAGCTCCATCAAGGCGGGGTGCTTTTCTCGTAAAAATTTAAGTTTGTCCGTGCTGGTATACAATTTCCCCTTGTCGTCTACCAGCTCTTCTTGATGCACTACACTGATCGTAAAAGAAGTTGCTCCGGTAAATTTACGTATCAAGCCCACAAGCTCTGGCTTGATCTTTTGCGCGATATTTTCTTGGATTGAACCACCCACTTGAAGGGTAATTTCCCCATTTTGAACCCTGATTTCTTGGTCCAAAAGAGTAAGCTCTAAATTTCTGTTCGCATTTCGAAATACCTCTTGAATCGAAAAAATGGCTTGATCGAGCAACTCTTGCGTCAACAAAATCTCCGGAGCAGGTGGAGTAGAAACATAAGTTGCTGTAACTTCTTCTTCAGCGACTGTATTGACCTCCTCTTGCTGGCTGTTCTCGCCAACCTTCTTAGTTTGGCCGAGACTACTTGGAATCGAAAAAGTGGATTTTAATGAGCTCGGCTTGGTTTCTGTAGCAACAGTAGGTTCTTGGGGAGCGGGTGCCGATACCGAAGCGGGGATTTCAGGAGCAACAAATTGGGGTACTTCGGGAGCTTGGGTTGGAGCTGGAATATTTTCCTGCTCAATCAGGCTTTTTTTTTTGGGTCCACCGTAGCGAGGGTAGCGAGGCGGAATGCCTGCGATAGTTTGGCCACCTTCATCAGGGTTAATTCCACATGGAGGCGCTGGTTTTTGCTGGTCTTGTAATGGATATCACATTGGTTGGCCAGGTTGAGGGCCGACAAGAGGAAGGATACCGTTGCGCGTGCTGTTTGCTCTAGGTAGCGTTCCTTGGCGGATTCAGACACCTGGAGTAGCTCCACAGTGGCCTCATCTTTCACCACAAGGAGATCTCGAAGGTGCTCGCTTAAGCCAACAATAAAATTATGCCCATCAAAGCCCTTTTTAAGGATTTCGTCAAAGAGGAGCAGGGTAGTCGAAATATTTTCTTCCAGTAGCGCATCGGCCACTTTAAAGTAGTAGTCGTAGTCTAGGATGTTGAGGTTGGCAATCGTTTCAAGATAGGTGACCTTTTTGCCAGCCGAATAAGTGACGATCAGGTCAAACATGGACAAGGCATCGCGGAGGGCCCCATCTGCCTTGGTTGCGATTAGGCGCAGGGCTTCTTCCTCGTAATCGACCACTTCCATGCCAGCAATGTATTTGAGGTGCTCAGCGATGTGCTTGATTTGAATTCGGTTGAAGTCAAAAATTTGGCATCGAGAGAGGATGGTCGGGATGATCTTGTGCTTTTCCGTGGTAGCCAAAATAAAGATGGCATACTTGGGTGGCTCTTCTAGCGTCTTCAAAAAAGCATTGAAGGCCGCTGGCGAGAGCATGTGCGCCTCATCAATGATGTATATTTTGTATTCCCCTCTTTGGGGGGCGTAGCGTACTTGTTCAACCAGGTTACGGATGTCGTCTACTGAGTTATTGGAGGCGGCATCGAGTTCGTAGACGTTGAAGGAAGCGTTATTTTGAAAGGATACGCAAGAGGCACAGGTGCCACAGGCTTCAAAGTCTTTGGTGATGGCTTCGCAGTTGATGGTTTTGGCAAGGATACGCGCACAGGTCGTTTTGCCTACTCCTCTAGGGCCACAAAAAAGAAATGCCTGAGCAAGGTGCTTGTTTTTGATTGCATTCTGAAGGGTGGTCGTGATGTGCTGTTGCCCCACGACACTCTTAAAATCTGCAGGTCTATATTTTCTTGCCGAAACAACGAAATTTTCCATCGCTGCAAGATATAAAAAAGTAGTTATTCTTGGATAGGGGATTTGGGATTGGAAGGAGATTTTTTAGTAGCAAGTAGCTAGTATCCTGCCTGTCGGCAGACAGGATACTAAATACTTGATACTATTTTTAATGTCGAACGCCGGACGCTGAACTCAGAATGTTGAATTGGGAAATCCGTAGAACATACGAATCTCGTATCACCACGAAATAGAGTCTCGTTTCTTGAATCTCGTTTCTTGAATCTTGATACTTACTACTTGATACTTGATACTCAAAAATGAACTTATTTATCCCTACTTTTGTAACCATTCAAAGGGGCTGACCGGTTTTGACAGTAGGTGTAATCATCGGGCTCGCATGCAGGCTGGAGTATGTACGGCCTTAAAAAATTCATGCAAAAGACAAATGGCGAAACTTCTTACGCCATGGCTGCTTAATCTAACCTTATAGGATAGATCGCTTAAAGGGTTGAGTTACGAGAGTGATTCCCCAGCCACATCCCACCGTGTTTTGCCTGATCGGCGCGGGTTTGGGGTGTCGACTTGATCGGGATGCGGCTTGTGATGCGATTAAGCAAGTCTAAGATCAATCGCTAAGCCAAGCTCAGGTGTGTCACCCAGCATAGATTGGTCGAAAACCCAACAGGTGACTAAGCATGTAGACGGTACGGTGCTTCCTTATCTGGACGCGAGTTCGATTCTCGCCAGCTCCACAACTTCGATTATCCTAGCCCTGTAAACTCATAATTTACAGGGCTTTGTATTTTGAAATGAATTTTCCAGTGGATATTCAGTGGCAATACCTGGTTTAACATTGATTTTATTGAAATTATGCTTTACCTCGATTACAAAAGTTATGAGGAAATGGAAGAGATACTAGGTATTAGCAAGGGTACCTTAAGAGTGAAAATGCATCTTTAGTAGTCCAGGTATTCCTGGAAAACAGTTTGCAAATACGCTTTTCCGTTCTTGAGCATTTCCGACTCTTTTGCTACACCCGTATTTTTTTCACGATAAACCACCTGCTTACCCACATTGTCGAAAGCGAGGCTTTGTTCAGGTGTAATCCAGCCAAAACCATTATCGTAATCGTAAAACGCAAAATCACGGCTATCTGGGTTGAGTAGGTCTTTGCTCCACTTAAATCGGCTGGCATCGATCCCCATTTGATTGAAAAGCGTTTGGGCAATATCTGTCTGTCCGCCATATTTTTGAATCCTGCTCCCGCGATATTCAGGCTTAATCACTTCTCCAAAAAAGATCAATGGAATGCGGTAGCGCATCGGGTGGTATTTTTCATACTTCTCTGAAGGCAGACGATGGCCATGATCGGCAACAATGATGAATAAAGTATTCTTGTACCATGTTTGTTTGGCCGCATCGCGGAGATAAGCACCCAGACTCGAATCAGCATAATGTGCTGTACTTCTAAACAAATTCGCAAGTTTCGTGCCCGGATATTTGCCCTTAACCGGTAGCTCAAAGGGCTCATGATTGGTAAGGGTAAGTATGGTAGAAAAGAAAGGTTGATTAGTATTCTTAAAATCAGCTAATTGTTTCTGATAAACTACACCGTCAAATGCGCCCCATTTGGAATTCATGTCTTTATCCAGAAAATCATTCTTATCCACCAATACCTCATTGCCATGACTCAGCATAAATGCTTTGTTGCCGTAGAACTCACTCTCACCGCCATAATAAAAAGAGGTGCTGTAGTCATTTTCTTTAAAAATCTGAGATAAAGCAGGGAGTTTTTCTTGTTTGCCGTTCTCATTTACAATACTTCTTATTGCTTGTGATGGAAATGCACTCAGAATAGCAATAGTCCCCTTATCTGTCCGGTCTCCAGAAGCATAGGTATTTTCGAACAGGATACCTTGTTTAATGACCTTTTCTATTTCAGGAGCTACCCCTTTTTCTCCTCCCAGGCTTTCTACTACTTGTGCAGTAAAGCTTTCCAGGATGATCAATACCACATTTGGACGTTTAGTGAGGAGTATTTCCGGACTTTGAGCCTTCGTTTCAGGGTAACAGTTTGAGCTGATGGCTTTAGCCTCAGCTAATGGAAAGTATTGATAAGGATTATCTTGTCCCGACAGGTTTTTAGAGATATCATAAAGCAGGTTCCAGGGCGTATTTACCGAAGCATAGTTCAAGATAGGTTTTTCAGAAAAGTAGGACATACTTTGGTTAATCGGCGTTAATTGCCAGCCACCTCTAATGAACAGGAAGTTTACACCTAAAATCAATACTGTAATTGGGATTTTGAGATAAAGCGGCAAGTTATGTTCAGGGATTTCAAAATCGATCATTTGCTTACTCAGCCAGTTAGCAAAAAAAATAAAACCTATCATAATAAAGAAAGACAACAGGAGAGGGGATGATAAGCTGGAGGCTAAAGCTTCCTGTGGAGCATCAAATACAAAATCGAGCGCTCGATAGTTAATTTTGGAGCCCCACTCCTTATAAATATTCAAGTTAACTACACAAGTAAGTGCAAAAACCAGAATGAAAAAGCGGGTATAATTAATTGCCAGGTTTTTGTTGAGTTGTAACTTGGGGAAAAGCCACTTTGCAAGATAAAAAAGTAATGGGATGGCGGAAATATAAGCGGCCAAAGAGGCATCCATCCGTAAGCCTTGATAAAAAGGGCCCAGGTTTTCGCTCCAGCTATGCTGGCTGAATGCAGACCAATTGAAAATAATGAAAATCAACCTGTCCAAAAGAGCCAGTACGAGCCAGAAGCAAAAGAAAC
The DNA here is from genome assembly GCA_945868725.1 of Spirosoma fluviale. Lineage (GTDB taxonomy): Bacteria > Bacteroidota > Bacteroidia > Cytophagales > Cyclobacteriaceae > Algoriphagus. Next base: position 22,030 of record CAMBMU010000016.1, read on the forward strand.
GAACTAAAACAACCAGGTGTTTTAACATGAATTTGGATGGGATATAAGGCTTAAATTTTTCGTTGGGACTAAGCCCCGAGAAAATGGAAATTTAATGGCGTCCGCTCATTTGCATCAGTTGGTCAAAACTGATCTCTTCGAAATCTTTTGATGCTGAGAAAGTACCTGCGGTTACAGTCATTGGCTTAATTTCTTTTACAGTGGCTTTTAAAGAAATTCCGTTTTGGAAGCTGGTGAATTCTAGAGGAAAGTTATACGTTTTTTCGTAGAAACGACTAAGGGGGTTGCCTGTAATCTCTATATCCTTGGTGAACCAAACATCAAAATTATTTCTGGTCTTATTATCCGAAACAGCATATTTTACCGCTTTGTACCCTAAAATGCTTTTGCTTTCGGTGCTGCCTGTAAGGCTAATTTGAGGCATCATCTCTGCCATTTTTTCTTGGTCGGCAGGAGTGAAGATTACAGCGAATTTTTTGCCCATCATGGGAACATCTAAGAGCATGCGTTATATTCCTTGTAGAAATCATTTTCCAGAAAACCTTCCTTTCTCAGGTAATTCAGAAACAGTTGAAGAAACCTGAAATTTTTGTGGATCGTATTGGGTTGCAATCCCACTTTTTGCTCCCAATAGTATGTCAGTCTATTGATAAAAGTCTGATTGAATTCTACTAGATACATTTTCTTCTGTCCAAGCATGACTTTAAGATGATTCTTAATGGTAGTAAGCTTTATGACCATTTTATACTTGGCGGTCAACCTCTTTACCTCAAGGAATTCATCAAATAAGGTGAGCATATCCTTTTCTAGGATAGGCCTGTCTTCCAATTTGGTTTTTACCAGATCAGCATTCAAATAACCTAGCTCCTTTTCCCATTGATAAAGTTGCTGCTTTACTTCATGATGCTTTTCCTCAAGCCTTCTCAAGAGCTTCTCTTTTTGAGGATAGGATTTAGCAACCATTCCATTAGTCCAGTACTTTTCATGAATTTCCTCCCCTGTTGGAAGATAAATTCGTTCTCTTTTACCATCGCTGGAAAAGTAGATTTCTAGTGTAATCTTACCTAGGCCAGATTTCTTACTGGGGTTCTTTAGGACATATTTTGTACGATACATTTTCAGTGGCAATTCAGTGGCAGAACTCACCAAAATCCCCTGGATCAACTCATCATCGGACTTACTTAATCGAAAGTTGAATTGGGAAAACTCACGCTGATCAACCCTCTCCAAGTTCACCCAACCTGTAGTGGTTAAAAGGTCATAATGCGGCTTGTGATGCGATTAAGCAAGTCTATGATCAATCGCTAAGCCAAGCTCAGGTGTGTCACCCAGCATAGATTGGTCGAAAACCCAACAGGTGACTAAGCATGTAGACGGTACGGTGCTTCCTTATCTGGACGCGAGTTCGACTCTCGCCAGCTCCACAATTACCTCGAATACGAGTAAGAATCCTACCCTTCAGCATCGATTGCTGAAGGTTTTTTTTTAACTCCACAAGCAAGGTCAACCGATTCCTTCCCAATTTTCCTTCAAATTCTCCATTGGTATAAAACCGCTAGGGTTTACATCCGAAAGTCAGGAGCTTTTCTATTCAAACTCAAAAACCTACCCCCATGAAGAACTTCATTAAATTTGGCCTATTCAATTTTTTAGTCCTTTTTGCTCATGCTGCGTTTTCTCAGGATGGCACGATCTATCCACTTGAAACACCAAAAGAACCCCGAGCAATTCTCTTGGGCACAGGAACTGTGGACAACCAACCCGCTCCAGAAACCTGGTTTCGGCAATGGGGAGATCCCATGGCTCGGAATATCTCCACTGCTACCCTCACTCCCTTCCTGCCCGAACCCGGAAAAGCCAATGGAACCGCTGTACTTGTAGCTCCTGGAGGAGGATTCAGCTGGCTTTCTATGGGAAATGAAGGTTGGGAAGTGGCTGAGGCACTAGCCAAACAGGGAATCGCCGCCTTTGTGCTGAAGTACAGATTGTATCCTACCCCTCCTACCCTGGAAGACTTTTCTGCTTGGATGAATCGCCCACGAAATGCGCCTCCTGCACCAGGCACGGTGACAACGACTGCTGCTCCAGCACCTTCGCCCCTTCAGCGAGATCTTTCCAATCAATTGGAAGATGCCGAGGCCGCCTATGCATTGATGGTCAAAAATGCCAAAGAATGGGGCATTGATACCTCCAGAATCGGAATGATTGGCTTCTCAGCAGGCGCTGGATTGACCATGCATGCCACACTCCACTCGACCACGATGAAATTGGCATTTATCGGCCCAATCTATGGAGGAATGGGACCTGTGGAAGTTCCCAAGGATGCCCCACCCATGTTCAATGTGATCGCAACAGATGATTTTCTATTCCAAGGACAATTTGGAATCATCCAATCCTGGCACAAGGCAGGCCGACCAGTTGAACTCCACCTTTACCAAAACGGAGGTCATGGTTTTGGACTCGGCAATCCCAACCGTACGAGCAACCGCTGGTTTGATGCCTTTGTCCATTGGCTGGATGTCAATCAGTTTATGGGTAAAAAATAAATAGTCCTGTAAGGTAACGGCTCAAGAAAGAACTTAAGTGACATCATCCCTTCAGCATCCAATGCTGAAGGGATTTTTTTGTTCGTTGGATCTAATAGACGATGGAGTCCGTAGCCAATTTGGGCAGGGAATAGCTACCAGCCTCGAGGATAAATGGAAAAATCGCCTTCCCGGACGTGGCCAATTCACGGGAAGCGGGGGTATCGAAAGCAAAGACTTTCTGGAGACTTTTGCTGGAGCCCAGGGCCTGAATCTGGCTCAGGTTGATCCCTGTTTTGTTCAGGTAGAGCAACTTTAAATTTTTAGTTTGCGCCAGTTTTTTCAGGGAATTGCCAGTAATTCCGGTGCTGTTGAGCTTGAGTACGGTAAGGTTGGGCAAAGCGGTCAGCTGCTCCACCACCGCATCCGTCACCTGCGTTCCAGTCAAATCCAAATAGGCGATTCTGCTTTGAACCGACTCCAATATTCTCCAATCGGAATCCTGGAAGCTGGGCAAATTGATACAGCTGACTTTCAAAAGTCCTGAACCCGATTCTACTGCCTCAGCAAACAATCCCGCCTCCTTTAAGCCCGCCAAGGAATCGGCAGCCAAGGGAGGGAGTGCCGAAATTGGGTAAAATGGAATCTCATTTTTTAGAATAAAGCGCTCAACCTGGTTTTTGGAAATCTCTGCTTCTGCCAAGGTGCCGCTTTCTTTTGCTCCGCCTTTAATCCAACTTTCAATCAAGGTGATTTCCTCTTTGGAAGGTTGGTTTTTTTCGGTAGGAGGCATGTGCTTTTCATCTTCCTTGGGCAAGATCAGCCGGGCAAAAAGCTCGCTGTGGGCAGCATCGCCGGCAGTCAGCACTAGGCCGTCCTCTCCACCCTTCTTCAAAGCGGCAAGGGAAGAAAGATCCAATTCTCCTTTTCGATTTCTTGGATTGTGGCAGCTTTTGCAGTTTTTATTGAGAATGGGTTGGATCACTTCAGCATAGAGCTGTGCATTCTCCCAAGTTTCTTCGGTCAACTGCGGCCCCAATTCTGGTTGAGCCGATGCTCCAAACAAGGATTGAAGATCTGCAGGAAGAACTTCCGTAAAGTAGCCTTCTCCATGTGTCAGGTTCCCGCCCCAATGTCCCGTTATTCCCAAAATCAAGCCCAGGACTAGCGCCAACACTCGGATTTTGGTAGTTAAAGCCTCCGCATTTTTTACCAGCGAATACAAGCCAAAGCTGCCGACAGCGGTAATCACCCCACCAAATAGGTGCAACTGCACGTCCTCCCAGGCAAAGCCTTCCCACTGGTATTGGAGAAAGCCGCTCCCACCTGCAGCCAAGGCAGCAATGCCTCCAATCAGAAAGGCCAGCCGAATGGAGGGCAGCAGTGGATTTTTTCCTTTTTGAGGAAAAAAGCAAAGCAGAATCCCGAAAATCAAAATCCCTATGGGAAGATGGACCAAGACCGGATGCATTCTCCCCAAGAAGGGAAGTAAAAACTCAGTCATTGGAACCGGGATTTTAGTGCATTCATCATCCACACATTTGCTTCCCACTGATCCGCAAGGGGCTGATTGGTAAAGGGAACAGTAGCCATATAGGGAGGCGGGCCAAATTCGGTAGTCACGGTAAAGACCTTGCCCGTCTGGCTGCGGATGATTTTTTCCCAGATGTCTAGATGTACCTTGACTTCATTTTTCCATTCCGGAGCCGCTGGATTTGGCACCTGTGGTCCCTCTGCAAAGCCCACTCTGGCATGAATATGATCCACTGATGGGAAGATTTCTTGAAGAAGCGGGTCGCTTTCGGTCAGTAGCCGTTCATGAACCACCATCCAATGGCTGATGTCTAAGGTGTATTTCAAGTTTGGAAACTTCCGAAGCATGGACACAGCTTCCGGCAGGGTATAGGAAAATCGACCCCGATGCGTTTCATGCAGCACAGGTATTCCCACTTGCTTTTTATACCGGTCGCCTAGCGCGATAAACGCCAAATTTTGCTCCGGAGTCCAGAAGTCATTTCCGGTGTGACTGTTGACTTTGACGGGCTTCCAAGCCAGGATTTCTTGTAATCCTACCTCATATACTCGTAAGGCTTCCTCAAAAGGTAGATTCCTGGCTGTGCCATGTAAAAAAATGACCTCGAGTTGGTGCTTTTTTAGGCCTTCTTTTAGACTCTTTTTTTTGTCTTCCCCAGCCGGCATCCACAGCTCTACCCCATCATAGCCTGCCGCTTTGGCTTTGACCAAAAAATCATCCATGGGAAGGGTATTCCCCCAGTCGGTCTGAAAGAAAAGGATTTTTTGCTGTGCAGAAATCCGCATCGGCAAGAGCAGGATAAGCAGCAGAAAAAAGGGTTTTAAATACCTCATTTAGGCCATAATTTTTGTGATTAACTCCCCATGCACGTCCGTGAGGCGGAAAGGTCTTCCTTGAAATTCATGGGTAAATTTCTCGTGATCAAAGCCCATCAAATGTAAAATCGTGGCATGAAGATCATGAACTGAGCTGCGCTCCTCCAATCCAACAAAACCAAAATCATCGGTAATACCGTAGCTCGTCCCTTTTTTCACGCCTCCACCGGCCATCCACATCGTGAAGGCATCCACGGAGTGATCCCTGCCCATAAATCCCATCTTTTTTCCTTCCCGGTTTTCTTGCATAGGTGTCCGACCAAATTCCCCGCCCCAAACGACCAGGGTTTCTTCCAAGAGTCCACGCTGCTTCAAATCAAGTAGCAAGGCGGTCATCGGCCGGTCGATTCCGCGGCACTTGTTGCGCAGCCCCATATCGATCGAGCCATCGTGATCGGTGCCGTGCGTATCCCATCCCCAGTCGTAGAGTTGGACTACACGAACTCCCTTTTCTACCAGTTTTCTGGCCAAAAGGCAGTTGTTGGCAAAGGATTCCTCTCCAGGTTGGGTGCCGTAGAGCTCATGGATATGCGCCGGTTCATCGTTGATATTCATCACCTCAGGCACCTCGATTTGCATGCGGTAGGCCATCTCGTACTGATTGATGCGCGCAAGAATTTCGGGATCACCAAAATTTTCAAAATCGACTTGATTGGATTCATTGATGGCAGAAATGACATGCTTTTTGAGTTCACGGGACATCCCATGTGGATCCTCAAGGTAGAGCACGGGGTCGCCTTTGGATCGGCATTGTACTCCCTGGTAGACGGAAGGTAGAAAACCCGAACCCCAAACACTCTTCCCTGCATCGGGAGTCTTTCCTCCGGAAGTCAAGACTACAAAGCCGGGTAAGTTTTGATTTTCAGTTCCTAGGCCATAGGTCACCCAACTCCCCAAGCTGGGGCGTCCTAATCTGGGCGAACCGGTCTGCATAAATAGCTGTGCCGGTCCATGGTTAAACTGATCTGTATGCATGGCTTTTAAGAACGCCACCTCATCGGCCATTTTGGAGAAATGGGGCAGGTAATCCGAAATCCAGGCGCCACTTTGTCCATGTTGGGAAAATTTGGCCTGAGGTCCCAGCATTTTAGGTACCCCGCGGATAAAGGCAAACTTCCGCCCTTCGAGCAAACTAGCAGGACAGTCTTGGTCGTGGTACTTGGCGAGTTCGGGTTTGAAGTCGAAGAGCTCCAACTGGGAAGGGGCCCCTGCCATGTGGAGGTAAATGATTGATTTTGCCTTGCCCAAAAATGGAGCTGGCTGCGGAGAAAGGGGATTTAGGTCCCGATCACTCAGGTTGAGGCCGCCATTGGCCGTGCCATTTTTTCCAAGCTCACAACCGAAAAGCAAGGGAGCCATGGCAAGTCCGCCCATTTTGCTGACGCAATCGAGCAGAAAATGCCTTCTCGTCTGAGTTTGCAGTTTTTGGCTGACCAATTCATTCAATAGCTTATCCAGTGACATGGGCTCAGGGCTTGGTTAAATACTCGTCTAAATTCATCATGGCATTCGCCGTTACCGCCAAAGCGGCTAAAGAAGCATCCGCCCCGGGGAAGAAATCGGCTCTCCCTTTTGGGTCTCGATCAAACTCCGTTTTGGCAGTTGCAAAGAGCTGCATCATGCTTTTTTTCTTAGCTTCTGAGATCGGCATCAGCAGGAGCTGCTTGTAGATTTCTTGGATGGCTGCGGCTGGATTTTTCCCAGACTTCACCCAAACTTTCTGACTCAATGCTTTGGCCGCATCCAAGTACACGGGATCATTAAGGGTCACCAAGGCCTGCAAAGGCGTGTTGGTCACCAAGCGCTTGCTGATACATACCTCCCGGCTTCCTGCATCGAAAGAAGTAAAGGAAGGGTAAGGGCTCGTTCGCTTGAGGAAGGTATATACACTTCTGCGGTACTTGTCCTCTCCCTCACTTTCTTTCCAAGATTCTCCGTTGTACACCGATTGCCAGATGCCCTCGGGCTGGGCAGGCATCACAGGGACACCATACATTTTGGGGCTGAGCAGCCCACTGCTTGCCAAGGCCTGATCACGGATCTGCTCCGCCGAAAGTCGGAATCGCGGCCCTCGAGCATACCATTGATTGTTGGGGTCCTTTTGATAGGCCGCTGTGCTGATCGTGGAAGACTGCTGGTAGGTAGCCGAGGTGACGATCTCTCGGATGAGCGATTTGATGCTCCAATCGTAATTTTGAACAGTTTTCCAGGCCAAATAATCCAGCAGCTCCGGATGGCTCGGTGGGTCCGATTGGGTACCCATATCCTCCAAGGTTGCTGTCAACCCACGTCCAAAAAGCTGATCCCAAACGCGGTTGACTAGGGTGCGGGCAGTCAGTGGATTTTCGGGAGCTGTCAGCCAGTAGGCAAAGCCCAAGCGGTTGGCTGGCCATTCTTTTTTCCAGGCTCCCAGTTCCTTCGGGGTTTTTGAACTCACCTTTTCGCCCGGCACCATCCAGTTGCCCCGCTCAAAGACAAAAGTCGGACGAGCCATGTAATCTGGATTTTCGATGAGAATTGGAAGTCGGGTACCTCTCAGCTGAAGCAGCTCCTCCCAAGATTTTTTCACTGCGGTGAAGCCCGCCTTCTCTTTTCCTTTCAGACTTGGAACAAAGGCAAACCAAACGATCGAGGAGGTATTTTGCTGGGGAGCCGCTCGTGGATTTTGAGCTTCGATGTACAAATTGACTTTACCTTGCAGGGGCTTGAAAGGGATTTCTCGGATCAGTTCCCCTTGGGTTTTGTTGATGACAAAGCTGGCCAGGATTTCTCCGGCAGGGCCATCTTTCCGGATGGTCATTTTGGTTCCGTCTACTCCAGACCAATAGTTGAGGAGAACTTGGTCGGAGCCCTGGGTATCGATGTTTTTGTACAGGGCAGACCCTCCTGGCCATAATCCCAGCCATTTGGTATCAATCAGTTCGGCCTTTTGAAAGTCGGTGGCTAGGTGCGCGGCATATTTCGGTTCATAGAATTTCAGGAAGTTGGCCCGTTGCTTGGCGCTCACATTTCCTTCATTTCCTGTGGCCCAGTTTACAATCTGCTCGACTTTAGCCTTATCCTCCGCTTCGTAAAAACGAAGTTTGGGTTCCTCGTCATGGGTATCCTCATCCCGGGTATTGTTGAAAAAGGAAAGTGACTGGTAATATTCTTCGTGCCGGATGGGGTCGTAGGGGTGGCTGTGGCATTGCACACAGGCCATGGTGGTACTTTGCCACACTTCAAAGGTGGTATTGACCCGATCCAAAACGGCGGCCACACGGAATTCTTCATCTTCGGTTCCCCCCTCGTCATTGTTCATCGTGTTGCGGTGAAAAGCCGTGGCCGTCAGTTGATCTTGAGTAGGGTTGGGCAGCAGATCCCCTGCCAACTGCTCGATGGTAAATTCATCGTAGGGCTTGTCGGAGTTTAAGGAACGAATCACCCAATCCCGATAGGGCCAAAACGTGCGGGAGACGTCTCGTTCATAGCCTTTGGTATCCGCATAGCGCGCGAGGTCAAGCCACCAGGTAGCCCATTTTTCACCATAGGCTTCTGCATTTAGCAACTGATCCACGGCTTGTTCGTAGGTGATTTTTCCTGCGGAAAAGTCTCTGGCTAGTGCTTCGGTTGGGGGCAATCCGGTAATATCCAAGGCCACTCTACGGAGAAGCCTCATTGGGTCCTCTTTTGGAGCAGGGGATAGTCCTTGGGCGGTCAGTTGCTCCTGCACGAAAAAGTCAATCGGTGCTTGCGCTTGGGCGTCATTGCCTCCCAAGCCTGCGGTGCTGAAGTTGCTTGGAAGTTCAGGTGCCTTTACGGGTTCATAAGCCCAATGCTTTCCCCACTTGGCACCTTGGTCAATCCATTTTTTGAGCAGTTCAATTTCTTCTTCTGAGAGTTGGGTACGCTGGTAGGGCATCCGCATCTCGGGGTCGGAGTACGTCAAGCGCTTGATCAGCTCACTTGAAGAAGCGCTGCCAGGTACGATAGCTGGATGGCCCGATTCGGTAGCTGCAAGGGCATCTTCTTCAAAAAGGAGGCTGAATCCTCCATTCTTTTTCACGCCTCCATGGCAGGAGATGCAGTGTTTGTTGATAATGGGCTTGATATCCGTATTGAAGTCCACCTCTTTTTCTGGGCCAAAAAAGTAGAACCCGATGAGGGTGAGCCCAATCAAGACAGAAAAAAGTAACGCGAGGCGGTTGGTGAACATAGTTTGAAATGAAGCATTGAAAATTATCTATTTTCAAAATAGAATACAAGCATTCGGGTGGGAGGGATTGCCTGCCCATGGTTAAAACCATGGGCAAAGATTGAATCGTCCGCTAGGCGGACTTAGACTAGGTTAGCAGTAATAATTAAAATATTTTGCCTATATTGAGTTAACATTTTTTTGAGTGCTGTAAGCACGGCTCAACTCCAATCAGCCAATTCATTGGCTGAGCTTAGATAACCCTAGCTAAAAAAAGCGTACTGCGAGTGAGTGCCGTAGGCACGACTCAACCCTATCCAGCCAATTCATTGGCTGAGGCTGAGGCTGGGGCTGGGTGGCCAGGGCGGGCTGGGCGGGCTGGGCTGGCGCAGGCCTAGCGGGGTTGGCTGAGGTAAGCGCAGCTAAAGAAAGCGTAATGCGAGTGAGTGCGGGAGGCACGGTCCAATTTTTAAACTTTTTTTAACCTTTTAACTTTTTTACACTATGGCTAATACCTATTCCAAAGTTTACTGTCAAACAGTTTTTGCCGTTAAATACCGAAAGGCAATGATTCACGATGAATTAAAGCAAAAACTTTTTCCCGTGATTGGCAACCTGATTAATGAAGCCGGAGCCCAAACGATCGTGGTGAATGGGGTGGAAGATCATGTCCATTGTTTGTTCAGGATATTCCCAAAAAATTCGATTTCTGAAATCATGAAGGTAGCGAAGGGTAAATCTTCTAAATGGGTGAATGAGTCCGGCTTAGTGGCACATCGATTTGAGTGGCAGTCTGGATTTGGAGCTTTTTCCTACAGTGAGTCGGATCTCCACAGAGTAATCAAGTATATCAAAAATCAAGAGATCCACCATCGAAAAGTCAATTTGAGGGAAGAGTACCTGAAGCTGTTGGTTGACTTTAAAGTTGAATTTTCTCCAGAATATCTCTTTCAGGATTTGGTGTGATCCCATGGTTAAAACCATGGGTGAAATGTGAGCCGTCCACTACGCGGACTTAGACGAAGGTAGATTTATAGTAATCAAGAAACTTGTATTGTCTATTTTGAACCAGCATTTCTTTGAGTGCCGTAGGCACGACTCAACCCCAAAAAGCCAATTCATTGGCTGAGGTAAGCCTAGCTAAAAAAACGTACTGCGAGTGAGTGCTGTAAGCACGGCCCAACCCTATCCAGCCAATTCATTGGGTGGTTGCCCTAAAAAAACGCATGGAACTCTTAAACCCCTAGGTGACATCCTATTTTTCCTTATTTTAGCCACCTATGAGCAGTCCTTCCTCCACCCTCAACCGAAGTTTGGGCCTAGTAGGCTTAACCGCCACCGGCGTCTGTTCGATGATCGGAGCCTCCATCTATGTGGTTCCATTTATGATTCAGCGGAATGTGCCCGGCATTGGCCCCTATGTGCTCCCTGCATTTTTGTTTGCCTCGATCCCAGCAATTTTTGCTGCGCTGGCCTACTCCATTTTAGCCTCTGCCATGCCCAGAGCGGGAGGTTCTTACCTCTATGCCAGCAGAGCCCTACACCCTTTTTGGGGCTTTGTCGCGAGCTTTTCCCAATGGTTTGGCTTGTCCATCGTAATCGGCGTGATTGCCTACGTGGTGATTCCCTTTTTTAGGGACCTTGCCTTTGCATTGGACTGGACAGTATTGGCCGCTTGGTTGGATCAAGGGCTAGTCCGAGTGGTCCTTGCCTTGGTGATTCTTTGGTCTTTTATTGGAATCAATATCCTCGGATTGACCTTTTATGAGCGGATACTCATTCCGCTGATGATTTTAATGTTTGTCTTGGGATTCGTAGTGATCGTGGCAGGATTGAGCTACAGCCAGGAGGAATTTTTGGCGGCCCTAGCCCTAAAAGAAGGAAGGTCTGTAGACCTAATTGAGGTCCCCTTCAACTGGACCACCTTTTTATCGGCATCAGCCATTTTATTCTCGAGTTTTATCGGATTCGACTCCATTGCTCAGGCCGGTGGGGAGGCAAAAAATCCTGTTCGCAACCTTCCCCGAGCCATCGGTTTGGCGATTACCTTGGTGGGCTTGTTTTACGTTTCCTTTACCTATGCGGTCTACCACACCGTCCCTTGGCAATTTGTGGCTGAGGAGGCCCTTTCCAAAGACCTGACCGCAGCCGGCCTGTTGACTATTCTCCTTCCGGCTGGAATTGGCATTGCCATCCTGCTAGGTGCTGCCATTGCCCTACTGAATGACCTGCCAGCGATGATCCTTTCTGTATCTCGCCTCGTATTTGCCTGGGCCGAAGACGGAATTTTCCCCAAAAGCCTGGCAAGTATTCATCCCAAGTTCCATACGCCCGTGCCGGCCATCCTCTTGAGCGGAGGGGTATCTTCCCTTGGAATTTTGGGCAGCCACTTTGCAGGAGATTTCTTCCTCGGGATCGATATCATGGTCACCTCCATGCTGGTTAATTTTATTTTCATGTGCCTTTCGGTGGCCTGGTTGCCCAAACGAAATCCGACTTTGGCGCAGCAGATTACGATTTTCCCCAACAAGGCAGCAAGGGCAATCATCGTCGGAATCGGCAGTGTTTTTCTAATCTGTTTCCTATTGATTCATACCTACAAAGATTTAAGTTCCTCGGTCGATGCCTGGTATTTTCATTCCACCTGGATCTGGTTGATCGTTATGGGGATGGCAGCAGTCCTATTTTTTATCCGTTGGCAAAAACTAAAAAAGACCAACCCAGACCTACTCGAAAAATTTTCAAAGTTACCCTAAGAATCTATGACCCTTTCAAAATATACGGAACTCGCGCCGGGCTTGACGATCAGCCGAGCACTTACTGGGCTTTGGCAGATTGCCGATCTCGAACGAGATGGCAGCAAAGTCAACGCTTTGGAAGCCGCGAAGCACATGAAAGCCTATGTAGATGCAGGGTTTACCACCTTTGACATGGCGGATCACTATGGGTCAGCGGAGGAGATTACTGGGGTATTCCGTGAAACCTACGGTTCTGATGCTGCTCAATTTTTTACCAAATGGGTTCCCTCTCCGGGAAAAATCACTGCTACCCAAGTGAGAGAAGCGGTGGAAACCGCTTTGACACGAATGAAAACGGATCAGATCGACCTGATGCAGTTTCATGCCTGGCAATATGCGCATCCCAGTTGGGTGGATTGCCTTTTCTGGCTTCAGGAACTAAAAAATGAGGGGCTGATTCGGCACCTGGGACTAACCAATTTTGATACGGCCCACCTCCAGGTGGTGGTCAATTCTGGGATAGAGGTGGTTTCCAACCAGGTCTGCTATTCCCTTCTAGATCAAAGGGCAGCGGGCGAAATGACCCAACTGTGCTTGAAGCATGGGGTAAAGTTGCTGGCCTTCGGAACAGTGGCAGGAGGATTCCTTTCGGAAAAATGGCTCGGAAAACCAGAGCCGGTTTTGAGTGAATCGCTCACCTGGTCTCAAATGAAGTACAAACGATTCATCGATGCCTCCGGAGGATGGGAGCGCTTCCAAAACCTGATCCAAACACTCCAACCCATAGCCCAGAAACATGGGGTAGGCATTGCAACCTTGACGAGTCATTACATGCTCCTTCAACCCGCTGTGGCAGGGGTGATCATTGGGGCGCGCTTGGGCAAAAGTGAACACCTGGCTGAAAACGAAGGGTTGTTTTCGATCCAATTGGACGAAGCGGATCGTGCAAGCATCCAAACTGCTTTGAGTAGCCTCCAAAAAATCCCTGGGGACTGTGGCGATGAGTACCGCAAGGCTCCCTTCCTTACTGCTTCGGGAGACCTAAGCCACCATATCGACGGCCTGCCAAGTCCATATCCCACCCAAGAGGGAAGTGATGGGCGGATCAAAGCCCTGAGCGGCACCATTTGGGAGGATATCGCAGGCTTCAGCCGGGCCGTCCGAAAAGGAAATCACATTTTGGTATCTGGCACTACTGCCACGCATGGATCAGTCCAAATGGGAGGAGATGATCCTGCTGCGCAAATGCATTTCATCATTGATAAGGTAGAAGGGACGATTCGATCCCTTGGAGGCAGCCTCGAGGATGTGGTGCGCACGCGGATTTTTGTGCAGCGCGCATCCGATTGGGAGGCCATTTCCCGAGCCCATGGGCAGCGCTTTGCAGGAATTCAGCCCGCCAATACCCTGGTGCAGGCCACCCTGATTGGTGACGGCTACCTCGTGGAGATGGAGACGGACGCCCTCCTTTCGTAGGGAGAAACTTAGAGTAAACTATCCCGAGTAAGCAGGTCTCCTGACGCTGAATTACTGATATGATTATCCGCAATCATGCCAGTAGCTCAGCTCGCCTATTTAAAACTGCGGATAATCGTTGATGGGCCACGGCCCACAGGCAGACCACGGTCCACTGCTCACCTAATTGAACCTCAAACCTTTTTTTCTCTGGTTAGTGGTGAAAAACCGGATAATCAGAATTACTGATTTAACTTTGCTTTTTAAAAAATTGGGGAAGCTACATTCGGCTTCCTTTTTTTGGATCGAGATTTCAACTCAGTTTTTTGTTGCTCATCCAATTTATACGGTTGGATCAGGAGCTCGACTGGCAAGTTCAAGCCCTCCGCGAGATTTCGAATCATGTCAATTGTCATTCCTCTTTTCTTCGTTAAAACAAGGCTAACCGTAGTTTTGCTACCGATCAGGGGAATAAGATCCTTGTCCTTCAGGCCCTTTCTTTCCATCGTCTCTTTGACTGCTGCAATTGGATCGGGTAGCGAGATGGGGTAATGCTCCTTTTCGTATTGCTCGATTAAGAGCACCAAGAGTGCTGCCTCCATACCTTCGGAACTAGCAGGGTCTGCTTCAAAAATTTTGGTAAGTCGTGCAAGGGCCTGCTCGTATTCCTTCTCCGTTGTAATTAGTTTATCCCACTTCATAAGGTTAAAGGTTTTCTGTTAGTATTGATTCACCGTAGCGGCGTCTATTCGATCGTATTCAGCATGGCTGCCAATAAACTTGATAAACACCCACTGCCTTGGGAAACTCAGTTGCACAATTAATCGGTACTTATTCCCCGCAATGTTGAACACCACCCGGTTGTTTTTTATTGGATCGGCATCCGGAAAATCTTGTAAAACATCCGAAGGTTTTTGCCAATCCGCATGCTTGGTTACGGCAATCCAGGTTTCTAGGCTTGATTTTGAGTTGGGATACTTTTTGTAAAACGCGACCAGATGTTTTAATGCAATTATATTTTTCAAGGCTTGCGGTTGAAAGGTGAAAGATATTAAAAAGTTTTCATTTTGAAAACTTTTTGCTTTTTTATTGTTTAAAAATTAAAAATTGCTTTGGCTGCAAATCCTTCCGTGTTGCTTCCCTTCCTAGACAATGCTTGTGGAGAACGTATTCCCAAAGAAAGATTGGAGGGGTAGCTCACAAGGCAGCTATCAAATGCTCCGCTGTAGGATAAGAAAACAGTGTATCGAATTAAAAAATGAACTGAAAAAATAGATTTCAGAAAAATCGAAGCCCTAGGGCTACAAAACCAGTATACGGCAAACCCCAAAAAAGGATGCCCAAGGATCAAAAAAAGCCCAAAGGACAACCTATGAATTCCACCAAGATACGTTGACGCACCCATTCTTACTTCAAGGAGAAAAAACAAATGCAAGCACCCTTTTTCAAAAAACAGCGGACGATGGAAGATAAAAAAGCAGATTTACCTATATTCCTGTCAACAAGTTGACCAAGCACCATGGGAATATCGAAATGGGGAGCCTTGCTACTCACCGCCACCTTATTTTGGGCCTGTAGCACGGCAAAACACCAATCCTTAGTAGGAATTAGTCAAGAAGTAAGCGTACGCCGAGACAGCTGGGGCATCAACCACATCGAAGCCAAAAACGAACAAGACCTATTTTTTGCGCAGGGCTACCTCGCCGCCAAAGACCGCCTCTTCCAGTTTGAACTCTGGCGCAGAAAAGCCACCGGCACCACAGCAGCCCTGGTAGGTCCCGCCGGTCTCCAAAGTGACATTGGCGCCCGCCTCTTGCGCTACCGCAAGGACATGGATACCGAACTGAACCACTACCACCCCAACGGCAAAGCCATCATCGAAGCCTACGTGGCCGGTGTCAATGCCTACATCGAAGAAACGCGCAGGGACCCCTCCCTACTCCCTTTTGAATTTGCTACGCTGGGCATCGAACCAGGCCTCTGGACGCCCGAGGTGGTCATCTCCCGACACAATGGCATCCGATCCAATGCCGAACAAGAACTGTCCATCGGTCGCGCACTGGCTCAGGTCGATGCCCAAAAAATCAAAGAGCTGCTCTGGTTTCACCCGGGCGACCCAGACCTTAGCCTAGACCAATCCATCGACCCCAACTGGCTGGCAGCCGACCTGCTCAAGCCCTACCTTGCCTTAGGGGAAGACATCCCTTTTGAAGACCTTTTTGAATCCGAAGAAATGCCCGAAGGGAGCAACAATTGGATCATCAGCGGTGCGCGTACCCAAAGCGGATTTCCAATTCTTGCCAACGACCCACACCGCCGCATTGCCCTCCCTTCTTTGCGCTACATGGTCCATTTGAAGGCCCCAGGATGGAATGTGATTGGAGGGGGAGAACCTGTAATCCCGGGGGTGTCTATCGGCCACAACGACTATGGCGCTTGGGGATTGACGATCTTCCAAAGCGATGCAGAGGACATTTACCTCTACGAACTCAATCCCGAAAACCCCAACCAGTACAAGTACCAGTCCAACTGGGAGGACATGACCCTGATCGAAGAACGCATCCAGGTGAAGGGGCAGCAAGACAGCCTCGTGACGCTGCGCTACACCCGACATGGGCCGGTCACCTACCTAGACCCCAAAAACCACCGAGCGGCGGCTGTGCGCGCAGCCTGGCTCGAACCGGGCGCTGCCCCCTACTTGGCTTCGCTGCGCATGAATCAAGCCATGAATTGGGCAGAATTCCAAGAAGCCTGTACCTACAGCTTTATCCCTGGAGAGAACATGATCTGGGCAGATAAATCAGGAACCATTGGTTGGCAGGCTGTAGGAATCACTCCCAAGCGTCCCAACTTTTCTGGCATGGTGCCCGTCCCAGGAGATGGACGCTACGAATGGGATGGGTATTGGCCCAATCGCTTGAAGCCAAGCCTGACCAACCCCGAAAAGGGATTTTGGGGAACGGCCAACCAGCACGTCACTCCAGACGACTATCCTTATCCGGAGGCACTGGCCTTTACTTGGGCAGATCCTTTCCGTGGAGATCGTGTGAACGAGGTATTGGCACAAGACAGCAGCGCCACAATTGCCAAGTCCATCGCCTTGCAAGTGGATGTGACCGCTATCCCTGCCCGCCAACTCACTCCCCTGCTTCTTCAAGCGCCGATCACAGACCCCAAAGGCAAGGAAGCCTTGGCTTGGATGAAGGATTGGGATTACCAACTCCTTCCCGAAAGTGTGGCCGCAGGCATGTATGTGGCCTGGGAAAAAGCATTGGTCAAGGAGGTTCGAAGCAGAAAGGTGCCAGCAGGCATTCAAGGACTGATTCAACCCCCATTGACAAAAATCATCGATTGGGTGCTGCATCCCGAGCAGCTTTTCTCCGAAAATGCCCTCCAGCAGCGGGATCGTTTGCTCGCCCAAACTTGGTCTACCGCAGTGGAGGAACTTTCCAAAGCCTTGGGGGCCAACCAAGCACAATGGAACTATGGGCAAGCAGCCTACAAGCACATTGCCCTGCAGCATCCCCTGTCCAAATGGGTGGACGCCCAACTGCAGCAGCAGGTCAATTTGGGTCCGCTACCACGGGGCGGCTATCCCAACACTCCCGCAGCCAACGGCTCGGGAAACAACCAAACCGCTGGAGCGAGCTTCCGCATGGTGACCGACCTAGCGGATTGGGATTTGACGCAGATGACCAACACCCCTGGGCAGTCGGGGGATCCCCGAAGTCCTTTTTACAAAAACCTATTTGAAGACTGGGCCAAGGATCGCTATTTCCCCGCTTATTTTTCGGAGAAAAAAATTGCTGAGCATACGCATGACTACTTGATTTTCAAGCCCAGCTCTAAAAAATGAAACTCACAAGGCAGCTGAACTGATTTGCGCTTGGTATTCTGTTGGCGTAAATCCCACGCATTTATTGAAATTTCTGTAAAAAGTACGTCTATTCGAGAATAGGCAGCGGGTTGCCAAGGAGTCGATGGTACGGGTGTCCAAGTAGCCTGCTTTGATTAACTTTAATGCGTATTTGATTTTCAGATTGTTCTGGTACTCACTAAAGGAGCAAAAGGAATAATAGTTGAACACATATTTCAGGTGACTCTGCGGATAATCGAGTTCGAATGCAAGTTCCTTTAAGGTTGGTACCTCCACCAGGTCCTGGAGCAATTTCTCCTCGTATTTTTTGATGGCAAAAATAATTTCATCCACCTTAGACTTCACTTTTTTCTCCAGCTCCAGGTCCTCTGCCTCGGTAGGCTCCAATTTGATACTGCGCCACACCACTAGGTCTTCTTTACTGCTGGTATTGATGTTTTTTAATAACAGTTGTTGCCCATATAGAATGACGGGGTTTTTTAAAATGTAAATGATCATGGCTAACCATATCAAGGCAGTTGTATGGTAAAATTGAATAAAATAGCCCGTCCCGATTGTTTGCGGGTTATTTACAAACACGTAGTTATAGATGAGGTAGAAGGAAAAATAAATTCCAAAAGTAAAGTAGGTCCAATTTTTTATCGTCTGGAAATGAATGAGTTCCTTGTAATTTTTCCTTTTGTAGATAAACTTCCAAATCAGTAATCCGGGCAATAGCACATACAGAGAAGAAAATAGAAATAAAACTAATTTTACTAGACCAGGATTTAGATTAAATAGGCTGTGTACAAGGACAAACAGCGTGGGAAAAACAAGGTGCAGGATTACTTTTTTAACTGGAGTTTTTTTAAATAATAGGTTGTCAAAAAATAAATAGGCAAAAACAAGCATGAAAAATTGATGCAAGAAATTGTCTACAAAGGGATTTTTAAACGAATCAATCAGTTTAAATTCTTCAACCCCTTGTAAAAACCGCTGAATTCCTGCTGATCCTATAATTAGTAAACTGTAGATGTTCAGGTTTTTATCATTTTTCCTGCTGAACAATACAGAGAAAACGAGCACAAGCAAGGCTAATCCAACAATGAATGATAAAAAGGCTAGCAGCATTAGGCTTGGCAATTAGTTAGGTTAAAAATTACTAGAAATCAGGCGGTAGGAAATCCTATTGAAATACAGTGGAAATAAGCTAGAAATAAACCGAGCAAGCCAGCCTGCGGCAGGCAGGCTCGGTGAAATAACTGTTTCGATACCTATTAAATTTAAAATAACACGATAGAAATACAGTGGAAATATACCGAGCAAGCCAGCCTGCAGCAGGCAGGCTCGGTGAAATATTTTCAAATACGTAT
>CAMBMU010000017.1 GCA_945868725.1 Spirosoma fluviale
TCCTGGGCACGAAACTGAGCAATCTCTCCTATCAGTTGCACTGGCAAATCCTCGTCATACGGAAATTGAATGGCTCCTTTGGAAGTTACATACCCAGCCAATTCTTCTTTAAAATTAGTAACCCCTGAAGAGGTAGGGTAATATCCCAGATGGCTTTTGGCTGCAGCATAGTACACCAATACTTCTGTCGTCTTGAAGGCCGGCATGTGGTAACTGATCACTTCTGTGGCTTCAGGTAAGGCTTGACGCAGGATTTCACGCATTTGCTGTAACTTGGCTTGGATTTCTGGAGCAAACCAAGGAAAGTACTCTTGGATTGAATTAGGTTTGGGATTCATACGCTATAGAGTTCTATAGATGAAAAGCGGATTGAACTTATGGAAAAAAATGAACTTACGCTCAATGAAGCGCAAAAATTAGTAGACCACTGGATCAAGACGGTGGGCGTACGCTACTTCAATGAACTGACCAACATGTCGCTCTTGATGGAGGAAGTAGGTGAATTGGCCAGAATCATGGCCCGCACCTATGGGGAGCAATCCTTTAAAGAATCGGACAAAGGTCGTGCGATTGACGATGAGCTAGCCGATGTCCTTTGGGTGCTGATTTGCCTTGCCAACCAAACAGGCGTGAACTTAACAGAAGCCTTGCAAAAGAATCTGGAGAAGAAAAATAGGCGCGACTTGACCCGCCACCAGGAAAACGAAAAGTTGCGGTAACCGAATTAAGGCCTTAGCCTTCAATTACGCGTAAGGCTCCATCTCCTACCAATCCTACCACCTGATCGTACCGATTAAGTGTCAAGCAAAAATCAATATCAGACTCAATACCATGATTTTGTAAGCGCTTGGCATGTGACGCTTGAGACAGGTAAGTTGCCAAATTTCCTCCTTCCAGAGAAAATAAGGATCCCATGGCAAGAGCTCCGTCTTCTCGGTTGGAATGACTTTCTCCAAGCGCTTGAACCAAGGCACCTGCATAAAGCGAGTCTTCCAAATTAAATCGTCCCTTCCAGCCCGCACAGTGAATCAATACATCCAAATTTCGTGATTGAATGTAAGTTACTGTTGCCTGTAAATTGGGAAATGCGCCAATCAAAACCGTAGCAGCACCTTTGGATTTTTCGAGGGCTACCGTGCCATTGGTCGTTGTCATCGCCAGTTTACGCCCTGCATAGGTTCCGTCAATATAGGCTACTGGAGAATTGCCCAATTCAAATCCCGGAGCAGTAAGTCCATCCCGCTCTCCAGCGATCAGGTAGCCTTGCGCTTGCATGGCCCGGCAAGATTCTAGATCCGCAAAAGGTAGAATCTCTGTTACCCCATGGGCCAGAGCAGCTACCATGGTAGAAGTTGCTCTAAAAATATCCACGACGACCACCAACTTACCGGTTACCTCGTGTAAGTGGATCAGCTCTGGACTAAAGCAAACTTCAATGGATCTCATTATCCTTTGTATAAAGGGAATTTTTCTATTTGAGCCTTTAGATTTTTGTTACGGATCTGGATGTAAATCTCCGTTCCCACCTTACTGTAGGCGGTTTGAACATAACCCATCCCAATTCCAAGACTCATACTCGGAGACTGCGTACCGGAAGTAACTTCTCCAATCACCTTTCCAGCAGCATCCACGATTGGATAATGCCCTCTTGGGATACCCCGCTCCTGCATGATAAATCCTACCAACTTGCGACTTACTCCTGCTTCTTTTTGTTGCTTCAAGGCTTCGGAATTGGTGAAGTCTTTGGTGAATTTGGTGATCCAACCCAATCCTGCTTCAATTGGTGAAGTGGTATCTGTGATGTCGTTGCCGTACAAGCAATAGCCCATCTCGAGCCTCAAGGTATCCCGAGCACCCAAGCCAATGGGCTTGATCTCGTAGCTAGCACCTGCTTCAAAAATCTTTTTCCAAACTCGCTCCGCATCGGCGTTTTTCACATAAATCTCGAATCCACCCGCGCCCGTATAGCCTGTTCCTGAGATAATCACATCGGCAATCCCAGCAAAGTCTCCGATCGCAAAATGGTAAAACTTGATCTCTGAAAGAGACACGGAAGTCAAAGTCTGCATGGCTGCCGCAGCTTTAGGCCCCTGTACAGCAAAAAGACAATAGTCCTCGGATGCATTGCGAAGCGTGGCTCCCATCGTATTATGGCTTGAAATCCATGCCCAATCCTTGTCGATATTGGAGGCATTGACCACCAGCATGTACTTCTCCTCTGCCATTTTGTATACAATCAAATCGTCAACAATTCCGCCCACTTCATTGGGGTAACAGGAATACTGGGCCTGACCGATCACCAAAGTGGCCACATCATTGGAAGTGACTTTTTGGATCAAAGCCAAGGCATGGGGACCCTCCACAAAAAATTCACCCATGTGGGAAACATCAAATACACCTACCCCTTGACGAACGCAGAGATGTTCTTCAATATCTGAACTGTAACGAACAGGCATCATGTAGCCTGCAAAAGGAACCATTTTGCCTCCTAAAGCCGCATGCAGATCATTTAAAGGAATTGTTTTGATGGGTGTTTCCATTGGGTTGTAGTTGTTTTTGTCGTGGGCAAAGGTAAGCAATGCCCTAAAAAATGGGGTAAGCAAGAAGATATATTTTG
Source organism: Spirosoma fluviale (assembly GCA_945868725.1). Lineage (GTDB taxonomy): Bacteria > Bacteroidota > Bacteroidia > Cytophagales > Cyclobacteriaceae > Algoriphagus. The sequence goes on from CAMBMU010000017.1 coordinate 2,618, forward strand.
AGGTTGCGCATAAAAAAAGCAGCTAATTGAAGCTGCTTTAGTTATTCTATTTTAGGTCGCTTAGACGGAGAAACTTTCCCCACATCCACAGGTACGGCTTGCATTCGGATTTACAAACTGAAATCCCTTGCCATTTAGCCCATCGGAAAATTCTAAGGTCGTGCCCACTAAGTACAAGAGGCTTTTTTTGTCTACCAAAATTTTGACTCCCTTGTCCTCAAATACATGGTCGCTTTCAACCAGTTGCGCATCAAAGCCCAACTCGTACATCAAACCCGAACAGCCTCCTCCTTTCACAGAGACGCGAATGTTCTCTTGCTCCATTCTCCCCTCTTCTTTTTTCAATTCAAGAATTCTCTCTTTTGCTTTGTCAGAAACGGTGATCATATCTTTATATCTTTACACTTTGGTTGGTCACTTCTTCTCAGTTAAACTGCTTACCGAAGAAAAAGATTCAAACAAAGATACTAATTAATGGCATGAGGAAAATCGAACATCTTGGAATTGCGGTCGCTGACCTAAAAAAATCCAACGAACTCTTTCAGCGACTCCTGGGAAACCCTCCCTATAAATCAGAGACAGTTGCTACTGAGGGGGTTGAAACCAGTTTTTTCCAAGTTGGTGACACTAAAATCGAATTGCTTCAAGCTAGCACGGCTGATTCTCCCATCGCTAAATTCATCGACAAAAAATCCGAGGGCATTCACCACATCGCTTTTGATGTGGAAGACATCTATGCCGAAATGTCCCGACTGAAAGCCGAAGGTTTTGAGATTTTAAATGAGGTTCCCAAAAAAGGAGCCGACAACAAGATCGTGGTATTTTTGCATCCCAAGAGCACAAACGGCGTGTTGGTAGAATTGTGTCAAACAAATCCCAACCCAGAAAACCTCTAAAACACCTCCAAATTATCAATAGCCTTTACTGCTACAACTACAAAAAGCATGTCTGAGAAAAGAACTGAAATAAGTGAATTGGGAGAGTTTGGCTTAATCGAGCAGCTCGCCAAAGGTGCGCTAGTCAAAAATCCATCCACAGTTAAGGGAATCGGTGACGATGCAGCGGTACTCGATGCTGGCGATCAAGTGACGGTAGTAAGCACCGACTTACTTTTGGAAGGTATACATTTTGACCTCGCCTACAGTCCTCTCCCTCACCTGGGTTTCAAGGCTGTCGCGGTGAATGTATCCGATATTGCTGCGATGAATGCCATCCCGACCCAGATTACAGTCAGCATTGCTTTATCCAATCGATTTTCGGTAGAAGCAGTTCAAGCGCTATACGAAGGAATATATGCCGCTTGCGAGCAGTACGGAGTGGATTTGGTTGGAGGCGATACCACAGCTTCCCGATCTGGGCTTGTAATTTCCGTCACAGCAATCGGTCAGGCCAAAAAAGAGCAACTCTCCTTTCGCTCAGGTGCCCAAGTAAATGACATTATCTGCGTGACCGGTGACCTCGGTGCGGCACTGGTAGGACTTCAGATTCTAGAACGAGAAAAGCAAGTGTTCCTCTCCAATCCAGAAATGAAACCCGAACTGGAAAAATACACCGTAGTGACAGGTCGTCAACTCCGTCCCGATGCCAGAATGGACATCATTCACGAACTTCGTGAACTAGGCGTGGTACCGAACAGCATGATCGACATTTCCGATGGGCTGGCTTCTGAGATTTTTCACCTCTGCAAGGCCTCAAATGTTGGTGCGACGATTTACGAGGATAAACTGCCAATTGACAAGCAAACCTTTGATACCGCTGTGGAACTCAACCTCGACCCCATCACCTGTGTGATGAATGGTGGAGAGGATTACGAATTGCTATTTACGATCGACCAAAAGGATTTCGCCAAACTCGAAAAACACCCCGATGTGCATTTTATTGGGCATATCACGAAAGCAGAAGAAGGAAAATACCTAGTTACCAAGAGCGGTACTGCGGTACAAATTAAAGCCCAAGGCTGGAAGCACTTCTAAGCCAAATGATTCCTAATTAGTTTACAATAGGAACCATCCCTTTAAAAAATTGCCAAAGGAAGAAGCATTTTTTTTGTAGTAGAATTTGCTGTGGTCCGTGGTCTGTCAACCGTTGACCTTATGACCTTGCCTGGAATTGGTTGTCATTAATCTGAAAGGATTACACCTTATTTTTGGTATCCATGATCAGGGTAACAGGCCCATCATTGATCAGACTTACCTTCATGTCCGCACCAAAAGTTCCAGTACCGCTGGATTTACCTAACTCGGCCTCAAAGACAGCGATCGTTAGTTCGTAGAGGGGAAGTGCAATCTCGGGCCGTGCTGCTTTGATGTAAGAAGGTCGATTGCCCTTTTTGGTGCTTGCATGCAGGGTAAATTGGGATACCAACAATAGCTCTCCACCCACATCCAGTAGACTTTTGTTCATCACTTCTTGTTCATCCGGAAAAATCCGAAGGTTGACTATTTTTTTGGCGAGCCATTCGATATCCTCTTTCCCGTCTGCCTCTTCGATTCCCAAAAGAACCAAGAGACCTGTTCCAATCTTGGATTTAACTTTTCCATCAATCGTCACTGAGGACTCTGAAACCCGTTGAATGACTGCAATCATGCTCCTAATTCTTGCATTTTACCAGATAGAAAGCAGTCCACACTGCTTTCTGAATCGCTTAGCGCCACATTAACCAAAGATTTGGCAACCACATGGTCCCGAATGGGGCGTATATTTTTTCCAAGCTTCAGCCAACTCAAAGGCATCATAAAAAAGGTGGCCACCTGTTCACCAAATCGAAATTCGTGCCTAGTTCCTAGCAAGAGTGAGGGACGGAAAAGGCCTAAATAGGCAAATTGAATTACTTTCAGATCACCCTCTGTCTCTCCTTTTACCTTGTTGTAAAAAATAGATGAATTGGCATTTGCACCCATGGACGACACGTAGAGAAACTTGCTGGCACCTAACTTTTTTGCCCAGGAGGCAAACTCAAGCACCAAATCGTGATCTACCGCATAAAATTTATCCTTGGAGCCCGCCTGCTTGATGGTCGTGCCCAAGCTACAAAAAGCATGTACGGTCACCTTTTTTTCTTGCAAGTCCAACACCAAAGTCTGGTATGCTCCTCCCAAAGACTGTGCATTGATTTTATCTTCCCAGGTCCAAGAAGTCAACTTAGGCATGTCCCCATCGATTTGGAGTAATTTCTCGTGCTTCAAGGCAAGGCTCCTTCGCCCCACACTGATCACATAACTGTAAGCAGGATTACGCAGGAGTTGATGCAGCAGCTGCATCCCAACTAATCCAGAAGTTCCAGAAATCAAAGCAGTGGTCATGAAGTCAAAGTTGAAGAAATTAATGGATAGATTTCAGTTTCGAGGTCTTTCTGTTTGTTTTTGGCATACCAAAGATGGGCGTCCTTCAAAAAATCCGCATAAGAAAGTCCTTTTGGATTTTGCTTGAAGGCGGAAAGACGGTCCATCAGGTACTTAGGTTTGGGACCCCATGTAAATAATTCCTGCTGCAAATCTGCGGTAATTGCGATCAGTTTGGGTACGGACCGATTTCCATTCGTCAAATAGGCATCCATCAATTTCGGATGCTCGTCACGAAGTACAATTTTTAAAGAAATAAGCGGATTACACGCGGCAAGTTTAGCTAAGTGCGGAATCGACTGGGCAGCATCTCCGCACCAAGCTTCTGTGATCAGGAGCCATACTTGCGGCCGATTGACCCTCCGCACCAACTGGGCTAGCTCCTCTGAGACCTTGCTGGTTTTGTTCCATCGAACAATCCGCTGAAGACACATGCGGGTGTAGGCTAGGTATTCCTCGCTTTGATTGGCACCGGTGGTGCGGTTTTCCCCAACTAGCTGTTCGGTAAACTGAACAAATTCAGGGTAGGTAAACCCTCCGTCCACTAAGTCTGATGTGATGGGGTAGCTCAAGGGTTTCATAGCATGGAATTTGACTAATAACCTTGGTGTCTTAGAATTAATTCAAAAAAATTGTATCAAACAATTTGATGCTAGTTCCTGAATTATTGATCGTGTTTTTTGGTAAAATCTAGCTTAAAAATAGACACTAATCTCCGCCTTAACTTTGCGAATTGCCAAGGCAATCGGGTCGTTTTTCCGATCAAAGGACTGGGTCAATACCACCTTTGCCAAGTCTACACCGGAAGCGGATGAATTCAATTGTTGACGGCTAACATTGATCCGTGAGATCACCTCCTCCACTGCAATTCGCACTGCATCCCAAGTGTCTTCTGAAAAATATACTTGCTGGCTGGCATTGTGATTAAACTCCTCTCTGATTTCTGAGATGAGATGATGATGCAGCTCCTCAGCAGAAAACTGTCCAGGTATGGACCGACGGATCACTTGAGCTGGCGTAATGCGTTCCAGCAGGAGGCAAAGCCGTTCGGCCGCTTGAAGACGAATGGGAAGCACCACATTCGCTTGCTGGCTTCGTAGATCCAACTTTAATTTCTCCTGTTCCTTGGATAAAAAAGAAGCTACTACCAAATACATCCCATAAAGAACTGCTGCTGCAGGAAGAAGTATTTTTAAAAGATCTAGAAAGTAAGTCATGTCAAAATTTTAATTCGAATATCTACAATTCTTTGTTGCCAAAAAACTTAGTAAACGAGTAATTTTGTAATCCAAGTTGAATTAATCCCTAAACTTGGTGACTTTTAACCCATGTTGACTCCCATAGAAATAACGCCCAAAGCAGCTCTTGAAATCAAGCACATCATGGCTACCAAGAATATTCCCTTGGATTATTTTCTACGGGTAGGCGTCAAAGGTGGGGGTTGTGGTGGGATGGCTTTTGCCCTAGGTTTTGATAAATTAAAGCCCGAGGATCAGCGCTATGAAGTTCAAAATATCCCCGTACTAATAGAAAAAAAACACCTCATGTTTTTGATGGGGATGCAATTAGATTTTTTTGAGGGGGATGAAGCGAGAGGGTTCACCTTTACCAATCCAAGTATTCCCAAGCGGCATGACCTTTAATTTTCTTTGATAAAGCCCTACGGCCACCAGAAATTACTACTCTTCAAAACCAGGTTTTACCTGATCCCAAAAGTCGTCCAAGGCAACTATTCTCGGTTTGAGGAAAGAAATGATGCGAGGCCAATCTTCTGAATTGAGGACATTGACCTCTTCTAAGACACATTCAATTTTGGAAGTGATTTGACCGAGGTCATTCGCTAAATGCAACTTCCAGGACCAGTCCTCCTGCAAGCACCCTTCAAGGATTTTTTTAAGTTGACTAAATTGATCGAGCACCAACTCCTGCATTTCTAGGTCAGCATGTCCCAGTTCGATGGCAATCGCTGCATGATCTCGCTCTGCCCGCATTCGGAAATAAATATCCTTCACCCCTGTTTTGTAATTGGGCCAATTGATTCTCCTTCCTTGTGCATTGGGAACGGGCTTCATGTATTGCCCAAAAGTTATCCAAAACTCCGTTCGGATTTTCGAGAGTTCCGCTCGAGTATACATCCTTCTCTCAAGTAAAATCCTCTGGATAGGACAAGCTGACCCCAGAAAAATCAACCAATCCTCCAATGGCAGGCTGCTGCTTTTTGAGGGTTATCCGGAGTTGGCTTACCTCAGGATATGCTTCTCGGATGTCCTGAATGATGCTGTAGCCAAGATGCTCGAGCAACTTGACACGTTGGTTCATTCGAGTTTTTACCAGATTATAGAGTTGCGCATAGTCGATAGTGCCTTCTAGGCGGTCCGTCTCCATAGCCACCTTAAAATTGGTGTGTAGTTCTAAGTCCACCGTAAACCGATTGCCCAGCACATTTTCTTCAGGATATACGCCATGGTACCCAAAAAACTCCATCCCCTCAAGCATTACTTTTCCCATCAATCGAATTTATCAAAAAATGAACCTGTAGATGGTTTATTATCCTCTTTCTTTTGATCCTCTGGCACGGAGGATGAATCTTCCTGATCCACTTCCTCGGATTGAATTTTAGGCATGACCTCTAGCTCCTCTTCAAATGCTTCATCTAAGTCAGCTTCAACCTGTAAATCTTCTACCAAATCCTCAGAATCATCAAGAGTAGCAGCAACAAGTTCCTCATCAGAAATGGAATTCTCTTCTGAAATCAAATCATCCTCAACGAATTCCTGAGATGCAATGGGTTCCACTTTTTCTTCGCTAATGTGGTGCTGAGCTACATTCTGGGCCTGTTCTGCTTCTGGTAAGGGATCAACAGCACTAGCAGTACCTTGAGAAGCAAATGAAGCCACATTTGCAGCTGAAAAATACTTAGTTCGAGATTGCTCCTCAGCCTTATACTGGTAAGCTTTGGCATCAATTCGTGAGAAGTGCGTTTCCGATAGATCGATTTGATTCAAGGCATCTTCTGATAGTCTGCGCAAGCTTTTGACCAAAGCCTCACGCTGTTCAACTAAGCCTTCGTAACTTTTGATAAGTCCCTTTACATGCTCGATCAAATCCCGCATGGTTTCTTTTGCATTTTCTTCTGCAGCTTGCGTAATCAATCTAGATTGCTCCTGGGAATAAGTTCCCAATTGCTCAGCGTAGCGCTGCGCCTCCTTGGTAGTATGTTCAGCTAGCTGATTTGCCTCTGCAATTATTTGATCTGCCGCCTCTGAAGCTTCATTCATAATGGCGGCTCCAGTATCCTCAGCAGTTTTAAGCGTTCTGAATAAGGAGTCCTCCACATCTTTGAGGCGCTTTGCTTCCCCTTCAACTTGTTGCAAGCGGCTTCGTAACTCCAAGTTCTCCTGGTTGACCTGTTCCATTGCCACACTCATCTCTTCTAGGAAATCAGCAACTTGTTTTTTTTCATAGCCTCTAAATGAGGTTTTAAATACTTTTTGCCGAATGGCTGTAGGGGAAATTTTCATAGATTTTGTGCTTCAATTTGCCAAATTGCTATCGATCGGTCATCTGAAACCGAAACAATAACACCAGAATAGGTACTCCAAAAGACTTTATTTATAGAGGTTCCGTGACCTGCATTCCTAGCTTTATCGATAACTTTAAGCAGGTTGCGACTTGTCATCTCCCAAATTTTTAATGATTTATCCATCGAACAGGTCACTAGGTATTTGCCGTCTTCACGGAAAGATAAATAATTAATAGCATACAAATGCGCCACTACATTTTCCTCGAGCAAATAGCGGTCTGTGCTCCAAAATTTTAAACAGGCATCTCTTCCTCCTGAGACGAGAATTTTCTCATCAGGACTGTAACCCAATGCAAAAACCGAGTTGCTATGACTCTCAAGACGGGCTATGGGTACTGCATCAGCAGCAAGATCTAGCACCTGAATGCTGTGATCGCTGAAGCCCAAGGCCAAGTGTTTTTTTTCAGGAGCAATGGCAAGTACTCGAATGGATTTGCAAGAAAGCTTAACCTGTCTTTTCACTGCCCTTAGTTGCATATCAACCACAATAAGGACCCCGTCCCCAGTCGCAACAAATAGTTCGTCTCCAAAAACCTTTAAATCAAAAATAGCAGCTGAGCTCAATTTTAAATTCCAGCTCTCCATCTTTTCTTCCAAATCTATCACATGGATGCCCTCGTAGTTGTGACCTACAATTAAAAAATTTCGCTTTGGATCTACTTCGAGGGCGTAGACTGAGTGCGGAAGTCGGGCGAGCAAGACCCCATCTTTTGGATGATCCAAATCCCACTCTACCACCATCCCATCACCGGCACCTGTATAAAAATAACGAGGATCAGCTCCTTCTTTCAAGGCATATATGCAGTCATTGTGTCCAGTAAGGGTATGTAATTTGTTTACTTGGATTTTTGACATATCTTCGAACATCACTCTTAGCTGCGCCTTTAAGGCCTATGCAAACAAAAATAGGAAAAATTGACTCTTCCTCAGCCTTGGCAGTGAAGATAATCGAATCGCTGTCGGAAAAGGATTTAGAATTTTTAAGTTTTCGAGAAAAACTTTCCTTTGCTAATATTTCTCACCCAGAACGGAAAAAGGAATGGGGCACAGCTAGACTTGCCATTCAGGAAGCCTTGGAACTACTCCAAATCCCTTACCCAGGCTTTTTTAAGGACGAGCATGGGAAATCACAACCCATGAATGGGCAAGGCTTTGTCTCCTTGACGCATACCCGTGGCTATGCGGCAGCCATATACCACCGAGAGCTTCCGGTAGGAATTGATATTGAGGTAATCCGAGAAAAGATTTTAAAGATCAGAACCCGATTTTTATCGGAAAGCGAGTTGGAATTTCTTCAACCCCAGCCTGCTCATTACACCATGGCCTGGTCCGCAAAGGAATCTATTTTTAAATGTCATGGAAAAAGTGGCGTCTCGCTACGCGAAAATATCTTATTGGAACCCTTTACTCCAGACGCAACCTTGATCAAGGGGAAAATTCATGGGACAAATTTTAACGATCACCACTATAAAGTGCAGGTAGAACAAAACGAAAATCATATCTTGACTTATACCATTTGGTAACCTTGATTTTTCTCTACCCCCCATGAAATTATTTTTTGTCAGCTTACTCCTGTTAATCGGAATCAGTTCCGCTTCCTACAGTCAAAATTATACCCAACTTGCAGCAATCGATGCAGTCAGCGGGAGCAATAAAACCTTAGCCAGCTTGGCCAAAGAAAAAGGACTAGTCCTTATTTTTCATGATCCTTCCTGCCCATTTACCAAACTGTATGAAGCGCGAGTTATCGCGCTAGTAACCAAATTTCAAGCGCAGGGAATAGGATTTGCACTTGTCCATCCACAAACGCAACCGAGCGAATCTGAACAAATTCGCCTACGTACCTACATCGAGGAAAGTGGACTTAACATGCCTTACCTAATTGATGGAGAACAAGCCTGGATCCAACTTTTTCAAGTAAGTAAAATCCCTAAAGTAATTCTGCTTGTGCCTGGCCAAACTGGCCTTGAGGTAGTTTACAAGGGTGCAATTGATACTAACCCACAAGTAGAAAGCGCTGTAACGGAAAAATACTTAGAAATGGCGCTTGCTGAAGTAGTCAGGGGGAAAATGCCTACCAACGCTCAGGTTAGAGCTGTAGGATGTAATATCCGCATCTCTTATTGACCTAAAATTCCCAGTAACTCTTGAACTTCATCTACTTTATCGGTTTCTCCCAATTTTTCAAATGCGGTGGAAAGATTTTTCAGGAATCGTAAGACAATCGCCAAGTTGCTGCAAGGATCAAAAAAAGCGGGCTGCGGGTCAATTTTTAGTTGTTCCAAGAAATTTTGAATGTCTTCCCTTGAAAAAATCACCCCTTTATTAAATGCATTGATGTAGAAACCAGAATCTTCTTGACTGTAGATCAATACAAAAAGGTTCGGGAGGTTGACCCCATAAATAGGTAGACCCAATTTCTTAGCTACCAACAGGTAGATGCTGCACAAGCTTATGGGGTTCCCTTTCTTGGATTCCAGCACCATGGAGAGCATGCTATTGCTCGGGGAATGGAAATTTTTGGTGTTTCCGGAAAATTGAAGCTGCTTGAATAAGACATGATTCAGGATTTTTACCTGGTCTAAGGCCTGCAAGTCAGGGGAAAAATAGGTCCAAGTCTCTACATATAGTTGATGGATGGATGCCGTCAAGGTTTCTAATTCCAAATCTGGATACTGGTAGGTATTCAAGATCCATAGTCCTTCCAAAAGGTCCTGATTTTCGGAATCTTTCCAATCTTGCAATCGCTCTTTAACCAAGCCAAACTGCAGGTCATGGACGAGCTCCTCCAATTCCTTCTGCAGGACAGGATTGAAACTCTCCTCCCATTTTTGTTCGAGGACCGGAATCACCGCTGCTCCCAGCCCAACTAATTTTTGGCGCACGTGCTGCTTTACTTCCCAGTCAGAGTCGTCCAAGAGTGAGATCATTGCATCAAGTTGAGATGGGGAAAGCATGGGTATAAATTCTATTTATTATGATTATCCGCAATTATGCCAGTGCTTAAGATTTGTTTGAATTACTGCGGATAATCGTCGACAGACGACTGTCCACAGACCACAGCTCACCTAAATGAACTTCAATCCTTACTTTCTTTCGTTACTGGTAACAAAGCGGATAATCAGACTATTTATTTTAAAGGATAGCAATCGTATACGTCAGCCAGAGGCTTCGGTTCAATTTATAAAAAAAACCTTCCTGAATCCAAGAAGGCTTTCATTTCGATTTAAGATAAATCAGTTGATCTCAATTTCACTTTTATAGTCCTTAATAGAGCGGTAAATAGCTAAAGCCATGTATTCTTGCCCTTCCTTGGTCATCAAAAATCGTTCTTCTTCCGTGTTGGACAGGAATCCAAGTTCCACCAACACACTAGGCATGGATGGGGTCCATAGCACATAGAATGGGCCCTGTTTCACTCCTCTGCTTTTACGGCCTACCTTATCTCTAAACTGCGTTTCGATACGATCAGCCAGGGAAATACTATTGCCTACATAGGCCTTTTGCATCAAGTTAAACATCATGTAGGATTCTGGAGAGGTGGGGTCGAAACCTTCGTATTCCTCTTTGTAGTTTTCTTCAAGAAGGATTACTGAATTTTCTTTCTTAACAATGTCAAAATTGGCATCAAAGTGCTTGGTTCCCATCACAAAAGTTTCGGTACCGAATGCAGTTTTATTTTCCGCAGCATTGGAATGGATGGCAACGAAAAGATCTGCCTTATTTACATTCGCAATGTTGGGGCGCTGCTTGAGTGTGGGAAAGCTATCGTCTGAACGCGTATAAATCACCTCCACATCAGGCATATTTTCCTTGATGTACTTTCCTACCAGCAGAGTAACAGCCAAGTTGATGTCTTTTTCTCGAGCACGAGACCCGATATTTCCAGGGTCAATTCCTCCGTGGCCCGCATCCAATACGATTTTACGCATCCGAAAAGCAGGCATCATCGTTTCATTCGGAATAAATCCACCGAACAAAAAAGGAACTAAAATTAGAAACCTTAACAGATTTTTTTTGGTAGTAAACCTTTCCATGAGGGCAATCGAGTTAACTTTACATGAAATTATTTTCAAAAATACTAAAAGCGAAAGCAGGGGTGTCGAGAATTCGGGTACTTTTTTTGGTTCTTCTAACCAGCTGTTTGGTGCACCTGAGCGCATCTGCACAGCAAACTACTCGACCTCAGCGAGAAAGGAGGGCTAGCTCCCCAATCGCTCCTACTATTCCAAGGGGTGATACCACGCTAGCCAAACAAGATACGCTCGCTATTCTTGACTCGGCAAAAAATGTGCCTAAAAGTGAAATTGAAACTGAAATTCTGTATTACGCAGAGGACAGTATCATTACAGACTTTACCGAAAACAAGGTTTACCTCTACAAAAAAGCATGGTTCGAATATGGAAAAATGCGCTTGGACGCCGACCGCATCGTCATCGACTGGAAGAATTCGGAACTCTACGCCTACGGCATCGCAGATAGCGTAGGAGTAGTGTCCGGCAATCCTTTCTTCAAAGACGGCAACTCGGTTTACGAGATCCGAAAGGAGATGCGCTACAATTTCAAAACGCAAAAAGCCATCATCAAAGATGTGGTCACTGAGCAGCAAGATGGTGTGCTTCGTGGAGAGACAATTAAGAAAACTGAGGATGGCAGCGTGTACCTGGATCATGGTTACTACACGACCTGCAAACTGAGCAAGCCCCACTGGCACATCTCCTCCTCCAAAATTAAATCTATTTCGGGAAAGCAAGTTGTTTCCGGACCCTTTAACCTGTACTTCAATGGCATTCCTACTCCACTTGGATTACCGTTTGGACTGATTCCAGACACCCCTGAAGAGAAAGCGTCTGGGATAATTTTCCCTTCCTATGGTCGAGAGCAAGTTCGAGGATTGAGCTTGAGAGACCTCGGCTATTACTTTGCTTTTAATGACTACATCCACCTACGGGTCACAGGTGATGTGTATTCCAAAGGTGGCTGGGGCATCAAATCCCAATCCATGTATACCAAGAAATATCGCTACAGTGGAGGGTTTAACATGGATTTTCAAAAATTTATCAGTCCAGAAACGGAACTCATTCCGCTCAACTACAATACTTTCCGGGTACAGTGGAACCATAGTCCCATCACGCGAGGAACGGGACGGTTTTCTGCATCGGTAAATGCGGGCTCCACGAGCTACTTCAACAATGTGGTTAACCCCAATAATTTTGCCAACAATGTCACGGGAGATCTGAATTCTAACATCTCCTACTCCAAAACTTTTGCAGGCACACCCTTCTCCATGTCGGCCAACCTTCGCCACTCCCAAAGTGTGCAAACAGGTGAAGTACGGTTGGACCTGCCAACCATCGGGATCAACATGAATCGGCAGAGCCCCTTTCAAAATGTGAAGTTTGAACCCCTCAAAACGCTAAACATCGCATGGAACTTCAATCTCCAAAACTCAATTACTAACCGCATCAATACCTTTGGACAAGCCAGTCCTGTAGATGGGCCTCAAACTATTCCTTTCAATCTAGATAATCTCGGTTTATTGCTTAGAAATGGAAATAATGGAGCAAGAAATACCATCCCGCTAAGTTCCAATTTCTCTTTATTCAAGTATTTTACGGGTACTGCCTCTGCCAACTATACTGAACTCTGGTACATGCAACGATTCAACTACAGCTACAACTCCACCACCGAGCGGGTAGAGCAGTTGAAGGAGGATGGATTTAATCGGGTTGGATTTTACAATACCTCTTTCGCCATGAATACCAACTTTTATGGCTTTTACAACTTCAAGCCATCGGGCAAATTGCAAACCATTCGACATCATATCGCTCCTACTGTTTCCTTCAATTTCAATCCTGACTTTTCTGATCCCGCCTACGGTTACTACCAAGAAGTTCAATCCGATAAATCGGGAAGGATTGCACGCTACTCCAGACACCAAGGATTGATCTTTGGGGAGGCTCCACTTGGAGAGTCCAGAGCCTTGAGTTTGGGTCTTCGAAATGTGCTGGAAGCCAAAATCAAAACCCAGACGGACAGCACAGAAGGAGAATTCAAGAAAATCCCGCTGTTAGAGGCCTTCAACATCAATACCGCCTACAACTTTGCTGCTGATTCCTTTCAGCTATCCCCTATTCAACTCTCAGCACGAACCACTTTATTTGAGCAAAAGCTATCCGTCAACGTAAATAGTACCATTGATCCCTATGCTACTCTTTCTACACTTGGATCCGATGGAAAGCTTCGCTACAACAGTAGCCAAGAATTTGCCTGGAAAAAGGGACAGGGAATTGGAACCATTCGAAATGCCTCCTTAAACTTGAATGCTTCCCTGAATCCTCAGAAAGGTCAAAATCCTGGTCAGGTACGAGACGACCTTACCCAGGATTTTATTCAGCAAGGCGGCGTGATGAATGCCTTTGTCGAAAATGAAATCAACCGAATCGTAGCAGATCCAAGCCAATACATCGATTGGGAAATTCCTTGGAACTTAAGCTTAGGCTATAACCTAGCCTATGCAAAGCAGGTGAGTAATACCACCAATATCACCCAAGCGATGAATGTGAGTGGAGATCTATCCATATCTGAAAAATGGAAGGTGAATTTTAATACGGGATATAATTTTGACTCGAAGGAAATCACACAAACCATGATTGGCATTGCAAGGGACTTACACTGCTGGCAGATGAATGTGAACTGGGTTCCGTTTGGAAGATTCACCTCCTACAACATTGATATCCGTGTCAAGTCAAGCATCCTGCAAGACCTGAAAGTTTCCAGAAGAAGAACCTTCTTTGATTTTTAAGCTCAGAAATAAATCTTTCGAGTCCTAATTCTCGTTAGCAATACCATATCCCTAACTTCTATAACTGCTGCTATGAAATCCCTTATCATTCCGATTTGCTTTGGACTCGTTTTTGCAAGTATTTTCTTACCAACTAGCGCTTCCGCACAACTTAACAAGGTGCTCGACAAGGTGAGTGCGGCTACAGGGGGTTCTTCCAACCCTTCCCAAGCTGAAATGGCCAATGGACTTAAAGAGGCTTTGGAAAAAGGAACTGGCCAAAGCATAGATCGACTTAATCTAGAAAATGGATTCCTTGGGAATCCTGCCATCAAACTTCCTTTTCCTGAAGAAGCTATCCAGGTGGAGCGCAGCCTACGGAAAATCGGCCTGGGCAACTTATGTGATCAATTGATCACCAGCATCAATCGAGCGGCAGAAGATGCAGTAAAAGAGGCGCGACCCCTATTTACACAAGCCATCAAAGAAATGACTTTCAAAGATGTGCAAGGCATCCTTCTGGGCTCAGATCGTGCCGCTACCGACTATTTGCAGCGAAGTACTACGGATGGATTGAAAGTCAAGTTCGCTCCTCCCATTCAAGCAAGTCTGCAAAAAGTAGGCGCCACAGCCCATTGGGAAACGGTCATGTCTCGCTATAATAAAATTCCTTTGGTCAAGCCCGTGAATACGGACCTAACCGCTTATGTGACCGACAAAGCACTTCAAGGCTTATTTGTGGAGATTGCCAAAGAAGAATTGGCCCTGCGGAAAAATAGCAATTTGAGATCCAGTCCCCTGCTTCAAAAAGTTTTTGGTTTTGCGGACTCGCAGAAAAAGTAAAAATCGTTCACAGACGACAGTCCACTGCCCACAGCCCACTTAATTGAACTTCAAGTATAATTTTTTTTTTCATACTTGTAGTGAAATAAAAAACGACAAATCTCAATCTAAAAGGTCCCGCACGTGCGGGACCTTTTAGATTTTATAGAAAGGAAAAAGATATCAATCAATAAGATCTACGAGTAGGCTTTCCCCTTCTTTGGTCACTTTTACCAATCCTTTTTGGGTTAATCCTTTGATCGAAACATCCCACTTTTTTCCACTCAAACCGCTTTCCACCTTCAATTCTGGTAAGGAAGCAGGATGCTTGGCTTTCAAGAGTTCTAGGAGCTGCTTCTCCTCTTCTGTCAGTTCAACAGCCTTTTTCTCTGCACGCATCTGAGGGAAAAACAACACTTCCTGTATGGAAGAATTGTCCGTTAACAGCATGGTCAAGCGGTCAATTCCAATCCCCAATCCAGAGGTAGGTGGCATCCCGTATTCCAAGGCACGTAGAAAATCTTCATCCATGGCCATCGCTTCGTCGTCACCTCTAGCAGCAAGCTTCAACTGCTCCTCAAAGCGCTCGCGCTGATCGATCGGATCATTGAGCTCGGTGTATGCGTTGGCGATTTCTTTGCCATTCACAAACAACTCAAAGCGCTCTACCAATCCTAGTTTGCTGCGGTGCTTTTTGGCAAGTGGCGTCATCTCAATCGGGTAGTCCGTAATGTAGGTGGGTTGAATCAAATTTGCTTCCACCTTGGCTCCAAAGATCTCATCGATCAATTTGCCCTTGCCCATAGAGGCATCTACCTCAATCTTCAATTGTGCACAGACCTTCCGAAGGCCCTCTTCATCGAGTTCACTTACATCTACACCCGTAAATTCCTTGATCGAGTCAAACATGGTCAACCGGCGATAAGGACCGGCAAAATCAATTTTCTTGCCTCCAACCGATACCTGAGTGACACCATGAATGGTCTGGGTTACTTTTTCGAGCAATTGCTCCACCATTTCCATCATCCAGATGTAGTCTTTGTAGGCCACATAGATTTCCATGGAGGTAAACTCTGGATTATGGGTCCGGTCCATGCCCTCGTTGCGGAACATCTTGCCAAACTCATACACCCCATCAAATCCACCCACGATCAAACGCTTCAGGTAGAGTTCATTGGCAATCCTCAAGAAAAGAGGCATATCCAGCGTGTTGTGATGCGTCTGAAAAGGTCGTGCTGCTGCTCCTCCATGTACGGCCTGTAAGATGGGGGTTTCCACCTCAAGCCATCCATGGTCATCAAAGTAACGACGCATGTTGGAGATGATTTTGGAGCGAGTCACAAAGGTGTTTTTCACCTCAGGATTTACCGTGAGGTCCACATAGCGCTGTCTGTAGCGCTGCTCTGGATCGGTAAATCCATCGTGGATGGTTCCCTCCTCGTCTCTTTTTACAATAGGTAGTGGCTTTACAGCCTTAGACAAGACCGTAAGTTTGGTGACATGTAAGGAGATCTCCCCTGTTTGGGTAGTGAAGATGTAACCAGTGACGCCGATAAAATCACCGATACCCAGGAGCTTTTTGAAAACGGTATTGTAAAACTCTGGATTCTCAGCTGTGGAGATGTCATCTCTCCGCACATAGATCTGTAACCTGCCTGTGGAATCTTGAATCTCAGCAAATGAGGCGGACCCCATAATTCTACGGCTCATCAATCGCCCTGCTATGGAGATATCCTTGTAATCCGTTTTACTATTTTCATAGTTCTTGTGGATATCATCCGCAGTGGCATTGATTACAAAAGACTCAGCAGGATACGGGTTGATGCCAAGGGAATAGAGTTCCTCTCGGTCTTTTCTTCGTTCCAGTTCCTGTTCGCTTAAAAGTTGCATGGGATTGTCAGTTCAACTAGTTAATTACTTTTTCTTCAGTTACTTCAGTCTTCTCCGCTTCATTTCTTTGCGGACCAGTTCAAACTCCCGACTGCTTTGACCGGCTATGGAGGAGTTTTCGGATGCACGCCTACTCAAGTAAGGCATCACTTTCTCTACGGGGCCATAAGGCACATATTTCACCACCCGATAGCCCGCACTCGCAAGGTTGTAGGAAATCGAATCACTCATTCCATATAGCTGCGAAAAGTATACCAGATCTGATTTTGGATCGATTTGGTACTGGTCCATCAATTCGGTAAGTGTAAGCGTACTCTTATCGTTGTGCGTAGCGCAGACCAAATGAATTCCTTCTTGTGCAGCGTAGGCTATCGCCAAATCGTAATCTCGGTCTGTCGCTTCTTTGTTTGGCTGGATCGGATCAAGGTAGCCTTCTGCCAGTGCACGTGCGCGCTCTTTTTCCATGTAGGCCCCACGAACGGGTTTGGCCCCTAAGAAGTAGCCCTGTTCTTTAGCCACCTGATGGTCTTTCTTTAGCCGCTCCAAAGAATCGTGTCGATACATCTGGTAGGTAGTATAGACCACACAACGTTCTTTGTTGTAGATGGCCATGGCCCGGTAGGCCATATCGTCAATTACATCTTGAAACCAGCTTTCCTCGGCATCCACCAAGATTTTTAATCCCAGGTCATGCGCTGTTTTGCAAAGTCGATCTACTCGATTTTCGAGTCGAGCCAAAGCATCTTGCTCGGTGGAAGTCAACGACTGCTTTGCTTGAATTTTTTCTAGGATCCGATAATCCCCAAGTCCGGTCACCTTAAACACCCCAAAGGGCATGTAATCCGTCTTGGCAGATTCTACCATGGTTTGGTAAATTTCTTCTGTTGTAGCTTCAAAACTCGCTTCATCTCCTTTTCCTTCTACAGAGAGGTCCAAAATGGAATGGACTCCATAGTTGGCTAAAAGTTGACAAGCCAATACAGTCTCTTTAATTGTTTCTCCTCCACAAAAATGCCCGAACATGGTTTTTTTGAGGATGCCTTTGATCGGTAGACGAAGTTGAAAAGAAAGGTTTGCAAGCTTTATTCCAAGGTTTGAGAGCCAATTTTTATTGAGTGTGGCAAAAATCAGATACATCTTTCGAAGATCTGCATTACTCTTGGAAGCAAAAGCAACTTCCAAATTCTCAAAAGAAATAGTGGGCTTGACGGGCATAGCGCGCATTTATGGGGGCAAATATAGTAGAAAAACAGAGTCACTTGGGTTTTGTTTGGGAATTCAACCTCGGAAAAAAGCTGGATTTTTAGTCTGCAAGAAATCTTGACACAATTCCCCTTCGATTTCAGACAACAAACAACTTTTTCCTTCTTGAAAGATTAGCTATTCGGGAAATCTTGGTCATTTCAGATCTTTGCAGTAGGCTATGACTTTAAAAAAAAATATTTAAACCATTATTTCTAATTATGAAAAAAGGGCAAAATTTTATTTTGAATCCAGAATTTCAATTCATTCAAATTAGAATTATTTAAAAGTTTGTCGCAATCCATTGAAGAAATGATAATGGAAATGCGTGAAAATAATTTTGCTTTTAAAAAATTGCGGATTACCTTTACATCATGTTCATCACAGCCGTAATCTGGTTTAGCTTCTTTTACTTTTATTTTCGACCTAAACATCGAATCGGAGCTGTGTATTGTCTAGCCAAAAACTAAAAAAACATCACATATAAAAGCCCGATTCGAAAGAGTCGGGCTTTTTTTTATTTAACCGTAGGTACTATGAAGCCGCACAAGCAAATTAAAGATTGGGGCCTTGGTCTCAGCAACCCAATGATCATCGGAGGCCCCTGCTCTGCAGAAACTCCCGAACAGATTGCACAAATCTGTTCCGAGATGAAGGAAAATCAAATCATCCCCCAGGTATTCCGAGCAGGAATTTGGAAGCCCCGCACACGACCTGGATCGTTTGAAGGCGTTGGAGAAGAAGGATTGAAGTGGATGGAGATTGTTCGAGATGAACTACATATTCCAGTCACAGTAGAAGTGGGTAATGCCGCTCACGTAGAAATGGCACTCAAGCACAACATAGAAATTTTATGGATTGGGGCGCGTACTACGGTTAATCCATTTGCAGTGCAAGAAATTGCAGAGGCCCTTCGCGGAGTAGATATTCCGGTAATGGTCAAAAATCCAATGAATCCAGACTTGGAGCTTTGGATGGGGGCTCTGGAACGCATGTATGCCGTGGGCATCACAAAGCTAGCGGCTATACACCGAGGATTTTCGGATGCTTATGACAAGCGCTACCGCAACAAGCCCAACTGGTCTATGCCAATTCATCTGAAGCGGGAGTGGACAGGGATGGAAGTAATCAACGACCCTTCACACATTGTGGGGCGTAGAGACGGCTTGCTAGAGGTTGCCCAAAGCGCCATGAATTTTGGCTTGGATGGTTTGATGATTGAAACCCACCACGATCCAGACAAAGCTTGGTCGGACGCCAAGCAGCAAGTTACCCCGCGCAGATTAAAGGAGATGATTGACTCCATTGATTTCAAGGAAAACTTGGAAAACATGAAGCCAGATGAGAAGTTGTTCGATCTGCGACGCGCATTAGACCACTTGGACGATCAGCTTTTGGATATTTTACAAGAACGCTTTTCGATTGTTGACCAGATTGGGGCCCACAAGCGAGCCCGCCACCTGACCGTATTTCAATCCGATCGATGGAAAGAGGTGATGGATTCCAGAACTGAAAAGGGAGTCAAAAAACAACTGAGCGAAAAATTCATGAAAGAACTGCTCTACTGCATCCATGAGGAGTCTGTCAAGCGTCAAGAAAGACAACTTCGGGAAGTGGAGCCAATCCAAAAATAAAACACAGCCCTTCTTCGCTATTCCATTGCTAGCGGGAAGGCTGCTAACTTTACCTCCTAGACCAATTTGATCTGTGGAAACCGTACTCTTCACAACTGACATTCAAAACTCCCTCGCAGAGGTGCTTCGGGCTCGAAGCTATTCCAGATTGGTAGTACTCACTGATGAGAACACCCGTGAGCATTGCCTGCCCTTGATTCAGGATGCTTTACCTTCAGATGTCCTCCTCATTACAGTACCTGCAGGGGAGCAGCACAAAACGCTGGAAACATGCTCCGTCATTTGGACAGCAATGACCGAAGCAGTGCTCGATCGGCAGGCGCTAGTCATCAATTTAGGTGGTGGAGTGATTGGCGATATGGGTGGATTTTGCGCAAGCGTCTACAAAAGAGGGGTTCCATTTTTGACTATTCCTACTACACTACTTTCACAGGTAGATGCGAGTGTTGGCGGGAAACTAGGGATAGACTACATGGGATTTAAAAATCACCTAGGAGTATTTCAACTTCCAGAAATAGTTCTAATCGCCCCTTCATTTCTCGCTACGCTCCCACCCCGCGAGTTACGTTCTGGCTATGCAGAAGTAATCAAACATGGACTAATCCGAGATATTGCTTTTTTCCGGTCCTTACCTAGCCTCAATTGGGAAAAGCAAGACTGGACCCGGGTGATTCGGCATTCCGTAGGAGTTAAAAAAGCAGTAGTGGAGGTAGACCCTAAAGAAGCTGGACTTCGGAAAATTCTCAATTTTGGACACAGCATCGGTCATGCAGTAGAGTCTTTTTACCTAACTAGTTCCAATCCACTCCTCCATGGGGAGGCCATTGCAATGGGGATGATCGCAGAGGGATTTTTATCCTTCGAGAAAATAGGATTGAGCTTCGAAGAACTAAACGAGCTAAGCCACAAGTTGCTCCAGGTATTTGGAAAAGTGACCTTGAATCCAAAAGACCTAGATGCAATCTTGGACCTCTGTGCCCAGGACAAAAAAAACGAAGGGAATACACAACTTTTCTCTCTTCTTCCAACCCTTGGGGATTGCAGCTTCAACATTCCCGTGACCTCTGAGGAGATCAAACATGCGATCATCTACTACCAACAACTGCCCTTGGCCTAATGGATTATCAAAAAATACAGCTTTTGCAGCTCACACAAAAAAATGAGTTCTCGCGGGTGCACATCCCCCTCCCCTCCTCTAAGAGCGAATCCAACCGTGCATTGGTGATTGATGCCTTGACGGAAGGAAAAAATACGCTCAAAAATCTGGCAGAGGCCCGTGATACCCAAACGATGATCCGGCTGCTGCGCACCAATCCAGCTGTTTTTGATGTGCTAGATGCAGGCACGACGATGCGATTTTTAACTGCTTTGGCAGCAGTCACCAACCAACAAAAAGTAATGACAGGCACACCTCGAATGTGCGAGCGTCCCATCGGTATTTTGGTGGATGCCTTGCGCAGCCTAGGTGCTGAGATACATTACCTAGGTGCCGAAGGCTATCCTCCTCTTGCTGTACAAGGATTGACTGAGCAACTCACCAATCAAATCCGAATTCGCGGAGATGTGTCCAGTCAATACATTTCGGCACTCTTGATGATCGCCCCTGTTTTACCTCAAGGCTTGGAATTGGAACTTGAAGGCAAGGTTGGAAGCCGTACCTACATCGAAATGACCCTAGAGCTGATGGCACAGTTTGGAATTGTGTACAGCTGGGAAGAAAACACCATCAAAATCAGCCCTCAAACTTACCAATCCACCCAATTCACTGTGGAGAGCGATTGGTCAGGCGCCAGCTACTGGTTTAGCTTGTTGGCCTGTGCGGATGAAGGATCTTTTTTCCTAGAAGGGCTAAAGTCTCAAAGTCTCCAAGGAGATGCCGCCATAGTTGAGATCATGTCACATTTGGGAATACGAAGCAGCTTTCAAGAAGGCGGTCTACTCCTAGAAAAGCAAGCCGTATCTGGCCTCAAAGACTGGGATTTTACACACTGCCCAGACTTGGCTCAGACCGTAGCAGTTACCTGTGCTATTTTGGGTCAAAACACCGTGTTTACAGGACTAGAAAGTTTGCGTATCAAGGAAACAGATCGAATCTATGCCTTGCAGCAGGAATTGGCAAAGTTTAATGCTGAATTGAGGGAAATAGCTGCCAACACTTTTCAAGTCATCCCATCGGTCACTATGCCGAGAATAGTGCAAATTTACACCTACGAGGACCACCGCATGGCCATGGCCTTTATGCCCTTGGTTACGAAAACCAAAGTACAGATTGAAGACCCAGAAGTAGTCAACAAATCCTATCCAAGCTTTTGGAAGCAGGTAGCCTTAACAGGCATTCATCAAGAATCATATAGTCCAGGCATCCTATGAAAGTAGCAATTCAAGGAATTTCTGGGTCCTTCCACCACCAAGTAGCCCTTTTGAATTTTGGGAAAGAAGCCCAAGTTCTTCCTTTTTTGAGCTTTGAAGAGGTAGCCAAGTCGGTCGCCTCAGGAGCTGCGGAAGTGGGCATCATGGCAATAGAAAACTCTATAGCAGGTGCTATTTTACCGAATTACGATCTGATAGATCGCTATGAACTTTTTATTCATGAGGAATATTACTTACCCATTTCCCATCAGTTCATGGCATTACCTGGGCAAACTATTGCCGATATTTCCGAGGTCCGCTCCCATCCCATGGCTTTGCTGCAGTGCAAAACTTTTTTCTCCCAACAGCCTCAAATTAAACTGATTGATGACTTAGACACTGCTTCAGTGGCCAAGCGCATCCAGGAGGAGAAACTGCGAGGGGTCGCAGCCATTGCTAGCGAAATCGCTGCTGAAACCTATGGATTAGAGATTCTAGCACCACATATTCAAACAGTACAAGATAATTTCACCCGGTTTATCTTTCTAACAAAAGAAAAATCAAAACGCAAGGAGGCCCCCAACAAGGTTTCCTTTAAAATTACCATCCGCAATGAGGCGGGTGGATTGGCAAAGCTCTTGACGATGCTAGCGGACAAAAACCTGAATTTGAGTAAAATTCAATCCATTCCTTTGATGGACAAGCCATGGGATTATGCCTTTTTTATCGATGCGGAATTTGCTGCCGAGCAGGCCTACCACGAAGCTGTGGAGCAAATGAAAACGGAATATGGTGAATTAAAGATTTTTGGAGAATATAAGAGTAGAAAAGGATGAAGGGATTTGCAAACAGGATTCAAGGGGTAGAGGAATACTATTTTTCTGCCAAGCTACGGGAGGTCAATCGCCTGATCGCAGAAGGAAAGCCAATCCTAAATTTAGGAATTGGTTCACCCGATCTAGCACCCGACCGCAGCGTGATTGAAGCCTTAAAGTTCACGGCTGAAAATGAGCAGGCCCACGGGTACCAAGGGTATCAAGGTATACCACAATTGCGGGAGGCAATGGCTACCTATTATGAAAATGCATTTGGAGTGCAGCTGGATCCCAATGCTGAGATCCTTCCCTTGATGGGTTCAAAGGAGGGAATTTTTCAGGTAAGCATGGCCTTTTTGAATCCAGGAGATCAGGTACTAATTCCCAATCCAGGCTATCCCACCTACACAGCAGTCACCCAATTGCTTGGGGCAAATCCGATTTACTACAACTTGGATTTGAGCAGGCAGGGGCGCCCCAATTTGGAGGAACTCGAACAACTGGATTTAACAAAGGTAAAATTGATGTGGATCAATTACCCGCATATGCCTACCGGAGCCGCGGGCTCAAAGGAACTACTTTTAGAGCTTATTGCCTTTGCAAAGCGGCATGCTATTTTACTGGTACATGACAATCCCTATAGCCATATTTTAAACCCCTCCCCTAAAAGCTTGCTGGCATTGCCAGGAGGCAAAGAGGTGGGCTTGGAACTCAACTCACTCAGTAAGACCTTCAATATCCCTGGCTGGCGTGTGGGCATGCTTTGCGGAAAAGCCGAATGGATTGAAGCTGCACTAAAGGTCAAATCCAACATGGATTCGGGCATGTTTTTGGGACTTCAAAAAGGTGCAATTGCAGCCCTTTCACTCGAAAAAGGCTGGTTTGACCGACAAAATGAAATCTATACTGCCCGTCGTAAGTTGGTTTGGACTCTTGCTGATCACTTGGGATTGAGCTATGACCGAGAAGCTACCGGCCTATTTGTCTGGTGCCGCGTACCTGCGGGCAGCTCTGCAGAGGAGTTAGTTGACCAGTTACTTTATGAAAAAAACATCTTCATTACTCCTGGAAAAATTTTTGGTTCGGAGGGAAACGATTATGTCCGAATCTCTCTTTGCCTCCAAGAGTTTAAAATCTTAGAAGCCATTAACCGCATCAAACCTATAAGCTAGCATGAAAAAAATACATTTGATTGGATTAGGCCTCTTGGGAGGATCCTTTGCCCTCGCTGCCAAACAAAAATTTCCAAACCTCCAGCTTACTGGTCAGGATACCAATCCACAGCACCTCCAAGATGCACTTGCATTAGGTATCATCGCGGAAGAGGCTTCCCTACCCGATGCGGATGCAGATCTGGTGATTTTAGCTACCCCAGCCAACAGCTTGGGAGAGCTACTTCTCAAGACCTTGGATCAAGTCGGCCCGAGTACCCTGGTCTTTGATTTGGGATCTACCAAAGCAAAACTTTGCAGTTTGGTAGCATCGCACCCCAAAAGATCCCAGTACCTCGCTGCCCACCCCATCGCAGGAACTGAGTATTCTGGTCCTAAGGCAGCAAATGCAGAGCTTTTGGATAGAAAAGTGATGATTCTCTGTGAAATGGAAAAAACAGACCTTCACTTGAAGGAAAAAGCCTATCGTTTCTTTGATGCCCTGAACTTGAAACTTCGGTTTATGGATCCCGAAGAACACGATCGCCATTTGGCCTATGTATCCCATCTCTCCCACCTGACTTCATTTATGTTGGGCAAAACCGTACTCCAAAAAATGGAAGACGAGAAAAATATTTTTGATATGGCAGGGTCTGGATTTTCCTCCACCGTTCGCCTTGCCAAATCTAGCCCTGACATGTGGGCTCCCATTTTTATTGAAAACAAAGAGAATGTCTTGGCTTCTTTGGATGGATATATTGCAAATCTCAGTGCCTTCCGTGAAAAAATCGCAGCCGAAGATGGCGAGGGATTGAAAAAAGAAATGGAAGAAATCAACGCCATCCGTGGGATTTTGGATTTTGGAAAATAAGTAATCAAGTAAGGATAGGTTAACTAGAGCAACTAGTTAGCTTGGATAGGTTATTTATTTTAACACAATCTGATTACCCACTTTGTCACCAGTAACCAAAGACAAATAAGGTTTGAAGTTCATTTAGATCAGCTGTGGACTGTCGTCTGTCGACGATTATCCGCAATAATTCAACTAGATTTTAAGCTACTAGTGAGATTGCGGATAATTAAATAACACTAAAATCTTTTCTTAACTTGGATACTTAATTCAATTCTATTTCCATGCTACGATACCTTTTAGTTTTTCTTTTTCTAGGCTCCCTTCAAGCGGAAGCTCAGGACCTTTGGACTGCTGTACCTGCAAAAGCCGAGGCCAGTGCTCGACACGAAAGTTCTTTTGTTGCTTCTGGAGGCAAGCTATATGCAGTTGGTGGTCGGGGAGCTCGTCCTGTAGAGGAATTTGATCCCAAAACCAACACTTGGGTCAAGCTGGCAGATGCTCCGATGGAAATACACCATTTTCAGGCAATTTCCTTTCAAGATGAACTCTGGATTGTAGGGGCGTTGACGGGCAATTATCCGCATGAAACTCCAATACCAAATATTTTGATTTTCAATCCCAAGTCGAAAACCTGGCGAGAGGGACCTGCACTTCCAAAAAACAGGGAGCGAGGTTCTGCAGGAGTAGTCGTTCGCCAAAATAAAATATACATGGTTTGCGGAATCCAGGACGGGCACTTCGATGGCTTTGTACGCTGGTTTGATGAGCTAGATCCAAAAACAGGAACTTGGAAATCCCTACCGAGTGCACCAAGAGCGCGAGATCATGTCAGTGCTGCCTTAGTTGATGGCAAACTTTACCTCGCGGGGGGACGAACCTCCTATGCCAAAATTGGCAAGGTGCTCGAGCTAACCAATAAGGAGGTGGATGTTTTTAATTTTAAGACAGAAACTTGGTCCACTTTGGAAACCGAGCTGCCCACGCTGCGTGCAGGAAACTCCAATTTGGGCATTGGTCCCTATTTGGTGGTCATGAATGGAGAAAGCTCCGCTCAAGGAACCTCTCATGCAGAGGTAGAAGTCCTCGACACCCGAAGCAATACTTGGAGCAAGTTACCCAACCTACTACAGGGTCGACACGGCACTGGCACCGCCTTTTTAAATGGAAAAATCTGGGTTCATGCCGGTTCTGCCAATCGAGGTGGAGGACCTGAACTCAGCAGCATGGAAGTGCTGGACTGGAAGAAATAAGGGCTTCAAAAAGCACATCTCCCTCTTTTCAGCTCCATTTTTCTTTAATTTCCAAGCGTAAAACCGGTTTAAGTGACCCCATCCCCACCTGCTACATCTGGCTCTGAAGAAAAGCTCCCTCGAAATCTTGGGCTTTGGGGTATTTGGATGTTGGTAGTCAATGGCTTGATTGGCGCAGGAATTTTTGGACTTCCTAGTGGCGCAGCCGCTTTGGCAGGAGAATACAGTGTGCTGGTCTATGCGTTTTGTGCGCTCTTGATCTTACCCATTATTTTGTGTTTTGCAGAGCTGGGAAGCTATTTCCGTGGTACGGGTGGTCCTATCCGTTATGGCACCTTGGCATTTGGCCCTTTTATAGGTTTCCAAGGGGGTTGGTTGTACTATTTGGCACGGTTGATTTCCTTCTCTGCCAACACGGTGCTGCTTACTGATTCCATTGCTTATTTTATTGCTGGGGCAGGTACGGGTACGGGAAGGATTATTTCTTTGGCGGTGATTTGTGTGGGACTGAGTGTGATCAATGTGCTCGGGTCGATCGAATCGATACGCTCCATGACCCTGTTTACAGTCATCAAATTTGCTGTACTTATTCTCCTTCCGCTAGGAGGGTTTATCCTTTTGGGTTCGGAAGTGATTCCCAGTTTTGAGAGTTCCATTCCAGCCTCAGAAAATTTGGGAGCTGCTGCCTTGCTCTTGATATATGCTTTTGTTGGTTTCGAGGGAGCGGTAGTCCCAGCTGGTGAAGCCAAGCGCCCAGAGCGAGACATGCCCTTGGGATTGTTGCTCGGATTGGCCGTTGTTGCTGTCTTGTATATGGTCATCCAATTGGTATCTCAGGCTGCCTTGCCCGATCTTGCCAACTCTAAAACTCCCTTATTGGATGTATCAGCAAGTCTTTTTGGGCCTGTCGGCGCTATCGTGTTGATGGTAGGCGTGGCCGCTTCGGTACTTGCCAACTTGGTCAGTTCTATGTTTTCCGCTACCCGAGTGACCTATGCCCTTTCCTTAGAAAAATCACTTCCGCGCTGGTTTGGAGAGGTTCACAGCCGGTATTTAACTCCCGCTAATTCGGTCGTATTTTTTGGTATTGCTGCCTTTTTATTGGCTGCCTTTGGTTCGTTTAAGGTGTTGGCTGCGATGACCGTGCTGTCCCGATTATTTTTGTATGGCATGAGTTGTGCGGCTATACCCAAACTCAGATCTCAGTTTCGTGGGGAGGGACGATTTATCTTAAAGGGTGGCTATCTAATCCCCATTTTGGGAATTGGGGCATGCCTTTGGCTCATGCTGCAAGTGAGCGAGCGGTCGATTTGGATGACGGCGATTTTTATAGGCATTGGATCCTTGATGTATTGGGTAGGAAAGCGGCAGAGCTAGTTCATTTTAGGCCCATTCTTACCGATTCTACCAACCTCCAATCCTCTTTTTATTTTGATTAAAAGCGTTTTTAAACGATTTTAATTACTTATCTCGCAGCTTTTGAATTTTTTATTTTCGAGTTTAGCGTACTAATTTTTAAATCTAATCCGCTGTAGGATTGGTCATGTTTCACCTCAATTTTTTACTACATGAATGCATTAAAAAACAAAGTTCAGTTGATCGGGCACTTGGGTGCCAAAGTAGATCTCAAGCAGCTCGAGTCGGGCAAATTCCTAGGTCATGTGTCACTTGCCACCAATGAAAGCTACAAGACCCAAAAGGGAGAGAAGGTAGAAGAAACCATTTGGCATAACCTGGTGATTTGGGATAAGCCTGCGGAAAACCTAGCCAAATTTACCGATAAAGGCTCAGAAATTGCGGTGGAGGGCAAATTGACCAACCGGAGTTACACGGATAAAAATGGAGATAAAAAACTCATTACTGAGGTGGTCGTCCATGAGTTCCTCCTTCTTGACAAAAAACCAAAAGAGCTGTAGGATGGGAATCCAATGCCCTTGACTTGAAGAGAAGGCATCCCCTTCAAGTCAAGGTTTTTCGTGGATTTGATAAAATGCCTCCCTCCAGAAATATGTTTTTGGTATCAAGGAACGAACAGCTGTATACTAACTTAGTTTATGCTCGGTTTCCCTAAGATCATATGCAGCTCTTGGGCAGCCTTGGCATCGGGATATTCCAGTCCCAATAGTCGGAATATCGTTCTAGCGATCATGGAAGAATGCCACTGCCCTTGAATTTTCATTTCTCCAGAAGCTGGAGTATCTGGTCCCATGGCAATCATCCAGATTTGGCTTGCTTCTGGCAATTTTTCGCCATGGCTTTTCCAACTCGTCTTAGAAGTCCCCCTTCCATGATCTACGCTCACAATCAAGGTAGTTTTGTCCTTATAAAAAGGATCTGACTGCAAAGTTTCCCAAATCTCCTGGAGGTACTTGTCTGTTTGCTTGGCTGACCAGAGGTATTGATCGTATTCCCCATCATGTGCCCAATCGTCCGTTTCTCCATAGGCGATGTACACTACCCTAGGCTTCTTCGTTTTGATGGTCTCCAAAGCAAAATGGTGTGTGAATGGATCCAAGCGAACTCCTTCCCAAGGACCTCTGATTTCTTGTTGTAGGCGATTTACTGTTTGCTCTACCGGAGTTAGGTTGGGCCCCTCTGCCAAATCAAATCCAGCATTTACAGGGACCCCACTTCGCTCCTCGTTTACGATGTAAGGAAATACATCCCAGCTTCCAAAGGCAAACACCTTGTCTTTGTAGGCAGGCATCTGATTGAGGTATTCCAAAAAGGTGACGTTGGGATTGTTGACTTTGTCGTTGGAGTTGATGCGGGCATCGTCGGCAAAGCCACTTAATGCTTCGTTGTAACCTGGGTAAGAAAACCACATTTTATTGCTATTGTCGACATTATTTCCATAAGCTCTGTTCCCATAAAGCTGCCCTTTCTGGGCAACAGTACTCCAAAGGAATGGGAATAGCATCTCTCTTCGTTTAAGCGGATTAGCATCCCAAAATTCTTGCATTAGAGATCCTGGAGTCTTAATCATCTCGGGATCATTCACCAAAAGGGAATCCGCCCCTTTAAACAATTCCTGCCAACGCAATCCATCCAACGTTATAAATACAATATTTTCTGTTTTAGTCGTTTTCGTTTGAGCAGATAGCCCGAAGGAAAAACCAAAAACAAGAGCAATTACTATTATGTGCTTGATCATAGCATATTTAATTTTTATGTGGTGATTAGACCTACTTGATATCCCACCATACACCTGTGGTGATCGCATCTGGACCATATCTTCCAATGGATGCCTTTGTGTCAGTAAAATTTTATTTGAATTTTTAAATCAAGAATACAAATCTAAAGCATCTCTGTTCTTTAGCTATTAACCCTCTTTTACCAATACATGAATTAATTATAGGTTAACCCAAATCAGAAAGCTAAAACCCAAACTTGATGGATTAATCGAAGATTATCGACTTAAAAAGGGTGTTTAAAATAGAAATATCCCTCCGGAAAAATGGTAAAAAAGCCAATACTACCGAGATTAATTTGATTAGGAATGAAATTGGAAAGAATCAGGCAATTGATAACAGTTTTATAAAAATCAGAGTTTGGTTCTTATTTTTCCAGTAAGTAGGTGCGTAGGTTTGCTCGCTCCACAAATCCCAATCTTTGGTACAATCGGTAGGCAGGTAGGTTGTCAGGATAGAGTTGGAGGTAAGGAATTTGACGGTGCTGATGAATAAATTGGATAACATGAGGTAAGACAAGTTTTGCCAATCCCTTGCCTACGAATTCTGGATGCGTGCAAACTGCACTTACCTCGGTATAGGGACCTGCCGCCAGCCGGGTTCCCGCCATGGAAACAAGCCTTCCTTCCACAAAATATCCGAAATACCCTCCAAAATCAATCGTGTTTTCTAAAAATGGTCCAGGCTTAGCCAACTGGGTTAATGCCAACATATCGGGGACATCTGCCGCACCAAGTGCCCGAATGTTTGAATCCAGGGGCAAGTTGATTGAAGGCTTTTCGAAGACCATTTGTAGCAAGGCATTGTCATTGCGTACCTTCCACATCGAATCCAAATCCAAAAATCCAGGGGTGAA
Organism: Spirosoma fluviale; assembly: GCA_945868725.1. GTDB lineage: Bacteria > Bacteroidota > Bacteroidia > Cytophagales > Cyclobacteriaceae > Algoriphagus. The sequence goes on from CAMBMU010000017.1 coordinate 32,379, forward strand.
TACAATCACCCGCATGCCCGAATCCATCTCCGCATGCAGCTCGGCTAGGTGTTCGTTATCGTAAAGTGGAAGTCCTGCAAAAAACCCAATCCTTCGGTCTATAAACCGTGCGGTTCCTTTGCCATAGGCAAAGGAGGCAGAGCCTGAATTTAAGGCAGACCAAATGGGATTGTTTAAGGGATGGAACATGCTTGAAATGGTAATCCAAATTTGATTAAAACGCCAACTTACTAAAGAAAAACCAGCAGCATCCTATTCAACCCTATTTTTAAAGGAAGTAAGGCCTTTTTTTACAGCAAATTAAATCCTCCCTTAACCAACACCACGGCTGTGGAATCTAAGGCTGAGGCTGTGGAGATTGCTCGGTAATGCTTGCCTTTGGCTCCAGGAGTTACCTTGATTTTTTGTAAGGTGAAGGCGCCTGCACTTTTTGATTTCTGAACCAAAATGTAATGCTCCTCTCCTACTTCAATGATTGATTCTTCAGGAACAGCCAAAGACCGTTGGGGATCCAGCTGGATTCTTGCTTGCAAAAACATTCCTGGAGTCAATTTTGCTTCCTCCTTCTCATCGATTAGGTCCGCATGCACGTTGATCTGTCGCTGGTCGTTGATGGACTTGCCCACAACTTTTATCTTTGCCTTGATCACCTCATCCGGGCGATCAGGACTGGTAAATTCAACTACTTGACCAATATGAACCTTGCTTGCATCCTTCTCAAAAAGTACCAACTCCACATGAATATGTTCCTTACTGATCAAGCCAAGGGCCTTTGCTGCTGGAGGCAAAAACTGACCAGGGACAGCCACTACCTCCACAACAAATCCCGAGATCGGAGAGGGAACTGTAATTTTACTCCGCATGTTAGCTGGCGTTAACCCATCTGTATTGATTCCAATCATAGCCAATTGCTTTTTTAAGCTTTGCGCTTTAGCCAAAGCCGCTTCATAGTCAGCCGAAGCTTTTAGAAAGTTTTTCTGCGCCGAAATCTGTTCTTGCGCTAAGGTCTTTTGTCTTTCCCATTCTGCTTTGAGATAGGCCAGCTGACTATTTATTTCGAGAAAATCTTGTTGCAAACGAAGAAAATCAGGATTCTCCAACGTAAACAACACTTCACCCCTCCGGACTTCCTGCCCTTCAATCAATTTCAGGTCTTGGACATACCCTCCAAAGTAGGTCGTGATTTCTCGCATCCCTTCTACCGGAATTTGGACCGTTCCTTGCACAGCAATTTCCTCTGAAAACTCTCCAGTATGCAATGGGCCCCACTCCATCTTCATGGTTTGAAACTGCGCTTCCGTCAGCTCAATTTCAGTAGATTGCTCGGTCACTTCGTTCACTTCTATGCCTGCTTCTGAAGAATCGTTTTTTGAGCACGAAGCGATCAAAAACAATCCTAGAATAAGTCTTATTGAGAATAAAACACTTCTTGATTTCATGAGATAGTGAAGTAAATAAGTTCGAGTTGATTGAGTAAATAATCTCGCTTGGCCTGAAGGTACTGCAGTTCAAGAGATTGGGAGTTTTCGATAAGTTGTACGTACTGGATAAAGTCAATCTCTCCTTCTGCAAAGGAGCGAATAGCCTGCTCACGCAACTGGTTTGCTAGCTGCATCCCCTCGGATTCATAATAACGGATCACAGCCTGCTGTTGATCCAAGGTAGATTGGAGCGCGAAAGTTTGGCTTTCCAAACGCGACCTAAAGCTAACTGCCTCTAGCTCCAGCTGTTGCTGTACTCTTTTGCTAGATTTAATTTTGGCCGATTGAGCACCAAAAAAAAGTGGGATTCCCAGACCTACTTCAAAACCGGGATAAATCTTTGACCCAGCAGCAAGATTGGTTCCTCGAAATAAATTGACCTTCACATCTGGAAGTAAGGTCTGCTGCTCTACTCTAGTTTGGTAAAATGCTTGTTGCTTGCCTGCCTCGTACCAAGAAAATCCTGGGTGACCCTCTTGCGTACCCGGTCTAGTTAATGTTACGGGACTTTGGGATACGGCGAGCTCTCCCTCCCATTGGAGAATGCTAGCCAACTGGACCAAGACATTCTTTTTTTCAGTTTGAGCCTCCGATTTACGAAGTCCAATTTCTTTTTGCTTACTCTCTGCAGTTAGTTTTTCAAGCAGCGTAGCATCGCCCATTTCCAGACGCCTCGCTGCCGATCGTGCAAAGGAAACATACAGGCTATCTAAATAGCCAAGCCTCTTCTCTAATTCCATCCAATACTGTGCCTGGACAAAGACTGCGCTTACTTGTTTTTTTAAAGCACGAACATCCATCTCTAACCGCAACTCTTCCTGACGATGACCAGCTTTCAAAAAATTCTTTTGCGTAGCATAGATAGTCGGAAATTCTAGTCCCTGTCGTATGCCCCATACCCTGTTAAAAACCCCATTTTCAGATATATCGTTTTGATCCTGAGCATGGTAGACCTCCGTTCGCCCTAGGTTCCAGGCTGTACCGGTCAATGCCTGTACCGACTCCAGTCGCTTCTGAGAGGCTTGCAACAGTGGATTTTGCTTTTCAGCAATAGAAAGTGCTTCCTCCAAAGTCATTTCCTTGGCTTCCTGCGCCCAGGAAAAGGCAAGAGGAGAAAGTAAGAATAAGAGAACCAATACCCCTTTTTTAGGAAGGTGAAGAGTGCTGGCTTTATCAGAATTGAACAAGACATAGAGTACTGGCAGTACGACCAAGGTTAGCAGGGTAGCTGAAATAAGTCCTCCAACCACTACAGTAGCAAGTGGTCGCTGCACTTCTGCTCCAGCTGAGCCCGATAGCGCCATCGGCAAGAAGCCTAAGGCTGCTGCCGAAGCAGTCAAGAGCACAGGACGCAAGCGCTCAGCAGCACCTACAGTCACCAGTTCGCGTAGGGAAGTAAATCTAGAAGCCATGGATTTGAAATGTTCAATCATCACAATACCGTTGAGAACAGCAATACCAAAGAGTGCTATAAATCCTACACCAGCAGAAATACTGAAAGGCATATCCCGAAGCCAAAGCAATACCACTCCTCCGATGGCAGAAAACGGAATCGCTGTGTAAATCATAAAGGCATCTCGAGCGGAAGAAAAAGCGAAGTACAGCAACACAAAAATTAGGATAAGCGCTACAGGAACTGCGATTAAGAGTCGATTTCTGGCCTGTTGCAAATTTTCAAACTGCCCTCCGTAATCCACTCGGTATCCCTCAGGAATGGTGACTTTGGATTTTACAATCGCTTGAATGTCGTCCACCACAGATTGAAGATCTCGATTTCGCACGTTGACACCCACCACTATCCTGCGCTGGGTGTTATCACGCGAAATTTTTGCAGGTCCCTTGGTATAGGTTATTTTGGCTAATTCGGACAAGGGAATGCTTCCTCCCATGGGTAGCTGAATGGCTGCATTCTCGAGATGTTCGATGTCTTTTCGAAAAGGCTTATCAAAGCGGATTACCAATTCAAATTGTTTTTCCCCCTCAAAGACTGTTCCTGCACTGAGCCCCGCAAAGCCCATGGTAACTACCTGGTTGATGGCGGCTACATTTAATCCATACTTCGCGATTTTGGCGCGGTCGTATTCGATTTTCATCTGAGGGAGCCCATCTACTTTTTCAAGAATGATGTCTGCCGCTCCTTCTACCCCCTGGATAGCGGATTCAATTTCCTCTGCCGTCTGCAACAATACATCCAGATCTTCTCCAATCACTTTGATCGCTAAATCAGCACGCACTCCTGTGATCAACTCGTTGAAGCGCATCTCAATAGGCTGGGTAAACTCATAATCTAGACCAGGAATCGCCGTCAAAGCCTTTTTAAATTCCTCTGCCAACTCATCCTTGGTCTCTACAGTGGTCCATTCGCTGGGAGGATGTAGCGTCACAATCACATCACTCTCCTCCATGGACATGGGATCGGTTGGGATTTCGGCTGCTCCGATACGTGTCACTACCTGCTTTACCTCAGGGAATTTCATAAGAATTCGCTCCATCTCGGTAATGGTCTCTACCGTATTGGTCAAGCTAGTTCCTGTCTTCAAAAACGGTTGAATTACAAAATCTCCTTCGTCCAAGGTGGGTACAAACTCCGAACCCATGCTTGAAAAAATCAAAGCAACGCCTACTAGAAGGCTTCCTGCAGCTATCAGTACTGCTTTGCTGTGGTCCAAAGCCCAATGCAATACCGGCTTATAGACTTGATTTAAAAAATGTAGTAATCGGACCGAGATATTTTTGGGGCCTGGAACGCTCGATTTGAGAAAAATTGCAGAGACTGCTGGCACATAGGTAAGTCCCAAGATCATGGCTCCGATCAAGGCGAAACTAAATACCTCTGCCATGGGACGAAACATTTTGCCTTCCACCCCTGAAAGGGAGAGAATGGGAATGAAGACAATGATAATGATGATCTGCCCAAAAATCGCCGAATGCATCATTTTAGAAGATCCAGTGAAGGAAATCTTATCTTTTTCAACCTGCTTTTCTTGTTTAGTGAGCCCCACGAAAGCTTCCGATGACTTGCTAAACTGGTAAGCGATGTACTCTACGATAATAACTGCGCCATCGATGATGATACCAAAGTCAATTGCCCCCAAACTCATCAAGTTGGCATCTACTCCAAACAGGTACATCATGGATAAGGCAAACAGCAAACTCAAGGGGATAACTGAGGCCACGACCAGCCCAGAGCGAAAATTTCCCAGCAGCAATACCACCACAAACACAACAATCAGGCAGCCTAAAACTAGGTTCTCCACGATTGTGAAGGTCGTGCGATCAATGAGTTCGGAGCGATCCAAAAAACCGTTGATTACAATCCCTTCTGGAAGAGTAGTCTCCATTTCTGCAATCCTTGCCTTAACTCGGTCAATAGTTCCCTTGCCATCGGCCCCTTTGAGCATCATTACCTGTCCCAGCACTTTCTCTCCTTGGGCATTGGCAGTGATGGCTCCAAATCGGTTGGCATAGCCAAACTTTACTTCAGCCAGATCTCGTACATAAATGGGGCTTCCATTGCGGAGCTCCACCACGATGTTTTCGATGTCCTCCAAACTCTTGACTTGACCTTCCCCACGGATAAAAAAGCTCTCGTTGGTTTTTTCAATGTAGCTGCCTCCAGCAATGGAATTGTTTTGCTGCAAGACAGCGTATACGGCTGCCAAATCAACTTCCATGGCCTTGAGTCGTTCTGGATTGATGGCCACTTCGTACTCTTTGAGGTAGCCTCCCCAGGTATTGACTTCGATGACCCCTTCGATGCCGGACAGGTTGCGGCGCACTACCCAGTCTTGAATCGTACGTAGGTCAGTGATGCTGTATCGGTCTTCGTAGCCAGGCTTGACGTCGATGATGTATTGGTAGATTTCTCCAAGTCCTGTGGAAATAGGACCCATAAAGGGTTTGCCAAATCCTGCTGGAATTCTTTCTTCAGCGATCTTGAGGCGTTCTGCAATCAATTGCCTAGGCAAGTAGGTACCTAAATCCTCCTCAAATACCAAGGTCACCACCGAAAGACCAAACTTTGAAATGGAACGAATCTCCTTGATTCCTGGAAGGTTGGCCATCTCCAGTTCGATAGGATAGGTAAGAAATTTCTCTACATCTTCTGTGGCCAGGTTTCTAGAGGTCGTAATGACTTGAACCTGGTTGTTGGTCACATCAGGTACCGCACCGATTGGCAAGTTGGCTAAGGCATACAACCCAAATCCAACCCATGCGGCAATAAACAGGGCAACGATGAATTTATGTGAAATACTCCACTGTATAATCCGGTCAAGCATGTCTCCAGGTTTAGGATGGAATACAAAGTTCCCATTTGAACCTTAGCAATGGCTTTGGCTTTTCTTAAGGTTTCCTTAAGAAATAGCACTAAAATCAAGGCGAAAGGTGCTTCCTTTGCCTATTTCACTTCGGACGGAGAGTTGAATTCCCGACTCTTGGGCAAGTTTTTTTACGATAGCCAAACCCAAACCTGTACCTGGAGTCCCACGATCCAAGGCTTCTTGTGCCCTAAAAAAAGGATCAAAAATTTGATCTAATTGCTCGGTAGCAATCCCACAACCCGAGTCAACTACTTCAATAAATGCTTCTTTCTCTCTCCCTACGCGTAGAAACACTTCATCTCCAGCTTGAGAGTACTTGACAGCATTTTCCAAAAGATTCCCCAAAATCATCTCTAAGGATTTTTCATTGGTTCGCACATAAATAGGCAGGCTCAACAAGGATTGAAAAACTACTTTCTGTTGCTTTTCTAGAGAAAATTGATCGGCCAACTCTTCTAAAAAGGCAATGAGCTCCAACTCCTCTTTTACCAGGTTTTTACCATTCTCTACCCTTGCCAAAGCCAACAATTGGTCAATCATGGTACTCATTCGGTCAATACTTCCGAGGGCAGTTTTCACCTTTTGTTCGTATTCTTCGGCAGTTCTAGGCTTACGAATCAATACTTCTAGGGTGCCTCTCAGCACTGCAAGAGGCGTCCGCAATTCGTGAGATGTATCCGAGGTAAATTGCTGCTCTCGCTGCAAGGCCTGCTCGAGGCGGCCTAGCAAATTATTAATGGAGCGAGAAAGCTGCCCTATTTCATCGTTAGCACCCGTTTCAGGGATCCTTTCATTTAAATTTTCCTGGGTAATCTGATTGGTCTTTTGACTAATTTTTTCCAAGGGCTCAATACTTTTCCCTGCCAAATACCTCATGGTCAAATACAAGGAAATTAAGATTGAGGGATAAATCAGGAGCAAGACATTGCGTAGGTTATCTAAAAGCTCACGTGCATCAGCAAAGGATTTGGCTAATAAGAGGTATCCCTCTTGCTTTCCTGCATTGAAAAGAGGGATTTGCCGTTGTCGCACCTCTCGGGAACCTATTTTCTGAGTCCATGCCTCCTTATTTTCTGATTTTTCGGGCGAAAAACTGAGGTAGTTTTCATTCAGGTTGGGGGACCTATCCATGGAATTTCCTTCCATGTCTACGATTTCAATAAAAATTGGGTTCAACTGAATCTGTGCATGTTCCATCTCCTCCCACTCATCCATGTGGAGAAAACGGATTTTTCCATCGACTAAAAATATTTCCTCTTTGTGTTTATCAATCTCAAGTTGAAGTTCCCGATCAATATTGCGGATAACCGTATAGTTGGCTACCAGATAAATGATCAAAAACACTAGGGAAAAGATCAGGGCCGTCACCCAGGTCAATCTTCTAGCTATCCGTTCTTTGTAGGAAGTATTCATCGATCTTTGGCCATGTATCCTACCCCACGAATGGTTTGGATGTAATCCTCCCCTTTCTTGAGTTGGAGTTTTTTTCTTAAGGAATTGATAAACACATCAATGATCCCAGTATTGTAGTCAAAGTGAATGTCCCACACACTCTCGATGATGCGTGTCCGTCGGCATACTTTGTTTTTGTTCCGTACTAGGTATTCGAGCAGTGCAAATTCTTTTTGAGTAAGCGCCACTTCCTTCCCTTCCAGAAGAACCAGGTGTTTTTCTGGTTCCAAGGTAATGGGGCCCAACACAAGCTTTTCTGCTTCCTGCTCTCGGCTTCGCATTTGTACCCGAATGCGAACCAAGAGTTCTTCAAAGTGAAAAGGTTTTTTGATGTAATCGTTGGCACCACTTTGAAGCCCAAATACTGTTTCATCCACCGTATCTTTGGCAGTCAGAAAAATAATGGGGGTAAATGGGAATTCTTTGCGGAACTGACGGGTGAGCTCGACGCCACTCATGCCAGGTACCATCCAATCCAGCAAGAGTAAATCGTAGTTTCCAGAGAGCGCAAGTTCCAAACCCACTTTCCCATTGTCTGTTACATCGACAGCGAAGGATTCCTCTTCCAAGCCTTGCTTGAGGAAATTGGATATTCCTTGCTCGTCTTCTACTACCAGGATTCTCATGCTGTAAGTTTTCCTTATTTTTTGG